>JBDRGA010000046.1:0-56214 GCA_043818175.1 Candidatus Woesearchaeota archaeon | reverse complement strand
TGGTGTGGCGCACACTTCTGTCAAGAAAAATCTCACAGAACTGGCAAGGCTTGGAATCATCAAGGAGTCATTCGAGAGGAAAGGAGTGAGAAAATTTCCAGTGTACATGGCAGACATGGAAAACAAGCTTTACAAGAGATACAAGGTAATTCACAACATGCTTGCAATCCTTGAATCCGGTCTGGTGGAATTCATTGCGGATTCCATAATGCCAAAATCGATAGTGCTTTTTGGAAGTTACAAGAATGGTGAAGATGTCGAAGACAGCGATATTGATTTGTTCGTGGGGTGCGTGCAGGAGAAGCTTGATTTAAAGAAATTCGAACGAAAACTTCATAGAGCAATAGAACTGCACTTTAACAGGGACTTTAGCGCGTATCCAAGCGAGCTGAAAAACAACATTGTGAATGGTGTTGTGCTTTCCGGATACCTTGAGGTGTATAAATGAGAATCAAAGTACGTCCAGACCCCCAGAAAGCTTTGGCGCTTCGGAAGATGGCAGAGGTCACATTGGAACGTCTACAGGAAACCAACAGAGAGAAATATCCAACGAACACCTTAACAGACTATTACGACAGTATGCACAAGCTCATGGAAGCCCTGACTGCTTTGGAAGGAGTGAAGGTCAAGGGTGACGGTGCGCATCAAGAACTCATCGAATACATCTCGATGAAATACGGATTTGATGAACAGACACGGGTATTTATGCAACAGATGCGAGACTATTGGAATCGCACATCTTACGAAGGATTCATAATACACAAGAATTACTTCATCCTAAATCAGGCAAGAATAGAACTAATAATCAGAGAACTCATTGCATTATTGAGTGAATAACTTCTGTCTGCATGAGGCGGGCACATTTATAAATGAAACATCGCTCCTTTTAGCATGGCATTCACAGACATCCCTCCCCTGCCAACAAAGGCAGAACTGAAAGATCTCCCATTTACTAGAGCTTTGAAGATAAAGCCTGAGAAGAAGCTTTCTCCTGAGGACAAGTCAAGAAAACTTGCGACTTTGCGTTCTCAGGCCTTTCAGGACACGGTGCAGGACATGTTCATGCGAACTGTCAAGGGCTTTCCTTCCCTTGATTCAATGACAGAGTTCTACAGGGAGCTCACTACAGCACTCATTAAAGAAGAACGATACAGGAAAGACCTTGCAACGTTAATGTGGATTACTAAGAATGTTAAGGATTGCAGGAGAGAACTTCTTGGAAGGCTAAAAGACGCGAAGACGCCAATGCAGATGAGCGCTGCTCTTAAGGGATTTTATGGACGGTCTGCAAGTTTCGTTCAAAGAGCAGTTCCAGTGTGTGAGAGGTTAAGAGAAGACAGGGCTTTGTTCATGACCTTTCCGTCGGTTAAAGATGGATTGTTTACAGTTTGTCTTGTTGGTTTTCCTAACGTTGGAAAGAGCACGCTACTGTCAAAGATTACAACAGCCAAGCCCGAAATAAAGGATTACGCGTTTACCACGAAGCAACTCAATCTAGGTTATTTTGAAGCGAAGCATCACAAAGTACAAATCATTGATACTCCAGGTTCTTTGAACAGGTTTGAGAAGATGAATCAAATTGAGAAACAGGCGTACTTGGCGATGAAGTACGTTGCTGATGTGCTTGTTTGGGTTTATGACCCCACTCCCTCGTACACTTTCGAGAAACAGTGGGCGATGTACGAGAAAACATTGGAGTTATTGAAGCCAACGTTATGCTATGTTTCCAAAACAGATTTGTTGGATGACGAGGATGGTATTCCTCCAAAAGTGAGGGCTTTGAAACCGTTGATGAGCCCTGAACAAGTTCTTGAGAAGCTTAGGGAGTTGAGGGCGGAGGAGCCGAGTTGAAGGAAGTCGAGATTCTAGTGAAAGTAATTGATGACAAGGAGAAGGCGCTCTCATTGTTGAAGCGTTTTGAGCCGGAAGGCATAAGGGTTATTCACGACGTATATTATAAGCATCCTGCAGGATTGGTTCAATTTGTCAAGGAGCCAAGGTCATGGCTCAGAGTCAGAACTCAGGAAGGACGAAGTTTCGTCACGTTCAAGAAGGACGTTTTCAAAGGAAAAGAATGGATTTACAGCGACGAGCACGAAACAGAGGTTAAGGATGCTGAGTTGATGAATAAGATTCTTGAAGAGCTTGGTTTCCAGGAATTGATAACGCTTCACAATGAACGGAATGTGTTCAAACAAGATGATTACGAAATTGTTCTCGAAGACGTCAAGGATTTGGGGCTATTTCTTGAAGTGGAGCTGAAGCGCGAACCCGAAGATGCAGAGAAGGCAAAATCACAGATTCAGAAGTTTATCTCAGAGCTTGGTCTTAAGACTGAGGATGTCAAGGAAGGCAAGCCAGGGATGTTACTGAAGAAAAATAACTTACTCTAAACTATATCTTTCAATATTGAAATTAAAGAAGATATATGCCAAACCTGTATTTACTTGGAAAAATATACTCCATAGGGTGTTGGGGCTATGGACGAAGTCATCAAGAAGCTGAAAGAGTACTCTTCCTGGGAGGATGAGGTTTACTTCGATAGTTTCAAGAAGACAGTGTAATCCCTGGAAATCTTTCAAGTTTCGGAGCTGAATTCACTTAAACGCTTCAGAACTGGCTAACTGAATGGACTTTCTTGAAACAATGCCAAGATTAATAAACATATGCAGATTGCATATGTTAGGAACGTATGTTTGACGTGCGTTACTTAGGACTGAGGATTGTGCCCTCGCTCGCTGCCACACGGGAGATGATTCACAACGGGTACTCCCTGCAGGACGTCAAGATGGTCCTTGAAGAGGGGATTGATGCCCCGAGAAGAAGAAAGATAGGGACCATCGAACGATGGCTCCAGAGGAACAGAAAGGTAATCAACGTGGTAGTCGTGCGGGATTACCATGAAATACTGAGGGAAGAGGTGTGGGTGCTGATTCACTGCGGGAGGTTTTCACGATGAAATGCCATAAATGCGGTAAGAACATGAAGTACAAGAAAGGGATACCTTTCAATGGGGAGTACATCGATGGATTCGTATGTGCATGCGGCGAAATTTACTTTGACCCAGAGCAGATCGAGCGCGTGCTTGTTGCTAACAAGCTAAGGAAGCAAAAGATGAAAGCCAAGCTCGGCAGAAACAGAAGCAATTTGATTCTGCGGCTCCCTAAGGACGTTGAAGCAGTTCTTGGTCTTAAGCAAGGCGAAGAGGTCGAGCTTAGCGTACATGATAAGGAGCTTCGGGTTAGGGTTGCGTGACTTGATTGTTTTTTCAGATTTTGTCCGTAATTGAGAAGATAGGATTAGCAAGCTCAATTAGAACTGTCTAGAGTTACAAGCGCTTCTCTGAGTGCGTTGTCTCTGTCTGCATGCGTTCTCAAGTTCCCAGGTTTACGACCTCCATAATGTGTGGCTAGATAGCTTAGAGCTGCGCCAAGCTTTTCTCTCTGAAGCGCTTCGGGGTAAGCGTCTGCAGGACGCATGTCACTCAGTACGAAATATGGTTCCAAAGTTGCTTGTGGCAAACTTGGTCTTGCTAGCAATGAATCCATGCTCCCGTAGAGGTCGAGTGTGGTGCCTCGAATGGAGTCGAAGAAACGAACGGGGCTGTTCCTGTCTCCTGAGCCTTTGTCGGGATAGAATATGTTGTGCACGGGTAACAATGTGGCAACTCCCTTGTGCTCTCCGATAATCCAATATGCCTCTGGCTGGAATATTTTTCTGGGACAAGTACCTACGTACAAGTCATGGTCCCTTCTGAGGCGTGCATCTGTTTCTCGAAGGAGTGCTTGTTCTGCCAAGAGTGCTTCACCAACCTTTGCGTCCAAAGCAGGCACGACCATGATATCCAGGTCATGTGCTTCATTTTCGCTTAGGCTTGAGCCAAACAAACCAACATAACCAAGCTTAGACATGTCTGTGTTTAATACTGCTGCAGTGAGAGATCCTTTGAAAGCATCCCTTTCCTTCATTCTTATGACTCTAGGCATGGCTTTCTTAGGGTTTCTAAGTATATAAACCTTTCTGAAATATACTACTGGGTAGTAGTTATGATGTTTTCTTGTAATTATTTTCAATATTGCAATTTAATCAGGTTGTTTTGTTCTTCGTAAACTCTGTGCGTTATTTTTTCGCAATCCTTAAGAACAGGAGCACACGCTGTTTGCGCTCATGCTCGAGTACATATTACGTTTTGTCATAGTCTTCATACTCAGCATGATATTCGGCGTGCAAAGGCAAAAGGCCCACAAGCCCATTGGATTTGGAACATTTACGTTCGTTGCCGTAGGTGCGTGCGCTCTTGCAATAGTGGCAAGCGTTGAAGGTCAGGGTGGTTTATTAGGTGCGATTGTTACTGGTATTGGATTCCTGGGTGCAGGAGCTTTAATCAAGACGTCTGACAAGATCTTCGGCTTTACGTCGGCAGCAAGCATATGGGTCTTTGCTATATTTGGGATGTTAATCGGACTTGGAGAATACTCCATAGGCATCATGCTTTACATACTCATCTGGACTGTAATCCTGGTTGACCATTATCTTGAAACGTATGGTATTGGAAGCTATCAAAGCAGAGTAACGATAATCACGAACAGAATCGTTCCCGAAAAGGAACTGGAAGCATTGCTCTTGGTAAAGCACAAAAGAATAATGGTTGAAGTGAACAAGAAGGAAAATCACCAGAGCATGACTTATCTTCTTGAGGGTAGAAAGTCTCAAATAAACAAGATACCCCAACGTCTAAATGAAAAAGAATGGTTCCAGGGCTTCAAGGCGGAATAAGGGCGCGGCGCTCATCCTAGGATTGTTTCTCGTGATTTTGTTCTTTGCAATTCCATTACCATACTATGCGATTTTGCCTGGAGATTTAGTGAGTACGGAACAACTGATTCACGTCGAGAATAAAGATACACACATTCTGGTTACAAGCGCTAAGATTGCAGAGAATCCTTTGGCTTACTGGTTTAGGTTGGCGCCGGACAAATACCATTTGAGCATCTTCGGCTTTTTTGTTTCACGAATTAGTCATACTGCAACCATAGAGTCAATTGCCGTGCCAATGAACGTTGACCCTGTGTTGGCGCAAAACTATGCACAGGGGTTGGATGTTGCAGAACTTCTTGCAGGACAATATCTTGGAATTAATGTAACAGTAAATTCCACAGGTGCGTCAGGCGGCAGTGCTTCGCTTCCCATTGCTTTGGAACTAGTACATCAGTATGGTCCAGACCTCGTAAAAGGAAGGAAGATAGCTGCAACTGGAGATTTACTGGAGAATGGCACTGTGGTGCCCGTTGGAGGTATTGCACAGAAACTTATTGTTGCGGAACGAGACAATGTGGATATATTTATTATTCCTCAGCAGGAAACGCCTCTTACAAAATTGAATATAGTGAAAGTGAATACGTTCTCAGAAGCTGTTGAAGCTCTTCAGTAAACAAACCCGTGTTTTCCCGCCAATGGTGAGAAAAGGAAACTTCCCAGGAACTCTATGTCGAGGCCTCCCTGTTTGTTCTTCGTGCCGCGTACCATCTGCTGCTCCTCTTCAGTGCCAAGAGGTCCAAGAATAATTCCTTTCAACTTCAACTGTTTAACAAGTTCAGGAGGAAATTCTTTTGCAGCTGCCGTTAGAATTATGCGATCAAAAGGTGCTTCCTTCGCATGACCTCGTGGACCATCCTCCTCCAGAACAACAATATTCTCGTATCCTGCACGCATTATATTCAATCTGGCAAATTGAACGAGCTCAGGAATGATTTCAGTGGTAACGACCTTTCCAGAAGCACCAACCAGATGTGCAAGAATGGCAGACTGGTAGCCAGAGCCAGTACCAACTTCAAAGACCTTCATCCCTTTCTTCACGTCCAAAGCATGAGTCATAATCATTACTGTAGTTGGCTGGGATACGGTCTTTCCTCTCAATGTAGGTAGTGGGATGTCCTCGTAAGCCATACTCTGCGCTGAAGAAGGAATAAAATCCTCCCTGTGTACAGCAGTAAAGGCAGCAAGCTCTCTTTTCGAGAAAGCAAACCTGTCGCTCCAGTACTGTAATAAGTCTGATTTTGAGGTCATGCAAAGAGAATGATTCGGGAGTATAAAAATCTTATACTATAGGAGAATCTTTTCCATAAGGCACGGGTAAATGGCGGTAACGCCCAGGCCTTAATGTTCCAAGGTCAATTCTGCCAATACGTGTTCTCTGCAGCGCTATTACTTTATGCCCTAGTGCTTCAATCATCCTTCGTACAATCCTGTTCTTTCCTTCATGAATCGTAATTTCGATGAAGTCGGGGTCGTGAATACGCACAAGAGCAGGTCTGGTAAGGCCATCCTCAAGCTGAATTCCCTCTCTCAAACGTCTTATGTCTGAAGGCGCGATGGCCCAGCCAAGCTTGACGAAATATGTTTTCTTAATCTCGTTAGAAGGGTGCATAATCTGATTTGCGAAATCACCATCATTTGTAAGAATGAGCAAACCTGAAGTGTTCTTATCCAATCGTCCAACAGGAAAAATGCGTTCTTTTATTCGAATGTAATCAATAACTGTTTTTTCGTGCTTGTCCGTAACTGCTGTGACGCAACCAATGGGCTTGTGGAATGCAATGTAAATTTTTCTTTCTTGTCTTACGCGCTTACCATCAATTCTGATATCATCTTGTTCGGTTGCCTGGTCACCCAATGAAATAATTTTTCCATTAACTGAAACCCTGCCCTGTGCAATAATATCTTCAGCACTTCTTCTGGAACAATAACCCCAATTACTCAAGAGCTTTTGGACGCGGTGCATGATGCGAGATATATTGGGAAGTATAAAAAGATGATTAACTGTCAGGGAAACCATATTTGATTAACCTTCTTGCGCCGGGTTCATCGAGCTTTGCGATGATTATGCCTCTATGAGTTGCTACCAGACTTCCCAAGTCAGGTTGCAGTGCAAATTTATCTCTTGCAGGTAAACGTAAATCGTCATGACTTCCAACAACTGATGCCATCATATCATCGTCAAGTAGTATGCCTGGAATTACTCGACATAATGTGATTTGTTCCTCTGTAGCAGAAGGATTGCTCGCAATTCCATAAACGTCAACGTGCAGGTTATGATGTGGTCTTCTCGTTTCGTCAGAAGGAGGCATGTCTTCGAAACGAGGGAACTTTTCAACCATGCATCTGTGAATGCCAGCATATACCATGTCAGAAGCTTCTTCGCCAGGCAATCTCGTAAACACTTTATCAAGAAGAGGGCTTCCAAGGACGTAAGCATGATGCACTTCTGGATCGTGAACTTCATGGCCCGTCCTGCGCGCAATAAGGTCAAGCCATAGCTTTAACACTTGGAAATATGGTTCATTCAGAGTGCGATTACCTTGCAGGGGACTCTGATGCTCCATTGCAGCGCCTCCCAGCACGACAGCGTCAGGTGTGGTTTCATCAGAAAGTGTAGTATACGCGAACTTGTAACCTATCCTTGAATCGGGCACTTCGTTTGACATGAGAAGAGGGAATCTTTCTGATATTATAATGATTCCTCATCTTTCAAGGCAGTTGGGCTACTTCCACCATGCCATGTTAGTCTTGGACGCACTTTGATTGGGTAAAGGCGTTCATTAGTGTCGTCGAACACCAAAGCAGCGCCCTTCTCCCTTGGAAGATGGTCGAGCTCTTCAGCAAGTCCTTTACGCATGTAGCTCTGCATCAAAACACCAAGAGCATCAGTGTCAATTCTAGCTGTAATCCTGTGCGAAATGACAGTATCTGCTTGAGTGAGGACATCAGTGTGAATCTTTCCTGGCTGTTGTGAAGCAAGCACAAGAGATATTCCTGGCTGCCTTCCTTCGCGAAGAATCGTTATCAAAGCATCCGAAGCAAGAGTCTTTCTATCATTTGGTAAGAATTCATGTGCCTCATCAATAACAAGCCATACAAGAGGATACTTCCTTGAAGCGCCCGCAGAAGCAAAATGCTCTGCCTCTTCAACTGCTGTGAACTCTTCCTGCTGTCTCTGAAGCATCCTTTGCGTAAATAACTTTTCAGCAACAAGACCAACAGCGAGGGACTTTATCGTCCAACCTCCTTCCTGGTTGTACGGACTTAAGTCAAGGACGCTAACTCTTCCAGGCTTTGCAATATCATCCAATGGTGTTGCGTCATCGGAAAACAAACCCCAGGACTCAGCAGAGTCAAGCCTGTTAAGCACGTCCTGAACTGCCAGCTTGCCAGCAGAAGAAGCACCAACTGCTTTAACAATATCCTTCATGCCATACTTTTTCTCGGAGTCTCTTAAGTCTGCGACGACTCTGTCAATGATGATTGAAGATTCAGTTCCTTCCAAGATGCCCAGCGCTGTCTTCCAATCCTCTCCGCTTAAATCCATAGGGCTAATGCTGAATGCTTCGTCCACTGGCATCCCCTGCTTCTTCATCCTCTGAACTGCGCCCTTTGGAACCCATAATGTTATGTCCAGTCCCTTTGCTTCCAAGCCCCATTCCTTCAACAGCTTCTTATCTGGCTTGTTGGCGTGCTTCATAGTCCAATAAATGCCCATCGTGTCAAGGATTACGATGGAAAGGTTTGCTCTTATTTCTTTTGGAAGGGCGGTGATGCCTTCTGCGACTACGCCGAGCGTATACGACTTTCCCGCTCCTCTCTTACCGCATACGAAGATAACGTGGCTTTGTGCAGTGTCAAGATAAACAGGATTGCTTAAACTTTCCGTTTGACCCATTCGAACATACTGTTTTCCAAGCAGAATCGTGCCTTTTGTGCCGTATTTCTTCCTGTCTGACTCAGATCTCCCTATAATTATGTCAATCACGATGCTTATGCGTCTATTCTATATAAAAGGGTTTCCACGGGAAAACCTTAAAAACGCATGACCATTCTCCATTCCAAATTACTCTCAGGTGGTCAAGTGGCACGAAAGAAAAGTTCAAAGAAAACAACAAAGAAATCAGCAGCTCCTGTACAATCCAGGAACAAGATGAATCCCAGCTGGATTATCGTTCCAGTGGTAGTCGTACTTGTAATCATAGTTGGAATAATTATATCCACTAACAAGCAACCTACCACAGCGAACAATGACACTGTACTTGTTACGGTGAACGGACAACCAATCACTCAGCTGGCGTTGAATAACCAGTATGACAGGCTGCCTGCAAACCTTCAGGCTACAATGACCAAGGATGATGTGCTTGAACAGATGGTTGATGAAGAAGTGTTATATCAGGCAGCTGAAGAGGCAGGATTTAAGGCGGTTCCTGCAGACATTGATAATGCAATTGAGGAAATCAAGCTAACCAATGGCTTAACTGACGAAGACCTCGTAACAACTCTTGAATCAAGAGGCTCAAGCCTCGAGGAGTTCAGGGACTTGTATGGAAGGCAGATTACCATTACAAACTACCTTAACCAGACAATACTGGAAGCGGTAACTGTATCTGAAGCTGACGAGCAGGCATACTACAAGAACAACTCAGCCCAGTTCCAGCAGCCAGAACAGGTAACTGCAAGACATATTCTGGTCGCAACATCTGATAATGTCTCAGATACAGCTGCAATGGCTGTTATTGACATAATCAAGCAGAAATTGGCAGAAGGAGCAGGTTTCTGTGAACTCGTTACTGAGTACAGCGATGATGCAGGAAGTGTAGCCAACTGCGGCGAATATACGTTCCCAAGGGGATACATGGTTCCAGAGTTCGAAAATGCGAGCTTCAGTATTAATGTAGGAGAAAATGCAGTGGCGAAGACCCAATTCGGATACCATTACATCGAGAAAGTCTCAAGCCAGCCCGCAAAGACAGTTCCGTTCGAGGATGTTCGAAGCGCAATTGCAGAAGCAATAAAGCTCGAAAAGGCAAAGGGAATGTACGCAGTTTTCCTGCAGAACATTAAGAACAAGGCAGCAATAACGTATGCTGGAAAGGAAGACAACACTTTAAGCACAGAAGCTAAACTGGCGACTTGCCTTGCAGACAATGGTGCGTACTTCTATGGTGCGTCATGGTGCAGTCACTGCAATTCTCAGAAAGAATTGTTCGGAGAAGCAGCAAAAGACCTGCCTTACGTTGAATGCTCAACACCCGAAAACCCTAATGCACAAGCACAAGCTTGCAAGGATGCAGGCATAACTGGATATCCAACTTGGGTATTCAAGGATGGCACAAGGGTTTCAGGAGAACAGAGCTTCGCGCAGCTTGCAAAGCTTAGCGGATGCACTATATAATTTTTTAATCATTTTTTCTTCTTACCATGAAAATTATTCACGCAGAGGTGAGGTACACTGGCAAGATAGTTTTGCCCAAAGAAGTACTTGACGAGCTGCCTGTTGATTTCGGATTGTTTACGACGGTTCAATTCATACACCAGCTTGAAGAAATCCAGAAGCAGTTGGAAGATGCAGGCAAGAAGCCCGTGCTTTCTGAGACGAGACATACGCAATATTTAGGGCAACTCTATGGTTGCAATGTTGATGAATTTGATGTTCCTGCTTTCTTCTACGTTGGTGATGGGTTGTTTCATCCACATGCACTAATGCTGAAGAACAACAAGCCCGTTTATTATTACAATCCGTTCAACAACGCGCATGGCATTGTTGATAAAGCGCACGTTGAGAAGATGAAGAAGCAAAGGCAGGCAGCAATGTCTGCATTCTTAATGGCAAAGAATGTTGGTGTGCTCGTTACAACAAAACCAGGCCAGACAAGAATAAGGAACGCCTTACAACTCAAAGAAAAGTATCCTGACAAGAACTTCTACTTCTTAACAGATAACACATTCAACCTTCAATCATTGGAGGACTTCCCGTTCTGTGAAGTTTTTGTTAATACTGCATGTCCTAGAATAGCATATGAAGATACTGTTAAGATTCCGAGGCCGATTGTTGACTTGGATGAATTGGGGTTGAGTAGTTTTAGTAGTGTGAAAGGAAGGAGTTCTGAAAATGCTACCCGCTGACTTTCACATAAGGCCTTTTGACAAGGCAGAGTATGACACATTGATTGGTAAATGGTATGAAGGTATGACTGCCAAGGAAACAACGCATGCATTCCACCCGGCTCTCATAGAAAACTCACTTCTAGAGCCGGACATGATAGTCGTGTTTGAGGACTTTATATTTCAATCACACGCGTACGAAATCTCGTACCCTACTTTGCGGGGAGAAAAGTTGAGAGGATGGGATGACTTGGTTGTGAAAGACCTGAGAAGAATGCCACCCGTGCACAGAAAGATGGGCTACACAAACGTGCTTGAACAAGTCTTGAAACCTGACACGCCTCTTCCTCACCTGGAACTCAAATACTCCAGGCACCGTTCTTACTCGCGTGCAGTCGCTCTGAGGTACCGCATCGAACCTGGTTCGTCTCTCTGTTATCAGGTGATAATACATTCTGAGTTGAGGAATATATTTAGGCTAGTGGACTTTCCTAATGATAATTTGCAGATACGGGCGATTGCGCCGCACGTACCCATAGTTCATTCAGGTGGTACTTCTCTTTGACCTGGAACGAATGGTATTCTTTGGATTAACTATGCCTGCGTTTGTCCATTGGAACTGCCGCTGTTCATGGCAAAGCTTATATTTAATGTGATATCTCCCTTGAGCCATGGAACGCACGACTGATGAGGGTTACAATATTGGGGACGTTGTACAGCTTATCTTTGAGGGACCTGGGGCAACTGAGATTAGCCCAGCCACACAAACAGAATCTGCAATTGTGGCACCCGATGAATGGTATCGAGTCGTGATAGTGGGCGATAATCTTGGCCAGGTATTAACTGGTGCGGATAAGAAGTATGGACTGATACCTGAACAAACTAGGCAGACATATAATGCAGCGTTTGGGGGGCATAGCGCCACTGGTCACATTAGACTTGTTCCCAAAGCTAAACCAACCACGGAATACGCACGTGTAACCTCAGGCACCATTCCTCTTGGGTTAAGAGGTTTTATTCTCTTTATTCCGACAGAAAAGCCGAGCGGTGAATCCTGAAAGATTTTCCGATTATTTATGTTGTTAAGAATATCAGGTATGTCCATTTGTTTCCTTCCATGTACTGAACAATTTATATAAATGACTATGGATATTACTTGTGATGGAAATAAAAGTAATCCTCTTCGACTACGATGGCGTGATTGTTGACACGTTTCCCAACCTTTGCAAGATTTATAGGGAAATGTGTGCAAGATTCGGCGGCACGTACCCTGCAACCAATGAGGAATTCAGGGACCTTTGGAGGGGACAAGACCATCATCATGTGCAGAATGTGCTGGGCATTAGAGATTTACATGAAAGAGAAACAAGCAAGTTCTACAGGGAAGAGATATTGAAGGCAACGCCTCCATTGTTCCCTGGCATCAGGGAAGCGTTGCAGCAACTGCAGGACTATGAACTGGTAATCTTATCCTCCACACATAGCGATGAAATCAACGACAAGCTTCAGCGGTACGGACTTGCGCAGTTCTTCTCAAGAGTGATTGCAAGAGATGGTCAGCAGGGAATTAGGAAGGACAAGCTCATACGGGATTTTCTGAAAGAGAGAGGCATGAAGCCTGATGTGGTAGTCCTAATTGGGGACAGGAGCATCGACTTCGAGGAAGGCACGAAAGCAGGCCTAAAGAACATAATTCTAGTTGAGTACGGTTGGGGGTATACAAAAGATATTATGCCCAAACAACTGGTTCTGGTGAATGCAGCTTCAGACATACCAAGAGCAATTCAGGCCATTGCGCGTGGTTGATTAGACATTGCAACGTAAACGTTAAAAGGTACGTGTGAATCAATGTACTGGGAGCTGGTCGTATGTACAACAAAAAGCTTTCAGACGAATGGGTTGAGTGGGTGGAAACACCGAACTCTGAGGGGACTAGAGAGACTGAGATATTCCCCTTCATCAAGAAATGGCTGAATAACATTAAGCCGGAAGCAGTTGCAGACATTGGTTGCGGTCAGGGAGCTTGCTCTGCTCTTGTCGACGAGAAAACTGAGTACGTGGGTGTGGAGCCATCTGAGTCTTTGCTAGAAAGAGCTCATGAAATATATCCAGAGTACAACAAACAGTTCATCCTTGGAGATGCGTACTTAATTCCTCTTGGAGATGATTCGGTTGATGCGGTCATGTCAATCTGGGTATGGTCGCATCTAGAAAATTTGAACAAGGTAGCTGAAGAGATGTATCGCGTTCTGAAGAAAGGCGGAAAGATGCTTGTAATTACTGCTAATCCAGAAACATACGAAGAGCGCAAAACGTTTTATTCTCACTATGAAGTCAATGGCAATCTTCTTACTGGTACGTTTGACCTAGGCCAAGGAAAAACGCTTACTGATACAACCCTGTATCTTCACAGCAAAGAACAAATAGAAAAGGCAATCAAGGAGGCAGGGTTCACGATTCAGTCAGTTACGAGAATGGGCAAGGCAGAGACAAGCGAAAAGGGACTGTATCTAGCTATTGAAGCTTCGAAGAAATAGTGTTGTTCTGGAAAATCTTCAGAATCTAAGCCGAAACACATATAAAGATATTATACTTTGTCTAAACATGACAACCTGTGATGTGACACCTAGAAAATGGGGAAACAGTGTGGGAATTATCCTCCCTAAAGAATTAGTGGATGCTGAAGGGATTGAATTGGATAAGCCTAACACCTTGCTAATAGTGAAGCCGGGAAGAATTCCCAAAGAAATGTTCGGAATGATAAAGAGACCTAAAGGCAAGTCAACCCAGCAGATATTGGATGAAATGGACAAAGAACTTTACGATGACTGAATCTTATTATGTTGATACGTATGCTCTTATTGAATTGATTTTGGGTAATCCAAACTATAAGCAATATGCTGGTTGCGAAGCTGTCTTGACTCAAGTGAATATCTTTGAACTTTTCTTCTACGTTTTAAGAACACAGAACGAGACAGCGGCTTATGCAGTTACTGGTGGTTACGAACACCTAGTAAGAAATATGCTCACAAGCGACGTGTTACGCGCAGCAAAACTGAAGTTCGTTCATAAAAAGAAGAAGCTCAGCATGGCAGACTGCATAGGATACGAAACAGCGAGAAGACTAGGCATAAAGTTCCTCACAGGAGACAAAGCATTCAAAGACATGAAGAACGTTGAGTTTGTTGCTTGATTACTTCTGTCTGCTTGGCATTCTATTTGAGCAGGTCGGGCAAGTCGCCGCCTATCACAAATGAATGCGTTCGGTGTGCTGCATCTCCTTGTTTGCATTCTATGCCAATTTGTCCATATGTACCTTGTTCTGCTTTTGAAGAGATTAGCGAGGGTTGAATACCATTCAGCGTTCGTGCGGTGTTGTCAAACAATGCGCTCTGTACTCCATTGACCGTTCCAGCACGAGCCACCATTAGTCCAACATTCACTCCATTCACAGTGTAATTATGCTTTGGCGTCATGTCATCAAAGAGAGTTGAGTCTAGATTTATTTTGTTGTCTTCTAAATTGCCTATCACGCTGAATTCCAGACCCCTCATTTCTCCCTTGGCACCATGGCCCCCTGCCAGGTTAAGGTTCAATCCAATTACTTTGCCATTGTTGACATTGTAACCAGACAAAACAATGCCATAAAACGTCGAACCTTCTGAGATTTCGACTCTTGGCGCCATACAGATTCCTGCAGAATTTTGGTTCTTGTGAACGGAAAAAGGTGGAAACCCTCCTCCGTTTGCAGAGTAAGTGCCATAGAGTGTGGCTGCTGTCAGTAATGCTGTGAGCGCCATTCGTTTTCTGCCGCCAAACAGATTGTTTCTTGCTGAGTTGATTATTCCCATATTACTATTGGTGAGTAGAAATGTGTATATAAATGTTGGCTCTCAGAAGTTGAATTAGTGAGTAAACAGACCTAACGACTCGAGTCCGCCTGTCTTTCCGTCTCGAGCTTCTTAGAGATTGCCTGAGAAGCACCGTTCATATTGAATGCGTTGATTATTTCTTCTGCCAAAGTTTCTTCGATAACGCGTTTGGACTTGAAGCTCTTCTGCGCTGCACCCTGAGTCATCTGCCTTAATGCAATGTCGACGCGTCTTTGGGGTGCGCACTCAACTGCTTTTGGATAACGCGCACCACCATACTCAATCGTTATGATTTCCTCACGAGGAGCTGCGTTCTCAATAGCTTTAACAAGAATCTTGATTGGGTTTTCCTTGGTCTTGGTTTCGATGATACCAAGCGTTTTCTCAGTAATTGCATAAGCGTTCAAACCTTGTCCTGTGTTGTGACCTGAACTGGTAACGTGCTTCTTTCCCTTGTGTCCCGTTCCCATAAGCTTGTTCATGAGCCTTTCAACAATGAAAGTTCTGCTCTTATGGAAATCACGGCCTGCATACTTTGCGCCAGACCTTGGAACTATTCGAGGCTGAATCTGGATGTACCTTACGAGGCCAGGGTCGTCTACCTTAATACCCTCAGTGCTCCAGCGGTTGAACGCCTTCATTTCCATGTTTTGAGGGAAACGAGAGGGGTTTTTAAAGGTTATGCCTTGCTTCTGACCACAAAGCTTAATAATCGTCCTGGGGCGGCACATTCATGCCAAACGGTCAACAAGGGCTTACTGCCGACGAGATGGCGGCCAAGCAACGAGATATAGGTGTAGCTGAGTTCTTTGCAAGAAACAGACATCTTCTGGGTTTTGATAACAAACGAAAAGCCCTGATGACCACGATCAAGGAAGCGGTAGATAACTCTCTAGATGCGTGCGAGGAAGCAGGAATCATGCCTGAAGTCCTAGTTGAAGTTATTGATATGACTAATGAACGATTCAGGGTAATAGTGGAAGACAATGGTCCTGGAATCGTAAAAGCACAGATTCCCAAGATTTTTGCTAAATTACTCTATGGAAGCAAGTTTCACAGATTACGTCAATCAAGAGGCCAGCAGGGAATAGGCATTTCAGCTTCAGTAATGTACGCGCAACTAACAACGGGAAGAAGCGCGAAGATTCTTAGCAAAGTCAAGGGGCATAAGCTTGCTCACGCATTCGAACTAAGGTTAGACACAAAGAAGAACGACGCAGAAATTGTTTCGGAAGAGGACGTTGCGTGGGACGAGAAAGCGCACGGGACAAAGATTGAATTGGACCTAGAGGCATCATATCAAGGTGGCTCTCAAAGTATTGATGAATACTTGAAAGAAACGGCAATCTCCAACCCTCACGTTACTATTATTTACACGAATCCAAAAGCAGAACAGATAATATTCGCAAGAGCAGTAAACCAACTACCTCCGCAACCGGAAGAAATCAAACCACATCCAGAAGGAGTAGAGTTAGGTTATTTATGGGATATGTTACAACATACTGAAGCCAGAACTTTGCAAAGTTTCCTGACAACTGAATTTTCAAGAGTTGGAGCACAAGCAGCTAAACAAATATGCGAGAATGCCAGACTACTTCCAAATACGAAGCCAAAGGAAATGAGCAGGGAGAATGCAGAGCAACTGATGAAGGGAATCAAGGAAACAAAACTGATGGCTCCCCCCACAGACTGTATCTCGCCAATTGGCTCAGAACAACTCGAAAAGGGATTGAGAAAGGAAATCAATGCGGAGTTCTACTGTGCAGTATCAAGAAGTCCTGCGGTTTACCGGGGAAATCCATTTGTTATTGAAGTTGGTCTGGCATACGGAGGAGACCAACCAGGAGACAAGCAAGCCAGACTAATAAGATTCGCAAATAGAGTACCTTTACTTTTCCAGCAAGGAGCTTGTGCCGTGACAAAGGCAGTAATGGGAACATCATGGAAATCATACGGATTAAATCAAAGTCAAGGTTCTCTGCCCGTGGGCCCACTTACCATTGCAGTAAGTATTGCATCTGTATGGG
The DNA here is from genome assembly GCA_043818175.1 of Candidatus Woesearchaeota archaeon. Classification (GTDB taxonomy): domain Archaea; phylum Nanobdellota; class Nanobdellia; order Woesearchaeales; family JBDRGA01; genus JBDRGA01. The sequence goes on along the minus strand of JBDRGA010000046.1, from coordinate 39,389 downwards.
TTCCTTTCACATCAGAATCAAAGGAAGCAATTGCACATTATCCCGAAATCATAAAGGAGATGAAACTGGCTTTGCAGGAAGCAGGCAGGAAACTTGCGAGCTACGTAAAGAAAAAACACAGAGTGAAGGAAGAGCTGAAGAAAAGAGGATACATAGAAAAGTACATTCCACATCTTGCTGCGGCATTGCAGGAAATTCTTGGGCTGCCAGAACAGGAAAAGAAAGCGTTAGAAGACCAACTGGAAGAATTGCTTGAGAAACAGCGTGGAAAACTTGACAAGGTAGACTTTGATCCAACAGTTAATGAGGAATACGATGCCGAATTCGCAAAAATCGGCAAGGAAGAAAGGGAGGACGACGATGAGTGATGTTGTAAAGAAAATCAAGGATACGTCCAAGCTCATCTACGAGAGTATCAAGAAGAATAAAAGCCCCAGCATAAGCACTCCCATAAGAAGCCTTAGCAATGTAACGTACAACGAGAAAGGTGGTTACTTTCAACTGGGACAAGGCGAAAAGAAAAGAACACTAACAGCTTCTACAGTTAAGACATTCGCGCAAACATTGCGAATGATGGGTTTGAGCAAGCAACTTGTTGAGACGAACGATATAGCTACAAAGAGGGAAGCATATTACGTTTCTAAAAACTGGGGAGAGGCACGCTTCAACGAACAACCCGAATCCGACACAGTAATGGATGACGTTGAGGCTATGTTTGGTGTGAACAGAGAGCAGTTGGGTTTTATTCCTGAGGAGAAAGGGGGAGATATAGCTGGTGCTTTGATAGTAATAGATAAAGACCCGGAAACAGGAAAGGAAGTAAGGATAGACTGCACAAAATTCGGCTCAGGTGCATATTCAATACCTTCAAGTGTAGAGGAATTAACGTTTGAAACGAAAGCCAAGTTCATTCTTGCAATTGAAACAGCGGGTATGTTCCAACGTCTCGTAAAGCATAATTACTGGAAGAAATCCAATTGCATCTTGGTTAGCATGGGGGGCGTTCCAACAAGAGCATGTAGGCGATTCATCAGAAGGCTGAGCGATGAGATGAAACTCCCTGTGTACGTATTTACGGACGGAGACCCATACGGATTCCTCAACATTTACAGGACGTTCAAAGTAGGATCTGGTAATGCAGCGCACATCAACCAGTACTTCTGCGTTCCCAATGCAAAATTCCTTGGGGTTACCCCTGATGACATCATCAAGTACAAACTACCGACACATCCTCTTAAGGAAGTGGATATCAAGAGAATCAAGGATGGAATCAAGACGACCCGTTCATACAGCACCACAAGGAATGGGAAAATGCGATAGAAAAACTCATGAAAATGAAGGTAAGGGCAGAACAACAAGCACTCGCTGCTTGGGGTCTGAATTACGTTATCGATACTTACCTTCCAGAGAAACTAAAGGACGAGAAGAGCTGGCTGCCTTAGCCGAGCATCTTTTAAACTTCAGTTTTCTACCATTAGTATGCTCCACGCAGACTTACATCATCACAGCAAGGAAGATCCATGCCATGGTCATCATGGGAAGCTGGCACAGTATTCTGCGAGGCAGTTGGTTGACAGAGCAAAGCAGTTGAAACTGGACGTTATTTCTCTCACGCTGCACGGCAAGGTTCATTTTCCGCTGGATTTGGTGCAGTATGCAAAGGCAAAAGGAATAACTATGATTCCAGGTGTTGAGTTATGGCCTGCTGGACCCCATGTACTTGTTTACGGGATAACAGATGAGGAAAGAAAGAAGATTAAAACTCTCGATGACCTTGAAGAAATAAAGAATAATGCAGTTATTTGTGCTGCACATCCATTTTATCCGTTTGGAACATCAATCGGAGCAGGAATCAACGATTACGAGAAAATGTTTCATGCAGTCGAGTACAACCATTTCAGGACGTGGTTTTACAACATTCCAAATGAGAAAGCAAAGAGATGGGCACTTTTGCACAAGAAAACACTGATAGGAAATAGCGATACTCACGATCTTGCTGAAATGGGGTATACTTGGACGGAACTTGAAGCACAGCCAACCAAAGAAGGAATACTAGAAGCACTTAGAAAGCCGAAACGGGCAAAGGTCGTCTCAAAACCAATGCCTGCATTCTTTGTTGCGAAGCTTGTGCTTAAGCATGTGACGCATCCGCACTGTCGTGGCTCAGGCTGGCCTCGAAACCTTTAAAACCTGCCGTGTCTTGATTACAATATGTTCCGAAATGTAAGCGACTCAGAGCTCAACGAAGAGGTGGCGAGGTTCGAAGTTGAGCACGAAGACGTTTATCATTGGAAGAACTTCTACAAACAAGTTTACATGTGGCTTCAGGATGAGGGATTCAAACATCTTGATGGCACTGACTACGTTGAGGACCTTTATTGGGAACGAGTAAATCCAAATGGCAACAAGGACTTTCATATATGGTGGAGGGCAAAGAGAGTGCCAGGCAACGACTATTTTGAGTATTTCATAAAAATCAATTTCCAAGGCATTAATTTTGGCACTGCGGAAGTAATGGTGGAAGGGCACAAAGTGAGCACCAATAGAGGAGATGGTATAATACGAGTAACGTCGTACCTTCGACTTGATCCCTTAGAACGAATGCAAAAACACCCAATTTTGAAACATTTCCACTGGCTGTTTAGGCACAGAATCTACAACAAAATAATAAAACAACACAAGGACGATCTTTACTCCACCACTTACCGTCTACACAGAACAATTAAAGAGTACCTGGCATTAAAACAACCTTCTGAGCAGCCAAAACTGTTCCACCACGTAAAGGGTGTTTAGAAATGAAAAACCTTAGTCTGGAGAGGTTTTTCATCCTGAAATTCACGCAGAACGAATTTCAGAAAGCAATAAAAGCAACGTGGATGTATCTTTCTCGTGGATATTGTAAATAAGTGGATTGAGGGATTCGAAAATAGTGAAACAAATGGGAAAGTGCGTCTTGCACCTCCTCTTCCTGCACCTATGCGTTTCATAGATGGCGGCTCTCAAATCATTTTTTCTGCAGGACATTCAACTCTTGGATTCATTAGAATTGCTTCGGTCGAGTTTCAGGGAAAAGAGAGAACCCAACAAAAAATAAGCGAAGGACTCGTTTTGGTGAAGAAGAATTCAAGCAAGTACGCTATTGAGTCAGAAAACCTAAAACTCCATGAGGAAATTGATGCCAGTGATGCCGAATCAGCATTCAACGAAGCCCGCAGATTACTTGAGTTGAAAGAAGCATTAAAACCATTTCAAGGCATTACAGTTCTCGATGGAGAGGCAAGAGCACGAAATAAGAAAGAGTCAGAAATTCTTAAAGGACTAAAAAGAGTAATTGGCTTCTGCAAGACCAGCGAGGACGCGGAAACAATGAGTTTTGCGTCTGGAAATGGTGCGTGGTACAGTGGAGATGGTGTGCAAGGTTACGTGAAGCTCCATCCTAAATCAGAACGAATATTCAAAATCCAATTTCATGAAGCCAACTTGCATGACCTGGAATCATTGCAGCTTCATAACGACCCTGCTTTCCTTGGATATCCTTATGGATTAGTTGTCGCGGACCAATTAGCAAGGGTGAGTAACGAGGAAACTTCAGTCATGAGAATCAGAGCAGAGATTGAGGCAAAGGATAAGAAGAGATTCGCGAAAGTCAAAGGTGCCAGGGATGCCCATTCCATTCTGGATTCTGCCAGATTCTGACAATATTTAAAAACAGGCATCTCTGATGAAGAGAATGAATGACGTCATTTGTTATGGGAGTTGTACTCTTGACGTTTTCGTAGACACAGACGCAGAATTCATAACCATCAAGACGCCTGGAAAAGAGGAAGAACTAGTAGCGTATCCTCTTGGAAGCAAAATTCTTGTTAAGCACTTATCATTTGAGTTAGGGGGTTCGGGAGCAAATGCAGCAGTGAGCTTTGCCAGACTTGGTTTGTCAACCGCATTCATGGGCATGATAGGCAAAGATGAAACGGGCGAGCACATTTCCAAGAAGCTAAACGGAGAGGGTGTGGCTTTTGTTGGATCAACCCAAGGAATCTCAGGATATAGCGTTGTTCTGGACAGTCAAGCAGAAGATCGTACTATTCTCGTCTACAAAGGGTGCAATGACCATTTTTCTTCCCAGTTTCTGCCAAAGAAAATAGATACCAAATGGGTTTACTGCAGCACTATGCTGGGTGAGAGCTGGGAAAGCATGAAGGTGCTCGTGAAAAGGGCACATGACCAGGAAGTCAAAGTTGCGCTGAGTGCAAGCGCATATCTTGCCAATATGGGAATAAAAGAACTAAGCAAAATATTGTCGTATTGTGATGTTCTCGTGCTTAACAACGAAGAAGCGCGGCTCATTGCAGGGGAACATCCTGTTGAACAATTGCTTCTGCGATTAAGGGATGCAGGTCCACATACTGTTGCAATCACAGATGGAGTGCATGGCGCACACGTTCTCCATGAAGGATTGGTGTATCACGCACTGCCCGTAAACGTTAAGGTCGTCGAGACAACAGGTGCGGGCGATGCATTTGCTTCAACATTGGTTGCTGGTATTGCAATGAAACTTCCATTCAAGAAAGCAGTTAAGATGGCATTCTGCAATGCGGAAAGCGTAATTACCCACAAAGGAGCGCAGAATATCCTTCTCTCACGAGATGAAGCATTGAAGCGCGTTAACGAGGATAAGCGGGCTGTGCATACTAAGCCGTTGTAGGCTCGCGCATACTGTGAAGGTGCCAAAGAATATGCCCCTTCGCTAACCCAGTTTCACCATAACCTTTAAATACGCTCTTTACGAAATTGCAGTATGATTAATGCACGCAAGCTTCTCCTAAAGAACAGGGCACTGTTCCTCGCTTACGACCAGGGGCTGGAGCACGGCCCAAGAGATTTCAATTTGCAGAACTCAGACCCCAAGTACATTCTAGACATAGCACTTGAAGGAAAGTATACTGGCGTTATACTTCAGAATGGTTTAGCAGAAAAGTACTATCATGAGCATTACAGAGACGTTCCTTTGATTGTGAAGCTGAACGGGAAGACTGAAATCCCGAAAGTTAATCCCATATCTAGGCAGATATGCTCTGTCGATAGGGCAATTAAACTGGGTGCGTCAGCAGTGGGTTACACTATTTATGATGGCTCTCCAGTTGAGACTGTGATGTTCCAGGAGTTTGGGAAGATAGTGGAGGAAGCGCATAATTATGGGCTACCTGTTATTGCGTGGATGTATCCAAGAGGCCCTACAATAAAGAACGATCTAGACACTGACTTAATTGCTTACTCTGCAAGAATTGCTTTGGAGCTTGGCGCTGACTTCGTGAAGCTGAAATGGAATGGAGACGCAGAAGGATACAAATGGATAGTGAAGAACGCAGGAAGGGCGAGAGTACTTGTTGCCGGGGGGGATTACGAGCCCGAAACTGATTTTCTTAAGATGGCAGAACAGGCCTTAAGTGCTGGTGTTACAGGCTTTGCAATTGGAAGGAATATCTGGCAGCATCCAGACCCAATTAAGCTTTCGAAAGCACTGCATGAAGTCGTCTTTCACAGGAAGAGCGCTGAAGAAGCAAGGAAGCTTTTACTCTGATTTCTCAGATTCATTCGAGAACCACAATACTGCAGCAACGTCCACTGCCATGAATGCCCAGAGAAGAGTCGCGGGTGTTGAAACCGGATGCGATGCAAGCATAACGATGAGATAGATTATTGTTAGTATCATTGTCCTTTTGGTTCTTGTTGTCTTGATAAATGTATCTTTTAGTGTTTAATTAAGTAGTGTGTTTATTGTAATTCAGTACTCGAACAAGTTTTGTTGTGATTGGTCTCTCTTTAATCTTAGAGGGGGGTCAACAGGGCTGAACCTGAAACCCCAATCTTCAAGCATCTTCTTTGCGTTGGCGCTTATCTTCGGAGCGGCCAGAATACCCCTTACTTTCTGCTTCTTTTCGTGCTCCATTCTCTCAACATATCTTCTTAATTGTGTTACTGCAGCCAGATCTGCAAGGTACCTTTTGCATTCAACTACTGTAAGAATGCCATTTTCATCCTTTCCCCATAAATCTAGGAATCCATACTTTGTTTGCTCTTCCCTTGAGACGGGTTTGAAGCCCGGCTCAACCAACTCAGGATTCTCAAACAAATGGTCTGACATGTCTCGCTCATTACCCGCAAGGGATAATTTGCTGTTATCGTCTAGTTTTCTTGACTCCAGGAAGTGAATGTCCTTAATTGCAATCTCCAGATATTCCTTCAAAGAGTGGTTTTCGCTAAGGAGGGTGCATGAATCATCATCAAGGATTAAGGTATGTCTTGAACCTGGCTTCATGTAGTTTACGGGAGTGTTTCCCTGGGGTTGGTGCACCAACAAAGCTTTGTCTGACTTTATGATAACAAAGCGGTCTCCTTCCGGCAAAAAAGCTTCGGCCCTTCCTTTGTAGTCTACAGTACAGCGCGCTGAGAAGACGATTGTATGATTATTGCTTAAAGCATTCTCAAGCCTTGCCTTGAACTTTTCCATAATCCCCTTGTTTAGGGACAGGTGGTGCGTATATATGCTTTATGGAAATGATTTAATATGTCAAGAATATTTCTATAGTATGCATACTATATTCTGTCCACGGTGCAGAAGCCCCAACATTACGTATTATGCTGGCGGCGTTACAGGAACATATCTATGCAAGGAATGTGGGTACATGGGCTCTTTGATTATGGAGAAGACTGATTTTCCTCAGATGGAATCGAAGAATCCTGCCAAGGCGAAGAAACTGCCCCGGAAAGAATAGGTACTATTTTCTCGCAAACGAGTTTCAAGTTCAAACAATCATAAGCATTGTACTCGGCGAGTTTCTCCAACCATTCCCTGTCGCCTGAAGCCATGAACGCTTTCCACAAATCAACAGGATTGCCTCGAAGTTCAATTGGCCTGTAGATTCCAAGTTCTTTCTCAATTTGCTTCAAGCCACCTTTCAATCCAACTCTGGCGCATGCATGCCTCGCATCAAAGTGTGGCGTTTCAATTTTAATGCCGAAAAACTTCTCAAGCACAGGAATGTCGAAGCTTTTTCCATTGAAGCTTACAAGAAGTTTTGCCCTTGAAATTTGTCTTTGGAATGTGTTCTTGTCAATGTGCATGCCAGACATCAAGGTCTTAACTGTTAAACCATCACTTATGCCTATGACCGTTACATGATTTCTTTTTGAGGCAATCTCGATGTCAATGAAGAGCACGTCATCCTTGAACTCGTCATATAACTGCCAGTGTTCCCTTGGGGGTAAATGTTCAGCAAACCACTTGCTGTCTTCGTTGAGGAGGGCAACCCTTGCCTTGTCCAGTGTGTGATTGAGCAGAATTTTTTTGCTAGAGCTAATTCCCTTAATTTTTTCTCTCCTTGAGAAACGGGTCCAATCTGTTAAACCTTCTGCTTGAAGTCTTTCTTCCATCTTTTGACTTATTCCAGGCAAGAATGCAAGGGTCTTCATCAGCATTTTTTGATCTAAGGTTTGTGCTTATTTAACACAATCGTCATCTTGTCCAGTGTGTGATTAAGTGATTGTTTAAATAGTGAAAATATTATATTTAATGTGGTATTAGATTAGTTGATTTAGTGGAAAGTCTACAGCGTCGTAACTGTGTGTAGACAACTGAAATGTTTGATATGGTTTAGTTCAAGAAATTGAGTTTAAGGCTCCAATCCAAAATAAACACGTCTTTTATCCTTTCCTTTGTTCTCGCATTTCAGAAGAACTATTTTTCCAACTTCCTTTGTGTTCTTAACATGCGTGCCACCATCTGCCTGAAAATCATGTCCTACAATATCAACAAGTCGTATTTCATCCAAATCGTGCGGGAATTCCATTGCAAGCTTGAACAATTTAGTGTTCTTCTTCGCGTCTTCCATCTTTATGAAACTCACTTCGATTGGAAGTGCTTTATTGAGAATGCCATTTGCTATTTCGACGCTCTGTTCAATTTTTTCGCGGTTGAATTCTTCCAAAGAAAGGTCAACCCTGCTCTGCTCCAAATCAAGCTGGTTTCCTGTAATCAAGGTTTCTTCTCTTTGCTCGAAAACGCCGCAAAGAACGTGGGCCGCAGTATGCATTCTCATTAATCTGTATCTTCGTTCCCAGTCAAGCACGCCATGCACTTTATCTCCTTTCTGTAGTCCTGGACTGTCAACCTCATGAACTATCAACCCGTCTTTTTTGCTCACTGAGAGAACCTTGTAGACAGTTCCTGCATGTGTGGTTAGGGTGCCCTGGTCACAAGGTTGTCCGCCTCCTTGGGGGTAGAATGCCGTGTCTTCAAGAATTATGCGTTTGCCGTCAATTACCGCTTTTACTTTAGAATCAAATTCCTTTGTGTAAGAGTCGAGCTGGTGGAGTGGTTTGTGCATTTCACTGGGAGGGATTGCCGGTTTATAATCATTTCTCCATTTCGCCAAGTTCCTGTAGTTTTCTAAGCATTGCGAATATGCCTTTCTTTTCCATTAGTTGTGCGTGCGTGCCTTCTTCTTTCAACAGACCCTTCTCCAGAACTATTATCTTGTCCGCACTCTCTATTGTTGCGAACCTGTGGGCAATTATTACCAGAGTTACCCTGCCCATCAGTTTGACTATACTCCTATGTATTAACTTCTCAGATTCTGAGTCAAGTGAAGAGGTTGCTTCGTCAAAAATCAGAATTTTTGGTTTTCTGAGAAGTGCTCTCGCAATGGCTATGCGCTGTTTCTGTCCTCCTGACAGTTTTACCCCGCGCTCTCCTACTAAAGTTTCATATCCTTTTGGCAATTCCATTATGAATTCATGCGCATTCGCCATTTCTGCAGCATCAATCACATCCTGTCTTGACATGCCTGTTGTGCCGTAAGCAATGTTTTCGTGTACGCTTTCATTGAAGAGTTCAACGTCCTGCGAGACAACGGAAATACCATCTCGCAAATTACTGAACGAATAATCTTTTACGTCATGTTCATCTATCAGAATCTTTCCACCTGTAACATCATAATGTCTCAATAGGAGCTTGATGATTGTAGTTTTTCCAGAGCCGGACCTTCCCACGAAGGCAACAGTATCAAGAGGCTTAATCATGAAGCTCACTTTCTTCAGAGCAGCTTGTTCTGTGTCGGGGTACTGGAACGTTACGTCCCTGAACTCCACGAAACCTTTTGTAACTTTGAATGGAGTGTCTTTGTCAACAACATCTAATGGATAATTGAGTATTTCATGGAAGCGCTCGATGCTTGGTTCTGTATCCTGCACCTGGTAATACACTCTGCTTAATCTTGCAAGGTTGATGAATGCCTTTTCTCCTAAAGTAACTAGAAGCACCAGATTTCCCGGAGAGACAGTTCCCTTTGTCATAAGCCAGACCGAGAAACCAAGGACGGCAACCCTTGCTACGTTCACAATAGTGTCTTCCAGCATCATGTTCTTCAATCCTATTTTGATGCGTTTCATGACGTGGAATGAGTAGTCGTCGAGATGTTTTCTTGCTTTGTTTAGTTCCTTCTTTTCGTTTGCGAAATCCTTAACTGTTCGAATGTTCGTCATGCCCTGAGTCATTTTTGCTGCAAATTCATCGTAAGACTCGTGATATGCCTTGCGGGCCTGCTGTGTCGCCAAAGAACCTCTTAGGAGAACCCAGATGAACAATGGCGCAAATACAACATACACTAGTGCAATCTGCCATGCAATAGCAAGCAGAACAATGAGCGTTAGTGCTGCTTGGAAAATAATTGGAAGGAGATTATGCATCATTGTAAACAACAAGTCAACAATTCTCCTAGATCCCTTGAGCACCTTGCTCATGTTCACGCCTGTATTTTGCTCCTCATGATACCTTAAATGAAGGTTCAGGAGTTTTTCGAACGTCTTGTGCGATAAATCCACTTCCGCATCAGTAATTCTTCCAATCATCAGGCGCTCGCCTATGACTTCTAGAATGGTCATTGCAATCATGCTCGCAAAGTAACCCGCAACTAGGTAAACCACAAGATCGAATCCGAACGGGCCTCCTGGAGTGTACGTGACGCTTGAATCGATTATGCGCGAGAAGATGATTGGCGGCAGGAATTTGACAATCTCGAAGAACAAAAGAAGCCAGAACATTCGCTTCATTAGCCTTCTTATGTGGTCACTTAAGCCCAGAAGGCCGTTCCAGTTCCTCACCACCATCCGGAAAACCATTGGACTACTAAGATAAAGCCGTTTGTTTAAATGGATAATGGTTCTTAGAACTGCTTTCTCGCCTTAAGAACCTGGTCGCCGGGGATGTGGAGAAGTCCTATAATGGGCGTTAACTGCGCCTTATGCTTGTCAACGAGCTTTTTTCTAAGGGAGAGTACATCTGATAGCATCTTCTTGCTGTCATTGTACTGCTTCTCAGAGATGATTGTGTCAACCAAGTGCGCTTTTTTGATGAAAAGGTCAACCCTTTCTTCGCCCTTGCCCTGCATGTGCTCTGCAACTCTCTTATGCGAAGCAGAATGACCCTGAACATAAATGTAGAACCCTTCTGGAAAGGTTACTGGCTTCATGTTGACTCTAATAGTAGTATTATCGTTCAAGAACAAAACCAGTCCGTAAATGCCTTGGTGCATTGAATGAACTTACTTGAATTGGTTTATATAGTTTGCTTTGGCAGGGTAATATTCATTCCAGTGTCCAAGCTAAGACCATGTGGTCACGTGAGCTCCGCATTACCTCAACGTATTCCATTCCAGTTATGGGCTGCTGGTATGGCACGGGGACACCCGTTTCAAGGTTTTTCAGAACTCTTGCAATGGTCCTGTCGAGACTCGCATTGTAATCATGTACTATCGCATCCCGTCTCCATTGTTTTGTGTCTGGTAGCTTCATGGTTTGTGTTGTTTTGGAGGCTCCGCTTCCCGAAAACATGCGCCTTAACCTGCTTGGTCTTTGCTTCTTCTGTTCTGCGCGCACTTCGTCATCTAGTTTTCCTTCCAGTACGTCCCTTTTCGTCGCCAACAACCATACGTTGTTGGGTATGAGGGAAAACCGCGCCCCACTTAAGTCCATGACAGATTCCCATTGGTAGTCAAGCAGGGCAACATCGCCACTTGCTCCAAGAGCAACATTTACCGCTTCACATGTTTCTTCAGGTTTTATCCAGCCATACCTTGTTATCCTTCCAGATTCCCGCTCCTGTTCCGCAGTGTGTCGAAGAGTTGGCTCTGTGCTAAGTCCTGAAGCGTTGAACATGTACCTCTCCATAGCATTTGCACTTGTGCCGAGATACACTTGGCGAACTTCCTCTGCGATGGCACGAAGGTTATCACAATCCAATTCCATGAGTGTAGAAACTCCAGAGTGGTATAAAAACCTAGCGGTCACTGTGGTTTTGCTCAATATTAGTGACGGTGTTCTCCAATGCTCGCACTTCTTTCAACAGATACACGCGCACTGAATGTCTGAAATGATAAACAATCACGCCAGCAAGGATTACAACTGCTGCAAGGACAAATCCAAAGTTAAGAGTGCCGTTGAAAAGCGACTCGCCAAAGAACGAAACAATCGGCGCCTTTATTGCTAGCGTTAACGCAGTTATAAGAGCAAAAACTCTGAACCTGACGACAGTAAGACCTGCAGCAAAGCAAACAACATCCGATGGAATTATTGGAATGAGTTGGGCAATTAGAATTGTCATCCATCCTCTGGTTGCAAACATCGAATCGAAATGTGCTAGGTCATGTTCTTTTATGAAGCGTGCTACAAACTGTCTGCCAAATTTTCTGCTAAGCCAAAATGCCATAAGAGAACCAATAAGAATTCCTATGATATTGTATACTGCTCCAAGAAACCAGCCGTAAATAGCTCCGGATGCTGCGTGAAGCACTAGTCCTGGAATGAAGGGCACGACAACTTGGGCTACCTGAAAAAGCATAAGAATCAATGGACCATACACCCCCACTGAAAGAACCAGCGCTTTCATTGCAGCAGGGTCATTGAATGGAAGGCCAAATATCGATAATGCGGTAATCCCGAGAAATATGACAATAAATATTGCTAGCATGAGAACGTGCTTATGACCTTCGTGCATGTCCTTCATTTCCATTTTGGCACATTTTGGCGTTTGCAATACTTAAAGACAGTGCATTCAGAACACTTCGGTACAGTGGGCAGGCATATTGTCTTTCCGTGGTGCACGAGGACATCGTTGACGAGGCTCCATTTCCGCTTTGGTACTATCTTCATCAACGCGAACTCGGTTTCCTCGGGTTGTTTTGTTTTGACAATGCCTAATCTGTTACTAATTCTATGAACGTGAACATCTACAGCGATTGCAGGATGACCATAAGCATAAGCTAAAACGCAATTAGCAGTTTTTCTTCCCACGCCTGGAATTGCAGTCAGTTTTTCTAAAGAATCAGGAACTTTGTTTCCGTATTCCTTAATCACGAATCTTGCAATGTCTCTGATTCTTCTTGCCTTAATCTTGTAGAATCCAGTTCGTTTAACGAGTTTTTCCAGCTTAGGAATTGGTGCTTTCGCAATTGACTCTGCATCAGGATAAACCTTGAACAATTCTCTCGCGACAACTTCGGTCATCTCGTCCTTTGCCCTTGCACTCAACGCAGTTGCAATCAAGAGTTGGAATGGCGTATGGTCTTTACCTAAACGGGCAAGCATAGTCCTTCCATAAGTATGCTCTAGCTTGTTTAGTATTGTTAAGATTGCTGAAGCCATGAGTCAGGCACCGTAATTACTTCAGCGGGCAATTCGAATTCGTCGTTGAACGTACCAAGCTCAATGCTTGTCGCAATAACTTCCTGCGTGAAACTATCGCCTTCAATGCGTTCATAAGCGAAAATGCCATCATTCGTGTAGCATTCAATTTGAACGAAAGCACTTAAGTGCGGATTTATCGCGAAACACTGAGCATCAAGTTTCAGGGATGCAGGTTTGTCAGCAAAAGCAACAGTCACATTTGCCAAGCTTTCTCCAAAACCTGGCACTTCTGGAAGATTGTCTTGCTTAGGGTATTGGTAACAAAGGTCAGGGTCGTCTTTCTGGCAGATAATAAACGTTCCTCCAAGAATGAACGTGGACTGCCAAACCTGCGTGTTGTTAACTGTGAAAACTCTGTAATCCTTGAAGTCCTTGTTCCTTACGGCCATTGTTTCATAACCAGATTGAGTTCCCTGTGGGCTCTTGATGCTGTAAGAGTACTTTGCAACGTGGTTTGGCGTGTTTTCTAATAGTTTTGCCCGTTTAGCTTTAATCTCAGATGGCGAAACGCTATTTTCAACTTCTGGTGTAACAGATGAACTGTTTGTTTCGTTTATCATAGAATCAGTAGGCCCGTTTGGTTCTTTCGGAGGATTAAGCACTGTGACGTTCTCAGGCTGGCAAGCAACCAGAACGAAAAGAGAGACAAAAGTGAGCGCAATAAGTATTTTCATACTAAAGGCAACGAGAAGCACGTTTAAATGGTTTTCTTCCGCATCGCGTGAAATAGAAACTGCTGTGCGTATCCCGCATATTCTCCATATCTTTCCTGACCGAGTTCCACTATCCTTGTTTCCTTCTGTGGTTTTCCGTCGAAGAAGATAAACTCCATTGCTCTTTTTATGTGCACGTCGACTGGAAACGCTTCGTACTTCTGCAAAGAAAACAAAGAAACGCAGTCAGCCACTTTTGGACCTACACCAGGCAGTTCCATCAATGAAGCGCGGGCATCATCGTAGGATTTATTTTTCAGTTTTTGGAAGAATTGTTTGTCTACCTGGGAGTTCAGTTCATGAATATGTTTTGCTCTGTATCCTGTGCCTGCTGCGTGGATTCCTTCAAACTCTTTTAGTTCTCCTATTCTGGGAAATGTGTGGAATTCCGTGTTGAATACTTTGCTAGTTTTCTTTTGACCAAAACGCTCGCTTAATCCATGAACATTCTTTCTTATCTTTGGAATGTTTGCGTTAGCACTGCATACAAAAGAAACAGTACATTCCCACGGGTCCTGCCTTAACAACCTTAAACCTGAAAAATCAGCCAACGGGTTCTGTAATTCTGGAAATTGTTGCAGGTTCTGAAGCATCTTCCCATAATCAAAATCAAGCGCGAAGAAACTGTTGAAGAATTTTGGATTGGTGCCTTGGAAGCTGAGCAGGCCATCTTTCTGCATTACGTTGAAGAACTGGTCTGCATGCTGCACTAAAAATCCTTCCTCGGCCTGCTTCCACCGGAAAATCTGACCTGAGTCCAGAGTTGCGGAAAGGTTGAAATGAGGATACTTCATATTCTCTAGGTAATGTCAAATGCTTTTAATACTTGTGCAACCATTGTGATGCAGAGAACAACCACTGGACAACCCGAGACAGCGCATTTAAAGAACTGAATCTCAATGCAATTATGGACGCATTAATCGAACCAAAACTAAGAGGCACGCTCATCGGCATAACAGGAGACAGGTTCACTGGAGGAGAATTTCTGATAAGACTGGCGCTAAAAGCACAGTACGAGTCAGTACTTTTCTTAGACCCTCTTGATATTTTTGATACTGCTCAGATTGAAGCGCAATATCCACATCTTGCTGAAGCAGTGAGCAGAGTTATAGTAGGAAAGCCCGTTAAGGGGTCATTGCTTCCATTGCTCAAAGCGATAAAGCCAAGCTTGATACTGCTTAGCGATGCTACGCCGAGACAATTGCAGGAACTAAGGTTCTACGCGAGAAGAACGAAGGCAACGGTTTTCTTCTTGGGAGACGGGGGAGATGTGGATTATGTGTTGTGAGGTTCTAAGAGTTCCCAGGCCATGCTAATGTCGGCAATCAGTCTTGCTCGCCTTACGCGTTCCTCTACGTATTGTTCGCGGGAATATAGCGGTCCTGCGTGCTGCTCTTTGTCATCGGCGAATTCGTTGGCTGTGCCCACAGCACTATTGACTACATAGTCGTTGTACGTTCTATCGTTAGCTTTCCTTTGCATTTCCGCGGAATTCGCATCGAACTCAACGGCAACACGCTCTGCTTTCAGATGACGGTACACTTCCCTAGTTCCTACGGGTAGGCCAACCACTAGCGCTCCGATTCCAGCGCCCAATAGCCCACTCGAGTGAGCTTCTTGGCTCGCGGTTGCAGAACCAACTGCCGCGCCCGCCACTGTGCTTAGAGCAGTGTTTAGTATTGATTGGAAAACTCTTGGAGGATTTGCGTAAAGCTTCTTGTTCTCTCTGATTTTCTTATCCCTCATGTCCCTGCTCCTCAAATGCGCCCACAATGACTCGGCATTTTTTGGTTCAGAGACCCCAATGTAATCAAACGTGGCATCCCATTCATCGAGAGCAAGCCCTGCCAATTCTTGTTTGAGGTATGCTTGCTCTACTGCGTCAAGACCTTCTTCGAGCGTTATCCAACCGGAGTGGCCATCGTTTCTGGTGCCCATGCCGTGAGAAAGAGCAAGACGGGATGAACTGTCTGAACCCCTGCATTCGTAGATTTGCTCTACTTCGACTGCCAAATCAAGAATGACTCCTAAATGTAGTGGCATGAGAACAACGACTGAAGAGTAGTATAATAATTTTACGGTTGGAAGTATTACGAGAACTGCGTTAATCTCCTTTGCGTTACTGGAAATGGTTTCGCATCGAATCCTTGTGTGCACTGGACAACCTCCCTGAAAGCATATAAACGTCAAGGCCTTGCCAATTTCATGGACGAAAAGAACAAGCTGGTTGTGTTCCAGAACAGGAGAATACGGAGAGCTTGGTACAATGGAGAATGGTATTTTTCGATTGTTGACATCATAGCGGTTTTGACAGACAGTACAAATCCTACAGATTACCTGAAGAAACTTCGTAAGCGGGATGAAGAACTCGGAAGTTACCTAGGGACAAATTGTCCCCATGTAGACATGCCTACAGAAACAGGAAAGCAACGGAGGACTTTGGCGGGCAGTACCAAACAGATTTTCAGAATAATACAATCCATTCCTTCAAAGAGAGCCGAACCATTCAAGCAATGGCTGGCGCAAGTGGGATACGAGCGGATTGAAGAAATTGAAAATCCAGAAGTGGGTCAAGACAGGATTAAAGAATACTATGAACTTAAGGGATATCCCAAAGGTTGGATTGACAAGAGACTGCGCGGTATAGCAATCAGGCAGGAATTGACTGACGAGTGGAAAGACAGAGATATAAAAACAGAGAACGAATTTGCGATTTTAACTAACGAGATATCAAAGGCGACGTTTGGCAAGACTGTTGGCGAGTACAAGGAATTCAAACGACTGAAAAGGAAGAACCAGAATCTTCGTGACCACATGACTGACTTCGAATTGATATTCACGATGCTGGGTGAAAAGACAACTACTGAAATTACAAGAGAACGTGATTCTCAAGGGTTTCCAGAATGCAAGGACTCGGCCAAAGAGGGAGGTGAGGCAGCCGGAGAAGCCAGGGAAAGCGTCGAAAAACGACTTGGAAGAAGCACAATATCCAGCAAGAATTACCTTTCGAATGAAGGGAAGAAGAAATTAAAGTAACGCCTTCTGAAACATTATTGGAATATCAAATACACCATCCGACCTTAAGAGAACTGCGTTAATCTCCTTTGCGTTACAGGAAATGCTTCCGCATCAAAGCCCATCTTTCTTAGAGAATGAGCCAATTCTACGTGATGACCGCCGTGGAATACCCTTATCTTTTTTGGATTACAACTTTGCGCGAACTGTAAAAGAGAAGGAAAGTCCGCATGGTCAGATAAGGGGAAGGCGGCATCAACACCCATCTGGAATCTGTACCTTGGGTCAATGGCCCAGCCGGAAACTGCGATGCTCTTGAAACCAATCCTATGATCTGGGCCTAGGAGAACTGTCGCGTCTTCTTTTTCATGCTTGAACTTCAAGCCTAGTTCGTCATTTATTGCTTTTGCAGGAGCGCTCTCAATCTTGAAGTCAATCTTATGTTTATCTAGGATGTGGCAGATTTCCTGTGATTTACCGAAACTATAAGCGCGAATTATTGCTTTTGGATTATTCTTCAAGTAATCAACCAACTGCTCAACAACCAATTCGTGTTTTGGGAAGATGTATTCAGGTGCTCCAAACGTACCTTCCATAATCAAAGTGTTGCATTGCACTGGCTTTGCCGTACCGCAGTACTTGTTCTGCGTGTTGAAATCTCCAGTGTAAAGAATGTCCTGCTCCTGAAAATGAAACATCTTGCTTCCTATGGTGTGGCCTGCGTTAAGCATTTTGACGTTAGGGTCTTTCCAGAAGTTCAGCTCCTTGTTGTTCCTTCTCATTCGGATAATCTTCTCCGTTTCTCTTGAACAGACGAGTTTCTTGTCCTTGAACTTCGTTGGAAGGTGATCGTAATGAGCATGGCTTACCATTGTGGTATGATGGTCTACCTTAGGAGAAGTCATCTGCCAGTTCTGATCAAAACCAAAAATCTTATCGACGAGGATCACTATTTAAGGTAATGTCTGAGGTATATTAATGTTGTCTTGATATGGCGTTTGGATTATGGCCCACCGATACATGGTCTATCTGACTGTTAGGATGTACTTTGGATTGACCTTGCCTTTCGTTGTCCCGTATTCAACGGCGGATTTCCACACGGGGATATCTTCGGGCTCGGCCTCAAATGAGGTTATGCCAAATCCTTTGTCTTCTCCAACGCTCTTCAAGCGAATGACAAACGATTTTCCGCTGAAGACCACTATCAATCCCTTTCCGTTGGTGAAGTGACAGTAATACCCTTGCTTGATTTGCTTCTCAAGAAGTTTGGCCACCGAATCAATGTCCTCGTAATTCACCTCAACGGTGAAAAGCGTCCATACATTCTTCGTGCCGGTTGAAGTGTTTTCTTCGACCTTTTCACGTATGACTTTCAAAGTTGTCAAGATTGAAGTGTCTTGTATGCTCTTGTCGATTATCCAGCCTTTCCAAGTGTTGGCCACATTATCTGTAAGGCAAATTTATTTATAATTCTGTTGATGTCAGGCACTCCTCTGGAGTTCTATGCTTTTGAGCTTATATTATAGTATTATCGTTAAATTCCACTAAAATTTATTAATGAAACCGCATTTCTACTGTCATGAACATCCAAAAAGTACAGGAACTTCTTGATTTGGCAGACGTGAAGATAAATGGCAAGCGCGACCATGATTTGCAGGTCCTTGATGAAAGATTCTACGATAGGGTTCTTTCTGAGGGTTCAATGGGTCTTGGAGAAAGCTACATGGATGGATGGTGGACAGCAAAGAAACTGGACGTATTCTTTTACAAAATACTGAATGCACAACTTGACAAGAAAGTTAAGACGTTCAACCTGCTCTTTCTCGCCCTTAAGTCAAAAATCTTCAACAGTCAAACACTGAAAGGCGCGAGAAAGGTAGGTAAGGAACATTACGACCTTGGAAATGATTTGTACGAAAAAATGCTCGACAAAGGATTAAATTATAGCTGTGGTTATTGGAAAGATGCAAAAACGCTTGACAAAGCGCAGGAAGCAAAACTAGATCTTTGCTGCAGGAAAATGCAGCTGAAAAAAGGGATGCGAGTTTTGGACATTGGATGTGGTTGGGGTGGATTTGCAGAATACGCAGCAAGAAAATACGGCGTTGAGGTATTAGGTGTAACGATATCCAAAGAGCAGGCAGCTTATGCTAAGGAAAGATGCAAAAAACTTCCAGTGAAGATACTCTTGCAGGATTATAGGAAAGTTACTGGAAAGTTTGACGCGATTGTCTCAATAGGAATGATCGAACACGTAGGTCACAAAAATTACAAGACATACTTTGAAGTTGCAGAAAGATGCCTAAAGGACGATGGAATCTTCCTCTTGCACACCATAGGAGGCAACAATTCAGTTGTAAATACAGACGCGTGGATGAACAAGTACATATTCCCCAATTCACATTTGCCTTCCCTAAAGCAAATCATGCAGAACGTAGAAGGAAAGTTCGTCGTTGAAGACCTTCACAATTTTGGAATCTATTACAATAATACATTGATGGCATGGTACTCCAACTTCAAGAAAAACTGGCCCTCATTGAAGAAAAACTATTCAGAACGTTTCTACAAAATGTGGGAATACTATTTATTGAGTTGTGCGGGCTCGTTCAGGGCGAGAAAGAACCACTTGTGGCAGATAGTTCTGAGCAAGAAAGGAGTGCGGGGTGGGTATGTTAGTGTCCGCTGAGGTGGATTCTTCTCGTGTATGCAGTGCCATCTGGGCTGATAGCGTATTTCTTTCGATAAGTATAAATACTTCTACAGTCTATAGCCTATAGTGACAACCACAGTACAGGTCTCGGATGACACAAAAAGAATGCTTGAGCAGATGAAGGAAGGCTCTGCAAGGACATACGATGACATAATAAAGGGGCTGCTTGTCAAGAGCAACAACATTCCAAAATCGATGTTCGGAGCTTACAAAGACATCCCAAAATGGAAGAAATCAGACAGGATGAGGATGAAGCATGAGTAAATACTGCATTGATAGTTCGGTATGGATATCCTATATCCGGGGAGAGTCCGGAAAAGTGCATGAATGCATCGAGATGAACGAGTTGGTTTGCTCTTCTTTGGCACTGGTTGAAGTCGCAGACATATGCACCGTGGGGGGAATGAACGAGCTTCAAGTAAAGGAGCTGTTGCAATTCATTACCAGCAAATGCAAACCAATCCCAATTAACATTTCATTGAGTGTGAACGCATCAAGAATAAAGCACAAGCAAAGGAAAACCAAGAACAAATTTAGTATTGTTGATGCTATGCATTACGCTACGGCTCTTAATGAACACGCAACACTTGTCACAAGAGATAATGATTTTACTGGTTTATCGAATGTACTGATGATCTAAAATGGACCCGCCGGGATTCGAACCCGGGGCCTCTCCGCTGCGAACGGAGCGCTCTACCGGACTGAGCTACGAGCCCGTTTTTCGAGAGAACCCTGCTCGATTTATAAAGGTTCGTTAGCGATTTTTTGTCAAATTATGTGCCTTGTTCCGATGCTAATAAATTCGTATCGCGCAGTACATAACAGCTAGGATATCCAATACTAAACCATCTTGTTTAGCAACTGTGTTAAGTAATATTCGAATCATTCCGTGCAGAACTAAAAAGTGGTGACAATAGTTGCGATAACTATATAAATCGAGTATTACATTTCTGTGTTTGATGGTCACATCGGAGGGGTTCCGTGAGAACTAGTAATATAATTCTGGCAATAGTTTTTTCAATTCTCGCTGCGAATACAGTTTGGGCAGGGATTAGCAGTGTAGCACCAGCATCGCCAGCTGATAATCTGTGGGTGCCCAGTGCAACTCCTGGCTTCACGTTCACCGCGATAAGCAATAGCAGCGGAAACTTCTCATGTGAACTCTTGGTAGATAACGTAGGTTTCGGTATCAACGCTACAACGTTCAATGATACGAGCACGATAATCACGGCTAATGCAAGTTTGTCCCAGGGAACCAGACTCTGGAATGTAAATTGTACAGACTTGGAGAATTCCTCAACCAGTGCTACGTGGACAGTTAATGTCGACACGGGTTACCCAACTAGCAATATTACCTTTCCTGGTAACGATTCTTGGACTACGAACACGACGCCGAGCATTAACTTCACGATAACTGACGTGTACGATTCCATGCTAAACTACACGCTATTCGTTGATGGTGTAGCAAACCTTACTGGTAATGTAAGCAACAACACAGTTTCTTCGCTTACGATGGGTGCAACACCAGAAGGAACGTACACTCTAATAATGCAGGCAGAGGACGAAGCAGGAAACATGTTCAATAGTACTGCCTTGGTTATTCACGTAGATACTGCAAATCCAACCAGTGTGATAACATCTCCTGCAGATAACACATCCACATCAAATACAACTCCAGCAATCACATTTACGCTCACGGATAGTCTGGATACCAACTTAAGTTATGTTGTGTATGTAGATGGCTCTGCAAATCAGACAGGTAGTGCACTGAACAACACACCAACAGTCGTAGAACTCAGCGTTCTGGGCGCGGGTGTGTATACTGTGCTCGTGCAGGCCACTGACAGTGCACTACACAGCGTGAACAGCACAGCAATAGTATTGACAGTAGACGTAACTGCACCAACGAGTGTAATTACCTCGCCTGCAAATGATTCTTGGACTACGGATACGACGCCAGACATCAACTTTATTTTAACTGATGAAACAGACACAGTCATCAACTACACCCTTTATGTAAATGGTGTTGCTGGCGGCACGGGAAACGCAACAAACAATACTGTGAAGAGTGTTACATTGGGAGTTTTTTTGGATGGAACGTACACTGTAGTGATAGAAGCTGCTGACAGTGCTTCAAACCTGGCAAACGGGTCTGTTGTAATTCACGTAGATACAACTGTGCCAACCAGTAATATAACGTCGCCTGCAAATGATTCCTGGACAAATGATGTCACGCCTGAAATCAACTTCACCCTCACAGATAACATGGACACGAACCTCAGTTATGTTATCTATGTAGATGGTGTATCAGTTGCCTCTGGCACTGCACTCAATGGAACGCCAACGGTTGCCGTGACATCAATACTAGAGGATGGAAGTCACGATATTGAAGTTCAAGCCACGGACAACAATGGTAATGCTGCCAACAGCAGCGTCCTCGTATTGAAGATAGATGCGACAGTACCAGTGGTATCGACACTAAATGCCCCAAGTAACAACTCAAACGCGTCAGATACCATCGTAACGTTCAACTTTACAAGTTATGATGGAATTGATACGATATTGAACTACACGTTGTTCCTTGATGGAGTTGCCAATGCCACAGGATTAACAGCAGGCAACAACACAGCAACCAACTTCACTGTTGGAGGGTTCGTCAGTGGTACAACACATAACTGGACAATTCAGGTTGAAGATAATTTAAGCAACGCAGCTAACTTCAGCGGGTTGTATTACTTTACAGTTATAGATACTACACCCCCAACAACAGCTCCAACGCTAACACAAGTAGGTGTAAATGATTCTGACAGTGATGGTAACATAGAGCTGAACTGGACTGCTGACGCGAATGCAGCAAGCTACAAGGTGTACCGGTCAACTACAGCAATAACTAGCGCAGCAGCACTGACAGCAATTGCTGCGCTCACTAACACAACATTTGAGGATAATACAACAACAGACAGCACGACGTATTGGTATGCTATAACAAGTCTCGATGCGTCTTCAAACGAGAACAAGAGCATCGTATCAAGCAGTTATAATGCGACCGCTGACGATACATTAATGCCACGCTCGCCCACAACTGCCAATGGTTCCACAAAAACGAATGGTGCCGTAAACATTACATGGACAGCAGTAACGCTTGACGTCGATGGAAATGCGGATTTGGCAATGACATATTATGTTTTCCGAACCACAAACATAAGCAGTCTGAATACAAGCAATACAAATACAGCCCTTGCCAATACAACAAATGCATGGTATCAGGATACTACTATGACTTCAGAAATGGCATATTCATACGTTATAACGTCACTTGATGATGGTGCAAATCATAACAGCACAGTAACAGTGAATAACACCAAGAACATAACGCCTTCTGCATGCGATGGAGGATGGAGTGACTGGAGTGACTGGAGCACCTGTTCGTCAAGCTCACAGACCAGGACAAGGACAAGAACATGTTATGGTGGTGGCTCAACTTCAGAAAGTAGCTCTCAAAGCTGTACAACAAGTAGCAGTGGCAGTGGCGGTAGTAGCGCACCCAGAAACACAAATCCAAACAGAGTACAGTTCTGGGGCGCGGTACCCGCAGGACAGGCTATAAGTATGAAGATTGACGACCCGAAAATTAGCGTTGTCGGAGTTGGATTCAAGCCAGAGAATGCTGTCAGCAAGGGCGAAGTATTAGTGCAGCAGTATGCTTCAGGCAAACCAAGTAGCGTTAAGGAAGCACCTAATGGACATGTCTACCAGTACTTGGAAATAACTCTCAAGAACATGGGAACGGTCGGAAACGCGTGGATAGAAGTGAGGGTTCCCGAATCCTGGTTGGAAGAAAATGGTATTCTTGCAGGAAACGTCAGGCTTTTCAGGCTTTCAGCTGGAGAATGGCAGATGTTCAAACCCACGAAAATAACAGAAGAAACATACCGCTTCAACACACCTGGGTTCAGCACTTTCGCAATTGGAGCTGAGAAGGCAAGTGCGGAACCAGCAATCGAGCCAGAAGTGAGTGAAGTGGCTGAGGATTTGCCTGCTCAAGATGAGGCTAAAGTTGCGGCGACTGACGAGCAGAACCTAGCGGGTAAAGCAGCAGAATCCACCAAGGAAGATCAAGGTGGTGGAAGTGCGATTCCATACTTCATAGGACTGGCATTCATAGTTGTCCTGGCCATCATATTTGCAGCATGGCGCAGGCCCAAGAAGCCAACGCATCATCACGAAGGTTAGTTCGAGACAGAAAAAGGGACTCGTGTGCCCATCTTATCATAGCACGCGAAATCTTCAATTCTGTACGGGTAATGCGCTATGAAGTGCACTAGACCGAACTTCTCAAACAGCTTCAAATCTGCCTGAGAAGGCCTGTTGCTTGGTCCGGGATGAGAATGAAACGTTCCAACGGATTTAGTGCCCATTGGTAAATCTAGATTGAAATGCGTGCTGTTCTCGTTTGCTGAATACTGTTGAAAAAGAACTCCAGTAACCTTAATCTCACCCTTCCTGTTCGAACCCTCAAGAATCATCACAGTTTCTTTCGGATGGGCTTGACTGGCGAGGTCTACTAGAGTCTCAACAACACCCAAATCTATATTGACAATCATACTGCAAGAAAAACCCTCACCTTTAAAAGCTCTCATATGAACTCTGAGGCATGGCGTTTGGGGATTACGTTAATGGAAGGCCCGTAAAGGATTATTTCCATAGAATAGGGGAACGAGCTAGACGAACAGGATGGGGTAACCGGATTGAAACCCGTCTGCGAAATGAAGTCACAGACATGGACACGCCTGGTTCTGTTGGGTTTATTACAGTTGAAAAAGCAAGAGAGTTTGCACGAGATTATAAGACCGAAGATGGTGGAATTAATTGGACCAGAGGTAGCGTTGCTAAATACGCATGCTTCGCCACTCAAATAAGTGGGCTAGCGCCTCGTATTTCAGAAGAAGCAAGTAAGATTATCTGGGGTGAGGAAAACCCTCAAAAGTTGTCGCGTCATGCAGTATACATTGGAGACACTTTCGCCTTGACAAAGGCTGCTGCTATTGGTGTAGCAATTTATGCGGGGGTTGATCATTTTTCTCCCCCCTGGTGGGCAAGAATGTTTGGAGCGGCAGCTCCAGCAGTACCCTCTTTGCTTTACACAGTTCAGATATGGGGGCGGGTGCGCTACCACAACCACAATCCTGGCAAAGCCAGCTTTGCTCCAACAAGTGTCTTATCACCTCCGATATCGACAATTGCATGGTTTGCTGAACGGGTGACGCGACCACTTCGTCAAGTGTTTGACGAATCACCAACACAACAATCACAAACCTTGGAAGATGTTCTTGCGGACATGACTCAATCCAATAATACTTGAGAGTTAAGTGATATTAGAAAAGAAAAATAAATTCTAATAGATTCAATACGTGGGCATCGCTGTCGGCTCTGCTGGCAATTCGAATACTAAATCACTCACTGAAGTACTGTATTCCTTTGCTGTCATGGTTGAGGTGTATGAAACGCCTCCTTCAGAACCTTCGCTCATGATGTACAAAGGTACGCCCTCCGGACTCAAGCAATACTGTGCTTTTGCGCTCTCGACAATAATCTGGAAGCACTTTGCCGTTTTTCCTGCAATGTTTCTCGAAGGCATTGCAGTTACCTGATACGCTTTGGAATCATCGTTGTACTTGGTCAAGTCCGCGCCACTATCCTGCTGAGAGTCAGCAGCGAAACACATCCACGTACCTTGGTTAATGCATGAATAAACCTTGTTGTCCATCATGTATGCTCTTGACTCCATGCCCTGTGCCATGCTGTCAACACGGGACTTTCCGGATTTTGAGTATTGAGTCATTTCAGCATTTGTTGCCTGACCATTTGCATTTGATTGAACTTCATACTTCACCATAAATGATAGACCAACATTCTTGCCTACCAAAGACTTCCACTCAGCGCTTGCGTCATCTGCAGGCGCGATTTTCTCGTTCTTCATCGAATCATCCGTGGTTCCTGCAGAATCACCAGATGGAGCAGTTTCTTGGTTGGCTGCATTGTTATCGTCAGCCGGTTTGGGCTGGCTTGTGTTGCCTGCGGTGCAGGCAGCGAGCATAAGGCCCGCGACTATCATTATTACAAGTAGTGCTTTCATAGAGTAACACCTCGAATGAATGATGCCGGAAGCGTATATAAAGATTATGCTATTTCAGCACGACAAGATTGGTCATGCCTCTACGCTTTCTTTCGATGACCTGTTTTGTCTCAAGTCTATCAAGAATTCTTGTTACCTTGACCTTCGAGAACTCCGTTTCTCTTACGATGTCTCCTTGGAATACGCTTCCGCCTGCCTGCTTAATTGCTTCGACAACCTTGGATTCCTCTGAATCAAGCTTGATGTCCTTTGGCTTCGTCGCAGGTTTAGAAGTGCCCTGCATGTTTTGTACGAACGCCAAATATGCTCCCGCGGCAAGCACCAAAGCCGCAAAGCCAAAACCGACAAGTACAACCCACGATGTGCTGCTATTATGTGCGGGACAGTCAGTCATGGACAAATCAGGTGAA
Organism: Candidatus Woesearchaeota archaeon; assembly: GCA_043818175.1. GTDB lineage: Archaea > Nanobdellota > Nanobdellia > Woesearchaeales > JBDRGA01 > JBDRGA01. The sequence goes on along the minus strand of JBDRGA010000046.1, from coordinate 13,664 downwards.
GCTTCAACAAGTTCACACATGAACGCACCCTCTCTGTCCGTGTTTACTTTTACTACGGCCAGAATCATTATTAGCAATACGCCTACTGCAAGCAATGCGTACCCAATCCATCTAGTTTGTGATGCTTCCACACAACAATAATCATGCTTCTGCTTAAAAATCTACCCTTGAAACTGGTTTCATCAGTACCTTATAAAGCCGTTTCATAGTTCAAACATCATGGCAAAACCAGTAACACTCAAGATAAATGGAATGACCTGCGCGAGCTGCGAAGTCCTGATAGAACGAAAGTTCAGGAAAGTAAGAGGAGTGCAGCGAGTTAAAGTAGACCACTCCAGAGGAACCGCTGAACTGCGGTGCAATCGCGCTATAACAACGACAGAACTGCAAAATGCTCTAGGAGAAGGAAAGTACACAATACAGATTGGAGATGCTAAACGCAAACGCTCAAGGGAGATAGCCGAGTTCGGAGGCATAATTATAGTACTTCTTGGTGCTTACTTGCTTTTGAAGCAGTTTGACATTCTTCCAAACATAGGCATAACTGAAAATGTGAGTTTTGGTCTGGCACTTGGACTAGGTGTTGTAGCAGCGTTCAGCACATGCATGGCCGTAACAGGAGGATTGTTACTTGCAATTGCAAACAGATGGAGAACAAAGTTTCCAAATGCTACAGGTATGCAGCGTTTCAAACCAAACCTTGCCTTTAACGCAGGAAGAATAGTTAGCTACACCGTTCTTGGTGGATTACTTGCACTACTTGGTGGTGTAATCTCAATCAGCATGGGTGTAACAGGCATAATCACAATTGTTGTTAGCGCTGCAATGGTGATTCTAGGATTACAACTGCTTGGAATACGAGTCCTAAGCAGGTTTAGCTTCAAGATGCCAAAAATATTCGCGCACAAGGCATATGAGTCGAGTCAGAAACCAAGCACAATTGGTGCTGCAGGTCTTGGTGCTACGAGTTTCTTCTTTCCGTGTGGGTTCACGCAGGCACTACAATTGTATGTCTTAACCTTAGGCAATCCAATACAAGGCGCATTAGTAATGCTGGCTTTCAGCATAGGAACCTTACCAGGCCTGCTTGGAATAGGTGCATTAACGAGCTTTACCAAAGGAAATGTTTACAAGTACGTAGCAAAGGCAAGTGCTGTTCTAGTTATAACATTGGGAATATTCAGTTTGAATAACGGGATAACACTTGCGACAGCGCCAATAAATGTCATAGGAACATCTACGGCACCACAAGCAGTGGTCACACAAGGCTTGCAAACCATAAAGATGAAAATCAACGGGCTTGAATATGAGCCAGCACAATTCACAGTAAAGCAAGGAGTGCCAGTAAGGTGGGAAATTGATGGTAATACTGCTTCTGGATGTGCGCAAGTAGTTGTAGTGCCCGGACTTGACATCACAGCGTACGCCACAAGAGGTCCAGTCAAAGTGATAGAGTTCACACCTACTAAGGCAGGAACTTTCAGATTCAGCTGTCCAATGGCAATGACCACGCTCGGAGCGAGTATAACCGTACTGCCAAATGATGCACCTGTGCAGCAAAAAGCCGAAGTGATAGCACCAGTAGTGACGGGGTGTGATCCTCAGTTTGCTGAGTGTTCTGTTCAAAAACTCGACATGACAATTAATCAGCAAGGATGGAATCCTAGGACATTTGATGTGACGACTGGGGTACCTGTTGAACTGAACATTAATGCGGAAGTGGTTCCAAGAGGATGCTCAAGCACAATACTCGTGCCAAAATACGGAGTTGCGCACAGAATAACTCAAGGAAACAGTGTGCTAAAGTTCACACCGACTGAGCCTGGAACAGTAGCGTTCACGTGCAGCATGGGAAGCAAGATAGGTGAGTTCAAGGTGTCACAATGAAAAGTTCAACAATAAAGATAAAAGGAATGCATTGCTCAAGCTGTGAGGAACTGATAAGGGATGCCTTGCTTGACCTTGACGGTATTGGCAAAGTAGACATAAGCCATCAAAAGGGCCTCGCGGTTGTAAGTTATGACGAAAGTAAAGTCAATGAGAAGACTATAAAGACAGCAATAACGGCAGAAGGATACAAAGTGGAATAATGACAAAAAAAGAATTGCAGATAACAGGAATGCACTGCGCAAGCTGCTCTAACTTACTTACGAGAACACTGAAGAAGGTTCCTGGTGTAACTGATGCCAACGTCAACTACGCTACAGAAAAAGCAAGCATAACTTTTGACCCAAATAATGCGAAGGAAGACGATTTCGTAAAAGCAATACGTTCCAAAGGATACGACGTTATCCTGAATGCAAGCAGCAAAGATCCATACGAAGCAAAAAGCGCAGCAGACAAGGAAGCTTTCACATCATTGAAGAACAGACTCACAGTAAGCCTTCTTTTTGGCGTGCCTGCATTTATCATAGGAATGTTCATGATGTCGGACAGCGTTCTCTTTGCTGGAATCGCGATGCCCTACGCTGCATGGATACTTTTTATTCTTGCAACACCAGTACAGTTCTACGTTGGAAGTGTATTCTACAAAGGAGCATGGGCAGCTCTAAAAAACAAGAGCGCCAACATGGACACGCTAATAGTGTTGGGAACGAGTGCTGCTTACTTTTTCAGCGTATATACAATATTAAGCGGAAAAATCATGGAACTAGGACAGTACTTCGAGGCAGCTGCAGTTATTATCACTCTTGTTATACTGGGAAAAGTTCTCGAGCACAGAGCAAAGCAACGAACATCAGAAGCAATAAAGAAACTTGTTGGTTTGCAACCAAAACAAGCTTTAGTCCTCCGAGGTAACACTGAGACACGCATCCCCGTCGATGAAGTACGCCAAGGAGACATCATAATAGTGAAGCCGGGCGAAAAAATACCTGTTGATGGAATTATTATCAAAGGTAATACGAGCATCGACGAAAGCATGATAACAGGAGAGAGCATGCCCGTAGAGAAGAATGTTGGAAATGAAGTGATTGGTGGTACGATCAATGCCCACGGAAGCATACAATTTAGGGCTACAAAAGTAGGCACGAACACAACTCTGGCCAGAATAGTTAAACTTGTTGAGGATGCTCAGTCAAGAAAAGCACCAATACAGCGTTTTGCGGACGTGATAAGCAGTTATTTTGTTCCCATTGTATTAGGGATTGCCGTGCTGACTTTGATTGCGTGGGCTTTGGCAGGACAGACTGGGCTTGGATTCATAGCAGCAGTAGCAGTTTTGGTAATAGCTTGTCCTTGTGCATTAGGACTTGCCACACCAACAGCAATAATGGTGGGCACGGGCAAAGGAGCAAAGGAAGGAATACTAATCAAAGGTGGTGATTCACTTGAAACTGCGCACCGCCTGAAAAACATCGTGCTCGACAAGACAGGAACTGTAACATATGGCAAACCAAAGGTAACTGATTTGGTTCCAGTGTCTGGAAAAGAAGATGACTTGCTCTTAATAGCAGCAAGCATCGAACAGGGAAGCGAACATCCGTTGGCTGAAGCAATTGTGAACCATGCAAAAGAAAAGAAAATGAAGATAACTCACGCTTCTTCGTTCAAGGCAATTCCTGGTCATGGAATCATTGCGAAACTGGGAAAGAAAGAGTACTATTTTGGAAATGAACGCCTAATGAAGAAACAAGGCGTGGAACTCAAAGATGTTCTGGGAAAAATACGTGCTCTGGAAGAACAAGGCAAAACAGTGATGGTTCTTGCTGAAGGAAGGAAACTAATTGGGTTAATTGCAGTTGCTGACACACTAAAGCCAACATCTAAAGAAGCGATTAAGAAACTTCATGACCTTGGAATTAACGTTTACATGATTACAGGAGACAACGAACGAACTGCAAAAGCAATAGCTTTGCAAGCTGGAATAAAGGAAGGAAATGTGTTTGCTGACGTGCTCCCCCAGGACAAGGCGGAAAATGTGAAGCGTCTTCAATTAAACGGGCCGACAGCAATGGTAGGAGATGGAATTAACGACGCGCCCGCACTGGCGCAGGCTGACATTGGAATCGCAATGGGTTCGGGAACTGATGTTGCGATGGAAACAGGAGACATAGTGCTAATGAAGGATGACTTAAGGGACGTTCCACGAGCAATTGCACTTAGTAAAGCAACAATGGCGAAGATAAAGCAGAATCTCTTCTGGGCGTTCTTCTACAATGTGTTGGGAATACCAATAGCAGCAGGAGTGCTTTATGTCATAACAGGCAACCCCAAACTGATGTTGAGCCCCATCATCGCTGGCGCGGCAATGGCGTTGAGTTCTGTTAGTGTTGTGAGTAATTCGTTGCTGTTGAAGACGAAGAGAATCTGATTGTGAAACCAGTTTCGCCGGTACTTCTTAAAGGTGTTTCACATCCGTGAATTGCATGAAATACATGGAGGGACAAGAATGAATGCACTAGAATACAGCACGGCTGCAGTCCTGCTCATCACAGTTGTTCTTGCCGGCTACAATGCAAGCGCGCTTCAAAGTGTGGCGCCGGCAGTAAGTCAGGCAACTCAAGGAGTGGTAGCGCAGCAGGTAACAACGCTTACGGGCATCGTGCCGCAGGGCACACCAGCAACATATGGAGACGAACTTCAAGTGAACTATGACGATGTTTCTCCCAACGATCCGCAACTGGCGGATGCTACGATACGGATAATGGGCAATATCGATAGAAGCGTCAAACTTGAAGGAGCGGACAAAGAAAGGTACATCAACATACTATATCGCATGGAAAACGGAATGAGCTGTGAGTACTGTTGCGGTGCCCGTTCAATTATATTCGAGAATGGAGAGCCTGCTTGCGGGTGTGCGCATAGCTACGCGATGCGAGGCTTGGCAAAATACTTGATAACAAAACATGGCGTGGAATATACTGATGCTCAAATACTTGAAGAAGTAGGAAAATGGAAAGCGCTGTTCTTCCCCACTCAAATACAAGCTAAAGCCAAAATCCTTGAAGAGCAAGGGATAGAAACTTCATACGTGAACGTAGCGAGCAACAAATACAGAGGAATAGAACAAGGACAAACAGCAGGAAGCATGGTAGGAGGTTGTTAGAATGAAGAAAGAAGAAACAAATGGAACTAGAAACATAGTAACATACGTCTTGTTTATTGTGGCACTTGCCCTTGTCGTAGTGTCGACGGTGCAGGCAGTGCAGATAAGCCACATCAAGCAGGACACATCAGATGGTTCTGTAAACGTGGCACCCACTGCGCCGCGAACAACTACCACACAGCAACAGCCCGAAGCACAACCGGTTATGGTGGGCGGATGCTAATGAAAAGAGCACTGCTTCTCATGGTGCCACTATTGATACTGGTTGCGTGCACACCAAGAACTCCGACAATTGAGTCATTGAGCCCTGGCCAATTTGAAGCCAAAATAAGCGATAGAGCTGTATTTGTCATTGACACGCACACACCGGAGGGCAAACATATAGTTGGTACTGATGCATTCATAGCATACGATGCGCTTGAAGAAAACAGAGCATTGCTTCCAACGGATAAGAATACACCAATCGCGGTCTATTGTAGAAGTGGAACGATGAGTGCAGAAGCGGCACAAACCTTGCAAAAAATGGGGTACACTACAGTATATGATATGGATGGAGGAACAAATGCGTGGGACGCGGCAGGCAAAAGCTTCACGGAGCGTTCGTTTGGCTCATTTTCTGCAATAGACAAGACGGTCACGGTCTACAAATCACCTTCATGTGGGTGTTGTGTAGGTTATGTTGCCGAGCTGGAGAAACAAGGATTTGAAGTCAAGGTTGTCCCGACTGAAAACATGGCACCAATCAAGGAAAAGTATTCAATACCAAGCGCAATGGAGAGCTGCCACACCAGTATAGTTGGAGGATATGTCGTCGAAGGGCATGTTCCAATAGATGTAGTGAACAAACTTCTTGATGAGCAGCCAGCAATTGAGGGTATTGCTCTTCCAAGGATGCCTGTTGGAACTCCCGGCATGCCAGGGAGGAAAACAGAACCATGGCACATCTACTCTCTGAATGAAGGTGTTCCAAAGGACTATTTGATTGTATAAATTGGTGAAAAAATGAACTTGAATACAAAATCAGGACACTTGCTTGCCGTAGCTTTGTTAGGCATCTTCGTTGGATCAATCGTAGCTCCATTTTGGATGATGGGCATTCTCCACGATCAGATGCAGGATATGATGCCAATGGATGCGCGTAGAGAAAACTACCTCGAAATGCGCGATGGAATCGTAAAGGACCTGCTTCCTCAAAGCATGTATCGCTGTTGCTTGGAAACACCATGCACATACTGTATCGAGAAAACGCCAGGCCATGGTGAAGGCGCTACGTGCGACTGCCTGAATGATTTGGTTAATGGAAGACATCCTTGTGGTGAATGCATTGGTGAGATTCTAGAGGGACATGGCAACAAGTACCTTTCTGAGTACTTTGCGAAAGCAATTGCGGAAGAAGTGGGAGAATCGCATCTTCAAGAACTGAAGCTAATCATTCATGAGAAATATGGTATTCCTGTTGAGGAGCAAGCTTAATTCTTTATTATTTTTCGTCAAACAATTCACTCACGGTCGGCTTCAGGAAATAAACGAGAACATCATCGCCTTTGAGTTCAAGCATCTCGTAAAGTTGGCTCTGAATCTGTTTCAGTTCCGGATGCTCTGTCTTCATTTTTTCATAATCAACCTCAAAGTCAGGCGCTCCTCTAAATGGCTTGCTTGGGTCGAAAGGTCTTATCTTCAAGTACTGCAAAGGACCATAGGGTGTGGAATGTGGTTTGTCAAGTCTCACAGTATCCCCTGATGGTTTGGAATGAACGACTTTTCCGTGGGTGTGAAGCCATTGCTTCAGCTCTTCGAATTCATCCTCGTTCTTCGCGAATATATCGACGAAGTCGGCTTTGAAATCACTCGTAAGATTCATCGTGGCTTCCGCTCCTTTCAATAGGATGTAATCCACAATTTTGAAGAATTCGGCTTCGTTCATGGCAATGTATACTAATTTCAGTATGTAAAGATTTCGCTCAAACATGTTGGTGCGTTAAGATACTAGTAGACAAGTTACGCTGATTGCTTTTTCATGAGCTCGATTGCCATCTTGACCTGCTCGGGCACACCTGATATGCAGTCCTGCTTTTTAACTTCTTCAGCATCGACCCAGGCATAATCAGTAAAGCAGCCTTCCTCCAGAACGACTTCACAGCCAAGGTATTTGGCAGCAAACAGGACCATTACTACAGGAATTCCATCTGGTCGCACAAACACGACATTACTAACGTACTTCAGATGTTTATCAATGTCCACACCTGACTCTTCCTTTGCTTCACGCACCAACAATTCTTCGACTGCATCATCAAAGGCAAGTACTTCTCCATCTCTCCTTGCAGGATTTTCAATGTTCAGGTCTTTCCATTCCAGTTTTCCTCCAGGCAAAGCGTACTTTCCAGGGTGAACTTTCTCAGTTTCTGAACGACGGAGGATGAGGCATTTTCCGTCCTCTCGGTAGATTACGACGTTCGCGACAAAATAGAATAATTTGTCTTTCTTTGCGTGCTCGATGCTGATGCGTGACGCGGGCATATGTACTGGGATGAGTTCGTTGTATAATTACTTTTCGTTCATTGGTTACTACAGATGAAGTATTTTAGTGCACACACCAGTTAGTCTAACTAACGTCCCTGGTTTATCAGGTCGATGCCTGCGTCCTTTAGTATCTTCTTTCCCGATGGAGGTTTCTTCTTCCTTCCTTTCCTTGGTTTCTTCTCAGGCTCGGTTATCTGCGTTGTATCCTCAAGAATTTCGCTTGCCTTCTTGCTTAGTACCTGACCTTCTTCTTTCAGGTCACGAAGAATTGCTAGAACTTCGGCAACTGCCTTCTCGGTGCTTAGATTAACCTTATAATCCAGGTCGGCACGCAGTTCGCTTTTCTGCGCCTGCCTGTTCTGGCTAATGAGAATGAAAGTACTAAGAATAATTGCCTCCAGCGAAACAATCATCGTAAGAAGACCGAAAGGATACGGGTCAAAGTTCTTCAAACCAAAAATACTTCCACCGTTGTTGGCATGAATCCATGCCCAGAACCATATGACATGCAGGATGACAAATGTTATACTTCCTGAGAACTGCGCTATTATGTCGGAAACCTTGAGTCCGAGAGTTTCTACACGTGAGAACTCTGTGTTCAGGTTCTTTGAAACGAAATGGAGAACTTCGGTGGTGGGATACCAATGCTGTTCTTCTTCCTCTGAATGACAGTTATCGCACGTTGTGAATACTTCGCCTTTCTTGTAGGCATCAACATTATCGCATTCAGAGAACTCGTAAATGGCGCTTACTGGCACTACCTCTCCATGTTTATACTCTCGTTTGGAGAACCTTATGAAGTGTTTTCTGCGTCTCGGCATCTCAGGGTAATTCGAATGTTTGTTTTAAATATTCTTCGTTCGAAGCTTCAGCCCTGCACGTGCTCGTTGTCAACTGTGGCATGCTTACCAAGATGCTTCATAACATTCTTCCTGTATTTTTGCGGAGAATTGAACCTTTCAGCCAATAGATTATATTCTGCTTTCAATGAATCAATGGAAGGAACGGGCATGCCTTTTAGCATTGCAAAGATTCCGGGATTGCAGATTGCACTCCTGCCTATCATGACGCCCTTAGCGCCCAAGTCAAGAACCTTTTGCACCTTGTCTTTTGTGTCAATATCACCATTTGCAATAATAGTCTTACCAATGGCAACGCATTCTTTCAGCACACTATGGTCTGCAGGAACATCATAAGTGTCCGTAGCGATTCTCGTGTGCACGATGAACATGTCAGCATCAACGGCATCAATAAGGTTAAGGTAAACCTTGTTTTTCTTGTCCATCGCGTTCAATCCCAAACGCATCTTTACAGAGCACGGAAAACCACGTTCTTTCACGATGTTTACGAGTTTTCGTGTCTTTGATATTCTTCGTACCATTGCACAACCTATCCCAGTATTAACGAGATTGGGACTCGGGCATCCCAGGTTAAGGTTGAACCCTAAGAAACTCTTTGCAGGTTCAAAGTCCTTAAGGTACGCCTTGAGCTTCTGCTCGTTGCTTCCAACAATCTGAATCCATGTAGGCGTATCATCAAGAATCAATGTTTTTTCGACAGTGCCTTTGTTCTTTCGAGCAAGGCTATCGAAGCGCGCCATCTCAGTAAACGTAAAATCAGCACCGTGCCTGTAACACAATGCCCGCATTGCATTGTCGGTTACGTCTTCCATTGGGGCGAGCATGAACGTTGGTTTCATGTGATTGGGTATTAACACGCCTTAATAAGCAATATCATACGGGTTAGAATTTCAATGTTGCGATGTAGTCTGAAAACGTCTCTGCGCGTCGTATCATTTCGACCGTGCCATTTTCTCTCAAAAGGAGTTCTTTCGCACGGAGCTTTCCATTGTAGTTGAAGCCCATTGAATGACCATGGGCGCCAGTATCGTGGATTATAATTATGTCTCCAGGTACAAGTGAAGGAAGCATCCTATCTTTTGCGAACGTATCGGTGTTTTCACAGAGACTTCCCACGACGTCATATGCAAATTCTGCTTTGTCTTTTCCAATTACGCTGATGTGATGATACGCTCCGTACATACCTGGGCGCATCAAATCAGCCATGCTTGCATCGATTCCAGCAAAACGCTTGTTGGAATTCTTCACGTGTAGCACCTTTGTGACGAGCCAGCCATGTGGTCCTGTGACGTACCTTCCCAGTTCCATTGCAATGCCCATATTCTTGAACTCCGAAGCATGAAACAACTCATAAAGTGTTTTGGAATACTTATCCAGCTCAAACGCGTTCTCATTCGTGTGATATGGAATGCCTATTCCTCCTGATAAGTTAATGAACTCAATGCGTAGTCCTGCATGCTCTGCTTCCCTCACAATATCAAAGAGTATCTTGGCGTTGTCCAGAAAGAAACCAACGTCCAGGACTTTCGTGCGGGTCATCATATGAACTCCAAGTCTCTCTACTCCATGCTTATTGAGCAACAAGAGTGCTTTAATCAACTGCTTTCTCGTCATTCCAAACTTGGTTGAGCCAGTTTCCCCCATTATTGTGTCCCCTTTTCCAAATGCTTCTGGAGCGTACCTACATGAAGCCACTTTTGGAAGTCCTGCGTTGGTTTTTATGAACTCTATGTGCTCGAAATCATCAAAATTTATGATGGCGCCCATCTCCAGGGCTTTCCTGAACTCTTCGATTTGGGTGTTGTTTGAAGAGAACATGATTTCCTCTCCTTTGAATCCAACCATTTCGGCAAGAAGCAATTCGCTCATTGAGCTGCAATCAACACCAAGCCCTTCTTCTTTGAGTATTGACAGTATAGTGGGATTTGGGAGAGCCTTAACTGCGAAGTATTCCTTGAACTTGGGCGCCCACGAAAAGGCACCGTTCAGTTTCCTGGCGGTTATCCTGATTCCTTTCTCATCATATATATGGAAAGGAGTGCCAAATCTTGAGACGACTTCTTTAAGTGCAGTCGGGGTAAATGGAAAACTCTTGTCTGCCATAAGTTCAGATTAAGACATACGTTTTAATACCTTTGCACAACTCCTAAAGACATGATTGTTACTAAGTATGGTGGAAGTTCGGTTACTTGTCTTGAAGACCTAGGGCTTATAAGAAGGATAACAGAAAGCGATGGGAGACGACAAGTGATAGTTGTAAGCGCGCCTGGTGGACCTAAAGGCAGAGTTACGGACATGCTGGAAGAAATCGCCTCAAATGGGGGAAGCGTCTCGCCCGAACAGGTTATCGAAAGGCTTAGTGCGCTCAATCCTGAACTAGATATGTCTGAGTACAAAAGAGAGCTAGAATCACGAATCCGAGGAACAAATGATGATACGTTCAGGGACGGTTTGGTAAGTTTTGGTGAGTACGCTACCGCAAAGATTATTGCAGACACACTTGGTTATGCTTTTTTGGATCCTTCTGAATTGTTTGTTGTGGAGGGCAGACCTGGACATGCCATTCCCTTACCTGGATCGTTCAAAGGACAAGCCAAGATTACAAGCGCCAAGACCCCTACTGTTGTACCTGGATTCTACGGAAGAACAAACGATGGAAAAACCTTAACATTTGAAAGGGGAGGTTCTGATATAACCAACGCTTTCCTTGGTGCGTGTCTTTTTGCAGATTCATGTGAAAAGTACTCCGACACGCCGGTATTGTCTGCGCATCCAGACATTGTTTCAAATCCCGAACTAATCAATGAACTCACATATTTGGAGCTGAGAGAATTATCATACAATGGGTTCAATGTATTTCACCACGACGCACTCAGATACTTGTACGAGACGGACGTTCCGCTTGAACTTAAGAACTTCAGGAATCCCCAGGAACCAGGCACCCTTGTTTTGCAGGAACGCGCGCCCATGGCAGGAAAGCCAGTAGTAGGCGTGACGTACAAGTCAGGACTGTACTCAATACACCTTACCAGAATGGGAATTCATCGCACCACGGGGGTATTCGCAGATATGCTTGGAATACTGAAAGACATGGATGTATCGTGGGATTACATGCCGCACTGTGTTGACAGTATGTCATTGTTCATTCCGAGGGAAGGAATCGATTCAAGAAAACTTCACGAGCTCTGCACGCGCATCAAGAAAGTGGTGGACGTTCCTTCGCTAGACGTGAACCCCCACGCGGGCTGTCTTGTTGTAGTTGGTAAGTCATTGCGACGCGATATGGGTGCAATGGGTAGGATATACTCTGCACTGCATCATGCAGGAGTACAAGCCACTACTACGATGGGAGATGATGGTGCGCCAAGCTTAGTGTTGGGTGTTGACGAAGCAAACGGACATAGTGCAGTGAACGCGATTTATGACGAGTTCATCCGTTCATAAGCAGTTTATGTGATGGTCCAGTGGCTCCTCTGGCAGCAATCTCCCCACTTATTTTTCCTTCTTCGCCTTGCCTTTCTTTCTCATGCCATGAGCAATCCTAAGGATGAACTCGAGCACGATTACGAAGCAGAAGTAGTAGATAATCGTTTGTAGGTAATCCGCAACAGACAATATCGAGTTCAAAGAGTTGTCCCAATTGAAGAACGTTACGTCCACAAGGAATATGCCAAGAAGCGCAAAAGGAAGCATCTTTGCAAGGTCTTTTGAAAGGTCTTCATTGTAGTAAGCAGTAACCCTTACAGCACCCACCAGCGCCATTGCTATCATCAGTATATTCTGGACGTCCGCGTTCTTGGACAAGAACGATAAGAGTAATGCAAGTACGCCAAACCAGAAGAACGTAATGATTGGGAAGACAAGAATGTACTTGAAAAGGTAAACAAGGGTGTCCATGAATTTCTTGAATCCAGCACCTTTCTCTTGTTCGTGCTTTTCGAGATTGAGCTGGAAGATGTCTTTCCTGGCCAAGAATCTGTAGAACTTAAAGATAAATATGGAATAAATAACCACGCCCACGATGAAAATTATCAAGGGTTTCAACACGGCGGTTGCGGTTGTTACGTCAAGATTAATGCCCACCATGTTATTTCTGTACGTGTGCTGTTTTTATATCTATTGAAAAAATGGCGCGCTTAGACAAAGGGTAATAAACCAGTCCTGAAGGAGCGGGTGCTAAAATCAATTGGAGCATGCCCCATGTAGCGCATCGAATTCTCGGCGTGCTACATCGCTTACGACATAGGCGCCAAAAAACACAAGTTGCCTAAGAGCAGGTTTGTCAACAAAGCTTTATATACTTGCTTACCTGAAAATCTAGCAGTTAGCACGTTTTGGCAGGTGGAAATAAACCAAATGTTGCTTGGAATGATTAGTTGGTAGTGCTGAAAAGGGTGAAACGAATGGAAAAGAAGAAAGAATCGGAAAAAATGCAGGAGATTGAGATTGTTGATAAGAAACCTTCATTTTTTAGTGGCAAAGTTAAGACATATACTGTTGTTGGAGTGATACTAATAGCTTTTATTGCTGGACTGTTGGTATCAAACTACATGAAGCAAGGAACGATTGAACAGCTCAATCAGGGCAACAAGAACACTCTTGGTGTGTTGACTGCAGAAAAAGATTCCGCGGTAGCATTGGCCAATTCAGAAAAACAGACGCTGACAGCGGAAAACCAGAAACTAAGCCTAGAAACTCAAGATTTGAAGGCTGAAGTTGGCATATTCGATGGATTGTTGGATTCTCTTAATAAAGAGAGCAAAGAAACAAAATCGCAACCATACTATTCCTACGAAGTAACGTGGCAAAAATATATCCTTGCTCAGCCAGGCGAGAAATTCACGACATCAGTTGTGATTAAGAATATAGGCACTGCCGAGATGAAGTTTGACTTAGACATTAGGCAAAGGTCAACGTTCTTGGACGCAATCACTGCAACCCCTGCAGATGGAAGCCTTACGCTTGCGAGAGGTAGCTCAGGCAACATAAATCTAGAGTTTAATCCAAAAAAGGAAGGCTACGCACTTTATAGTCTGTACATTAACAACCACCACGAAGGGGATATGATTGTGTTTGTGAGAAATAATTAATTCTTTTTTTTATCATATTTGAATACCTCTGCCTTTAGGCAGAGGATGGTGCTTCTTTTGAGATGTGGAAAATTTTAAGCAGGGGCTTTGCCCCTGCTTGCTTCGCGCAGCGAAGCTCGGCGCATCAGTCTTAGAGTTTGATGTAGT
>JBDRGA010000045.1:0-40180 GCA_043818175.1 Candidatus Woesearchaeota archaeon | reverse complement strand
GTCCCGGCTCCGGAAAGACCACCATTTCGAAGCAATTGTCAAACGACATTAACATAACCCATCGAATTGGCACTGGATTCATAAGAGAGTCACTAAGAGCACATCTTTCAAAGGATGATACCCCCGCATTATTTGAATATACGTTCAGATGCAAGATGAAGGAACTTAGATCACACGACTTTGCACAGGCTCAAATTGTCTGCAAATCGGTTAATGCAATTATAAAAAGGGCGCAAGCCGAGGGGACAAGCATCATCATTGAAGGGAGTCACATAGTTCCATCCTTGATTGATGTATCTGAAAAGCCACTAATCATTCTGATTGACTGCCCGGACGCATCGCTAAAGTCACGACTCACAAGCAATACGCACGCTAAAAGAATTATAACTGAAGAAGACATAAACAATATACGCGAACTCAGACAAATATTGGCACAGGATGCAAGGCAAAACAATGTTCCAGTTTTGCTGAACTCCTGCTTGCCTGAAACAGTTCGTGCCATTATCGGAATGGTTGGTACAAAATGAAGTTTATCAAATTACTTACAGGAGGAAAGCGAAACATAGTGCAGCTTTACCAAGTTGGACAAGACATGGTAGTAAGGAAGACAGTAAGAAGGTCTAATCACTTTAACTTCTATGAATGTGAAAAACAAACGCTATTGTCTCTGAACCATACAGACCTAGGACCAAAACTCTTGGATTATGATGACCAGAATAATAGCCTCACCATGACCTATTTGCAAGGAGAATATATGACACCAGATTTTGATAACTTCTCATTACTGGCGGCGCGTTTAGGTGAATTGCATTCAGTCAATCCAAGGCAAGGATTTACATTTCACCGAAATCCATCAGCCGACCTCGAAGACATCATATTGTTGTTTGAAAAAATGTCGATTGGATTTTCAAGATCAGCTGAAAAGGAACTGCGAGCAAAATACGAACCAGAACTGTTTGCAACCAAATCCACTATTCATGGTTCATTAATCCCCTCCAACATTCTAGTGCATGACAATTCACTGTACTTTGTTGACTTCGAAATGGCATCAATGAACAATCCTCTAATGGACGTAGCATACATTACCGCATTTGTTCCAGAAGACAGAGTTCCGCAAGTGGTAAGACTATACGCTGAAGCAACGTCTAGGCCAATGGAAAAAACAATTCAAGAATTTGAATACGCGAGGTATCACATTTGCGCATTAACCTTGGCATTGTTCTTGAAAGACACTCAAGGCTCGCAACAACCAGACAGAGACTTTGCTGAAAGGTCTCGGAAGTTCTTGAAACACTTGTCAACAGACTATTTCTCAGAGGGGACTAGTCAGAACCTACGAGCACATTTCAGTAATATTATGCAACGGGTGACTCTGCATGTCTAACTCTAATTCACTCAGAAAACTAATGATTGAGATCTCAAGCAGATGTAACTACACATGCGAAGGCTGTCCCAACCTCGACCTGCCAAGGGGAAAAGGAAATATGAACTCAGGGTTGTTCAAGCAAATATTTGATGAAGTCGGGAATAAAGTCGAAAAAGTAATGCTCTGGAATTACGGCGAACCTTTGGGCCACCCTGAGATTGAGACAATGCTTACGTACGCAAATCAGTTCAGTGCAGTAAAAGTCCTAAGTACAAATGGTTCGTACTTCGGTCGATTCAGACAGCTTGATTTTCTTAGAACCCTTGATGTCTTAGTAGTGTCCATCAACGGACTCGACCAAGAGACGTATTCATTCCATCAAAAAGGAGGAATACTTCAGAATGTCATTGCAGGCACAAAGAGGGTTTGCGATTACTTGAAGGACTCGAACACCATAACTGTATTTCAAACGGTTGTAAACAGAAGGAATCTTGCCCAAGTGCCAAGAATCGATGAATTTGCCAGAGCTCTCGGCTTTAAAGAGGTTACACTAAAATCATTCAATGTTATGGATGACAGTGATGCCACATTTGACAGATTTGTACCTGCAGTCACAGGTTTCACTAGGTATGATGGCCACAAGGACAAACGAATCTCAACGGAAAAATCAACTTTTTGTCAAGATGGTTTGGTAATCAACTGGAACGGAGAAGTGAATCCTTGCTGTTGGGACTATAAGGGGACGCACATATTAGGAAGTGTTCTAACTGATACTATTAGCAATATTTGGGACAACAGCAAGCCACTGAGGGATTCACTTGCTCATGGCACTAATTTGGACATTTGCGGCAATTGTGAAGTCAACAGGAGTATAGCAAGATGGCAAATCAGCTGAGAATTCTTCATGCACTGAACGTGCACAACGAGGAGGACATAATTGGATACAATCTAGACTGGTATAGGTCACAAGGAATTGATTCCATCGTAGTGGATAATGCCTCGACAGATGGCACTAAGGGCATCCTTTCGTCACATTTAGGGTCTGGAGTGGTGACCATTAAGGATGTTCACACTGACCATTTTGACAGGTCGAGATTGTTCGGAGCGCTGACTGACTTAATTCACGCGCATTCTCCTGATTGGGTTGTCTTCTCGGATGCGGATGAGTTTCTTCAACCATTTTTTGAACAAGATGGAACTTTGAAGGGATTGATTGAACAAGCAGATTCCGGGGGCTACAACCTAATTCAATTTCACAATATGGAATTCTGGATGACTCCAGTTGATAACCCCTCCAATCCCAATCCCATTGAGAGAATACGCCAGTATAGTTACTTTGATAGCAACAGATACAAAGTATTCAAATTCCATCCCGGGTTCTCACTTGTGCCACACAGAGGACATGCCCCCTCATTTCCTGAAGGCGTTATCACGAGGGTACTCCCCGAAAAAGGAATTATGAGGCACTACAAGTTCAGGTCACTGTCACAAGCTTACTATAAGATTCATAGAATTGTACCCGAACCTGACCGAAGAGATTTTGGATTTCACTATGCCAAGTTCTCTGAGAGCCCCCATTGGTTCATTATTCCACAGTCAAAGCTAACTCTATATAATAATGATGGCCAATGGAGTATGGAGCGGAAATTTGATGGTAATAGGATGAACCGTCAAGAAATGCTGGCTTACTTAGGCTTGCAGACTGACGCGGAACTGAACGACTGGTTTGATTTACGTAAAGGTGTCAAAGATGCAAATCTACCTACTTAGACATGCAGAGACCGACTATACTAAAGTCAGTCGAATTCAAGGCACGAGTGACGTTCCTCTTAATGCCGAAGGCTCAATTATGGCTGCTAAAGTGGGGTCTCACGCAAAGAATTTGGGCGTCACGCACATCTATTCTGCCACACTCAAAAGAGCTCGGCAAACAGCCGAGATTGTTAATCGCGAGCTGGGTTTGGAGATTGATTATGATTCGCGACTAAACGAGCGAGATTATGGTGGATGGACACATAAATTATGGTCTGACGTACTAAAGGAGAATCCTAATTTGAACCGCGTATGGGCGCAGGAGGGGACGGCGTTTAAACCTCCAAAAGGAGAATCAATTGATGATGTTGTTTCGCGTACACTCAATTTCTTTGAGGAACTCATTAAACATCACGGGCAGAATGACAGGATATTGATTGTTTCGCATGGTGGCCCATTGAAGATAATTCTTGGGTATGCTAAAGGCCTTTTCAAAGGTGACTATTATAAGCAAAACCTTTTAAATACTTGCGAATTGATTAAGATAGCGTATGCTGGAGCGTTTAGCCTTGATGAAAACTAGATTATTCATTACTCGGCATGGCGCCAAGAAGGGTGTTGATGATGGAACATGGACTGGCGCGCTCGACGTCGAATTATCAGATGCGGGATACAAAGAGGCTGAAGAGTTGGGAAATGTCCTCGCAGAGTCTAAACTAGGATTTGATGTAGTCGTTTCATCTACTATGATTCGAGGTCAAGAAACAGCCAACCGAATTCTAGCCGCGTTTGGTTACAATATTCAATTTCTGAAGTTTTCTGAGCTCAGAGAAATGAGTCATGGGGATGTAGATGGACTAACGAGTCAGCAGTTTTATGAAAGATATCCTGAGATTGAAGAGGCTTGGAAGCGAGATGAAGATGTCAGGTTTCCTAACGGGGAGAATTTTGAAGACGTCGAGAATCGAATAATGCCAGTTGTCTACGATATCTTGAAAGAGTTTGAAGGTAAGAATATACTGTTCGTTGGCCATAAGAGCGTTAACATGACTCTGATAGGTAAATTGTTACATGTCCCACTTGCTCATAGATATATTCCACAACAGGAAACCTGCTTTCTAACACTCTTTGAGTTCAAAGGTAGGAAGACGAAGCTGAAGTTCCTTAATATTGAGCCACGGAGTCTCAAATCTTACAAATTGTAGAGCGTTAACGAAATAGTAGCGGTTGATAACCTGACACAGTTCAATGAATTCCCGATGCCCTTTCATGAATACAGAAAGTTCTGTCCCACTTTAAGTAGGTGCTAAACTGGGCACTTGTGCGTAACATGCTATAATGCCTCGCGGCCTGGCGTGTAAATCACTCTAATGCACTTTAATCACTGCTGCTCGTATCTTTTCGAGTTTGTCTTTGCTCAAATCCTCGAAAACGCTCACCAACCGACTTTCAGAATAGTTGGTGGGTTCGCTGGGATTTGAACCCAGGACATCTACGTGTCAGGTTCCCTGACAGCCCCGAAGCGGAACTGAGGGGATCTTCAGCGTAGCGCTCTCCCAGTCTGAGCTACGAACCCGTTAGAGGAGAGAACCAAATGGCTTTTTATAAGGGTTTTGGTGCTTCCGACTCAGAAGGAGAACCCCTGGGTGCCGAGGACTGTAACCTGCATGAGTTCGCCCGGATGGTCGCCGCTATCAAGTCGATGCTGCTAGTGCCAAGGTTCTCAATCCTCTGTTGAAGCTCTTCGCTCGATTTCATGCGCTTCCTGTCGACGTCGTTCTCATGAAACACTAGGTACGAAACTGGCGCGCCTCCATCAGTTGGCACATAGACTGCTTTGTAGAGAGTAACCTGTCCTGGTATCGTCCGAAACCAGCCTTCTTCGTACGGATGACAAAAATTCTTGGGACGGTATGCTGTATACTCGTGGTCCCAGCCAAGCGCGGCATGTATTTCCAATGGCGAAAGAAAGTGCTCTCCTCTGAACTCGTATCCTAATGGTTCTTCATTTCCTTTGCCTGGCATGAACGTTACTGTCACTACAGGAGTAATCCAATCAAAGATATAAATGTTACCACTCAAGAAAGAAATATACCCAGGTCCTCAGATCTTCTCGAGCTTTCCCTTCCTGCCTGCAGTGACTTGCTTATTGCCTTGCCATTCCGTACAGAAGCCGTCAGTTATCTTGATTTTGTCGCCGACGTTGACCTGTTCGACTTCATCGTTCCACAATGAAACTGTCACGGAGCCAGTCTCGTCTTTTCCAGTTGCAGAGCATACTCTTCCTGGCTTTCCAAACTTCTGGAATTCCCTTACAGGGCTCTTGTCTGTTATTTCCAGTGTGATAGTGTCAACTGGGGATTTGGGTTGTAGGTCTTTTACGTTCATTTCATTCACCTATTTTGAAGGAGCCATTGGACTTTTATAAAGGTTGTGGGCATTCTTCCATAAATCGGCAGGATATCTTTATTAAAGAATACAGCTTATCCTTTGAATGGGCTTCACAAAGGCGTTTCCGGTGCGCTCTGACAAGAGCGTGTATCCAAAGTGGGAAGATGTTGAACTCTCAAAAGATGAAGAAAAATCTGCAGATGACTCTGCTAGAAAGCAGAATCTGATCTTGATGAAAGAATGCCTTGAAGACGCAAAAATTCTGCTTGCAGAGCCAGCATTCAGTGAAAATACAGTCAGGGTGGCAATTGCTTTGTTCGAAAAGAGAGCTTCTCATGTTGCCTACCACAAAGAAGAACTGGCCCAGGAAATATTTAAGAAAAAAGTTTGAATGATTAGACCAGACTTATCATCTTGTGCGTGAGGTCTTCCGGCTTCACCATGTTAACACCAGTGTCATAGTACGTCCATGTTCGGGTCTCAGCAGGTGTTCTTGCCTCTATCTTTATGGGCAAGCCAAAGTAATCGTACACGAACATAGTCCATTGCGTACCATCGTCTTCCCATTCCAATTTTACAGTGGTTCTCTGGTCAACTTGCGATCCTGGTTTTCTGACTGTGGATGCGGGTACTTTCGCAATCCAGTCAAGAGGAGTTTCGGTCCAGTACTCATCATATGAGACGTTTTGAGGCGTATTGAGATTCTTGCATGCAGCCAGTCTCTGCTCGCAATAACCAACTGCCTTCATAGTTACTCTGTCAAAATACACAGTATCAATCGTGCTGTCCGTGTAATACTTTTCTGAAATTTCAAGTGAGACCTTTGCTTTTTCAGGAGTGATCCACCATATTTCTTTTGCAGGGGTAGTCTCAGGTCCTGTGTACGTATATTGCAGGCTCTTCACGACTGCTGACTTGTCAAACACTGCTTGAACGTCTGGAGAAAGCATTTGTCCTTGGTCGGGAACTGTCTCGTTTTCTGGTTCAGGAGCTTGGGGCTCTGGTTCAGGCGGGGCCAGCTCTTCAGGAGGGCAGTCCGCGGCATTCTCAACTATAGTTCCATCACTACAGTCATACGCTGCCTTTTGGGCGCATCCTGCAAGAAGGAATGCACTCACAAACAATAGTATAAGCAGTTGTGTTTTCATAAGTATCACCTATCTTACACATAAGACGACGTTATATAAATATTCTGTTCAGGAAAACATTACTGTCCAGAATGAAACTGTTTTTGGCACGTATCTTGTTTTTGTCATGTCTTTTAATACTATTTCATCTACCTGTTCTTCTGTCTTGACTTCCTTTAGCGTCGTGATTATTCGTGTCTTAGTAACGTTCCTGTATTGATTGTATATTTTATCTATTTTCCAAGCTCCAAGAATTCGATCGTATTCTTCTATAGAGACTTCTTTTGTTACCGTTTCACATGTTTTCTTGGTGCTTAGACTCGTTATGCTTGATAGCACTATGTCTTTTCCAGTTGCAAATGGTGTAACCCAAAAATGAGATTTAGTATCACATTGTTGTGGTTTGAGAGTTGTCTGGTAGTTCGTGCATCCAAATTTCTGGCCGCTGTTTACGTTGCAGAATGTCCACGCCACAGTCACATCCCTGCTGGCTACTCCTGAAAGAATATCCATGCTGCTCAAGGGTTCTGCGGGATTGCAAATCTTGATTGATTTAATGTACTTAGTACCTGAATTGTCGAACCCTGTGTTTGTTGCTGAATCCAGCTCCTGCTTGGAAAGGTCTCCTATCATGGTGTATTCAAAAGGCAGAGGTTCATCCTTGCATTCATCGTAAGTGGCTATTCTGGTAGGAACATATGCTTCCAGAGCAGTATATTGCTCTGTTGTGTTAACTGGTACTGCCACTGATCTTTCCTTCATCGTCTGCACGACTGTTGGCTCCTGCACGGTGTACATTTCTTCAACAGCGATTTGCACACGCACCAGACTAAACACGATTACAAGAATCAGTAACACAGCGAGAATCGCACCTCCTGCATACCACCAGGGAATTCTGCCTTTTTCGGTTATCACTTCCATCGAATCGGCATTAACATCCAATTCTTCAGGGGCTATGACATCTTTCTTCATTTCTTCTTCCTTCGATGTATTGCAAGTTCTTCATCAGGAGCGTTTACCATGTTGATTATGCTCGCCACAAACAGAAGTGCGCTCACTATGACTATTATCGTGCCCCAATTTATACTTATGGGCATTATGTATACTGCTCCAATCAGAAATGCGATGATGCTAAAAAGCATACTTCCACTGCTCACCGGGCTGTGCTTAATCATGACACTTCCAGGGCTGTGTCGTTAAAAAGGTTATGGAAAGAGCTGCTGCACGACCTGCCAGGCAGCTTCTCTTGTCTTTGGGAATGCTGCAATATTGAGCCTGCAGTGTATACAAGTTCCTCCGTCAGTTATCACGTATTTTCCATCCAAAAGCGCTTCTTTATCCAACCGCAGGAAGAAATTCTGCTCTTCGTCAAGTCTGTTCTCCTGTGTTCTAAGTTTGGCTTTTGTTTCATCATCTAGCTTTGTGTTTAGGTGCTCGATGAAAGCGCGTATGTGCCTGTGCTTCTGCAGAAAGAGAGTAAGTATTACTATATTTTTGCCCTCGAACCCCTGCGCTGTAGTCTTATTGAGCTTTAGCTTCTCTTCTGCAAGATCCAGAGGAAGAAGGGACGTAAATGCTTTTTCTATGCTTTCTGAGTTCTCCTCTGGTTTTACGAAAACGCTGAGGGTAACTGTGTGTAGGAGGCGCATATTCTGTATGCTATCTTAAGTGTGTTATATTCTTTTCTAGCAAGATTCATATACCCTTGGTAAACGTGGTTAAGCCATGGACCCAACGCTCTTTCTCGTTGCAGCCTTCGGAGCTATGCTTGCATGGGGCGTTGGCGATTTCTTAATTCAGCGTTCTGTTAGAACTGTTGGTAGTGTTCAAGCCCTCGCATTTATCGGAATTGTGGGGAGCGTAGGTTTGTTGCCATTCGTAGTTAATGATTTTCAAGTTCTTGCATCCTGGAACGGTTTGATTATTCTTATTGTGCTGGGAGTGGTTACTTACGCGGTAGCAATCATGGTATTTGATGCTTTAAAAGATGGAAAGCTCGCAATAATAGATGTTTTGCTCGAGTTGGAGCTTCCTGTGGTTATATTTCTGGGATTTGTCTTCTTCAAGGAAACGCTTACTGGATTGCAGGCATTAATTGTTGCGATTATTTTCGTTGGAATGATTTTGATTGCACTTGAACGTTTTTCGTGGAAGAAACATAAATGGGAAAAAGGAGTATTGCTAGGGGTTGCTGCTGCTGTTGGCATTGGTGTTCTTGATTTTCTTACCGCTGCTGGTGCGCGTGCTGTTTCTCCATTGATGGCTGTATGGGTGCCCTGGGTTATTTTCACAATAATTAGTTTTGTTGTTATCTTTTACAAAAAAGAATTTGGGTTATTCATCAAGAATGCCAAAGCACATAGAAATCTCGTCTTTATGACTGGATTTGCGGATACTATTGCCTGGCTGTTCTACGCTTTGGCACTAACTGGTGCGGGCATTGGAATAACTACTGCAATAACGGAAGCGTACCCAGCAATAGCAGTGGTTCTTGGTGTTTTGTTAAACAAGGAGCGCATAAGAAAACACCAGTGGCTTGGAGTGTTACTTACAATAGGAGGAAGCATCGCACTCGCCATACTAATAACATAGCGAACCTTTTTATATGGTTGCGGGAAGGTTCAGTGAATGAAGCATTCCGTTACTATAACTCTTGTGCTGATAGCATTGTTCGTTGTTACGCAATTTACTGGTCTGGGATTGCTTTCTACTTCGATAAGCACGAAAACAGTAGAAAATGAAACTGTGGCGAATTACCAGGATACGCTCTTAGGCCCAAGGCCTGAGGCAAGTGCTTCTGAAGCCGTTGTTATTCTTCTTGTGGGTGTGCTTATTGGAACGCTTATTCTTCTTGGGTTGATTAAGCTTAAGCAGTTCAGAGTTTGGAAAGCGTGGTTCTTCATTGCAGTTGGTGTTGCTGTTTCCGTATCTTTGAGTGCAATTTTCCACCAGCAATGGCTTGCATGGGTTGTTGGTTTTGTTCTAGCTGCTTGGAAGATTTTCAAGCCCAACGTCTTTATTCATAACTTAACTGAGATTTTGACGTATAGTGCAATTGCGCTTATTTTCGTTCCGTTATTGCATGGACAAATAATTTGGGTTATAGTGCTTCTTGGCATAATAAGCATTTACGACATGATTGCTGTTTGGAAGAGCAAGCACATGGTTTCAATGGCAAAGTTCCAGACTGAAAGCAAGGTGTTTGCCGGGTTGTTCGTTCCTTACGGTAAAGAAAAAGGTTACCCTAAAGTAACTGGACAAGTGCCTGTTTCAGACAAGAAAGCATCTGCTTCACTCTCAAAAGGAAGACACGCAATCCTCGGTGGTGGAGACTTGGCGTTCCCATTATTGTTCGTTGGAGCTGCTTTCGAGCGCTTCTTGCTCCTTGGACTGACTTCCATGGCAGCATTCTGGCTTTCTGCGATTGTTATCTTGGGTGCGACTATCGCACTAACACTACTATTCTTCCTCGCAGAAAAGGACAGGTTCTATCCTGCAATGCCTTTCTTGACTGCGGGGTGTTTAGTTGGATATTTGGTTGCAATTATAATATAATAATTATTGAGAGTTCTTGGCTCACGTTTGAATTATTTTGTATTAATCGACTCCGAAGTTACTAAACATTCACACGACCTACCTGTCTGGAATGAACCACAGTTCCTGCTGCTGGTTTCTTGTTTGCGTTAGTGACGAGCGCCTGCGCAATCATAGTCCGTTCCAGTTC
Source organism: Candidatus Woesearchaeota archaeon (assembly GCA_043818175.1). GTDB lineage: Archaea > Nanobdellota > Nanobdellia > Woesearchaeales > JBDRGA01 > JBDRGA01. The sequence continues at coordinate 29,820 of JBDRGA010000045.1, read as the reverse complement.
CAGCAGTTTACGTGTCACTGGGTTTTTCGCATTGAGTGTGTAAAGTTTTGTCTTGCCAAAACGTCGCGTCTCTCTCACAATGCCATTTTTTTCGAGAGAAGCCCAGTGCTGAAAAAGACTGGCACGGGAGATTCCTGCGCCGTTAGCTATGTCTGTTTTTGAGTGGTCAAATCCTTTTTCTTCCATCAAGTAGTCGATGATGAGAAATGCTGGAGTTCTTCCTGTGAGTTTGAGAAATAGTGATTCGTCTGTCATTCTTCCGGAAAAAGCGAACAAACGTATATAAAGTTTGCCATTGAACGTCCAAAAATATGGACTCTCAGTGGCGAACTTCGAGAGTGAAAGGAAAAATACTGTATAAACTCAGCAGAGCAGGAAAGTTCCATCATAGCCACACTGCTCTTGAGAATCTCACAAAAGGATTTCCTTCGGATATGAAAGGTGCTGCAAAAGAATGCGTAAATGAACTAATCAAAGAAGGCATCATTTTCATAAAGAAAACCAATTATGGAGTTCATGTTTCTGTGAATACCGAAAAGCACGAACAAATTCTCAGATACATAGATGAGTTTCTGATGGACGATTAACAGTTACAATAAGAGATTTTCAAATTCCTATTTGTTCAGAAGAATATCATTTTGATGCCGAGAACGAATACTACAACCAAGACTATTGTCCTCGCGTACTTCTCCCCCCACTTAACGCCGTGATGAACTCCGAACCAAGTCCCAATTCCTCCTGCTACAATCAGCAACAACACGAGCCACCAGTCAACCAGCCCATGAACTACAAATACTATGCCGGAAACAAGAGCCGCAGCAAGACTCGCAATTTCAAGAATAGGAATGAGAGACAAGTACGTCTTTCCGTACAACCCAATGAGGATTGCGGAGAATATCGGACCCTGACCTCCAACAATCGTGTTGAAAATACTAGCAATTGTTGTAAGTACATTGCCTAAGAGATGATGTTTCTTGCCGAGTCGTTTTGCCATTGGCTTGACACCTGTATTCTTCGAGACAAGAAGCCAAATGCCTATTACAATAACAGTAATACCAATCACCTTCTGAAGAACCTCTTCAGGAATACCAAGAACTATGTACGCACCAATCAAACCACCAAGTGCCATTGGAATTGCCAAGAGAAAGCCGAGACGCCAGTCCACTTTGCCTTTTCTTATGAATGCAATCAGACTTATCGTACTTGTGCCCAAAGCAGATGTTCTCGCACTTCCCACGGTAATCTGTGCTGGAATGCCGAACGCAATCATTATTGGTCTAAGAATCAGCCCTTTCCCCCCGCTTATCACGCCAAAGAAATTAATGACAAAGATGATAATTGCTAGTAGAACTACAGTAATTGGTTCCATCATCCTCGTTCATGCCCCGGGTGTTCGTGACCTAGTTGTCTTCTTGTCTTAAGGTGTTCGATGTGTGCTATCTTGTTCTTTAAGAATTTCTCGGCGTCCAGACCATAGTCCTCTATCATCGCAGAGGTGTGCGTGCCTCCAAGGAAATGAGGCAAGATAACATAAGTTGCTCCCGTATCGTAAAGTTGCATTGCATCACTCACCTGATGGCTTACCATTATTACTATACATTTTGGACTGGCTTCTTTTATCTGATTGAGTAGTAATAGATTCGTATCCATGTCTGGTATCGTGCTCACAACCATTTTGGTCTTGTGGAGCTGAAGTTCATTCAGTAATTCAATGTCTGAAGCATCTCCATACTTGCAGTCGAAGCCTTCCTTTGCTAAACGTACAATGGTTTCCGGGTTGTAGTCCACCACTAAGAATTTGCTCTTGATGCGTTTGAACGTTTCAAGAAGGTCATATCCTATTCTGTTGTGACCAAAAAGTATTACATCATACGCTGTTTCATGACTGTATGTGTGCTCATCTACTTTTTTCCCCTTTCGTTCAAAGAAGCCAAGCAAAGATGAGAATATCTTATACAGTTGGTTATCATACCTCATGAAATATGTGCTTCCTGCTATTGTTATGAGTGCTACGATGGTAAACATGTTTTGAATTTCTGCGCTGAGGTGTCCTGCTTTTATTCCCAGTGCGATCAGGACAATGCTGAACTCACTGACCTGCGCAACAGTAAGGCCAACAAGAAATCCTGTCCTCTTGGTGTATCCCAGTCGTCCCATAATGAAAAGGACGATAAACGGGTTGCCAATCAGCACGAAAACACTGAATACGATTAGAGGTATTATCGATCCGGATATACTTCCGAAAGAGAGTTGTGCACCCAAGACGATAAAAAATATCGCGATGAAGAAATCCCGTATCGGGCGAAGTCTGCTGCTTATTTCATGTCTGTAAGGGCTCACACTAAATGCAATACCTGCTGCCAATGCTCCTATTTCAAGGCCAAATCCTAAAACACTGAACAATCCTGCGATGCTGAGACACCATGAAAGGCTGAAGAGCAAAAGCAGTTCCTGGTTTCTCGCTATGCGTGTTGTGAGCCATGGCAAGACCAGTTTACTTACCACGCCAAGCACAATCAGGAATCCTATTCCTTTTAGAACGAGAAGTGCCATTTCAGTTCCTGAGCTTGCCGCACCTCCTAGTGCAGATATTATCATGAGTATCAGCACGGCTATGATGTCCTGAACGATTAGAATACCTACAGCTATCCTGCCAGGTAGTGTTTCCAACTCGCCACTATCACTAAGAATCTTCATGATTATTATCGTGCTGCTGAACGTAAGTGCTACTGCAATGTACGCAGATGCGACAAGCGAGAATCCGAGAGCAATAGAAATGCCAAATCCAACTATACTTGTGAAGAAGACCTGACCAACGCCAGCTAATAGACTTACTTTGCCAACAGTACGCACTATTTTTGGGTTTAGTCCTATTCCCACCATAAACAACAGGAGTGCAAGTCCTATGTCTGCAAATCCTGTAATCGCCTCATGGCTTCGTAACAGTCCAAATACACTCACCACTATTCCAGCCAGAATGTATCCTATCAGAACAGGTTGTTTGAACAGACGCATGAACCCCGCGCCCAGCAATGCAATGAGTATTATCAGACTCAATTCCGTAAACAATTCAGCAGCCATCCATCCTCCTTTGCGTCGTGTTATTTAAATTGGTTATGGTAAAACGGGAAGTAATCATACTTCAGAGTTTCATGAATGCTTATTACATCATAATCTCTTATGACATCTGAAAACCTGTGTCTTAGTTCTACTAGAATCTTGTGAAGTTCATCCCCGTTCTTCGTCTCACATTCAATTTCAACGTCCCAGGGGCCTATAAGCTTAAGGAATTGAGTTGTGTGTTCGCTTGCTTTCACGTACTCTCTAAGTGCGGACTCTCGTTCTCTTGAAAGGTTATGGGTGCTCAGCATAATCTTGTCATGACGAATTCCCAATTTGCCCAGATTTAACCAAACTCGTTGCCCCGCAATGATTCCGTCTTTCTTCATCTTACGCATCCTGTACAGGACAACATCCTTGCTCATGCCAGTACGCCTGGCAATCTCAACAATCGAGTCGCGTGCCCGAACGGAGAGTTCCGAAAGGATTCTCTCTTCTATTTCATCAGGTTCATATTCTGGACCTGGCAAACCGTAGACAAATGGTTCGTTCCTGCTTCCCTTGAAATAAACCGGAGAGTATTCAGTTAGGAGAAGCGCCTTGTCAAGTATAAATTGACCGTGTTTTCCAAGAAATTCTCCCAGGACTTTGCCGAATTCATAGTTTGTTTTGGCGAGGACACTTACTGCAACATCCCACTTTCCTCGCAATCTGGCAACCCAAACAGCGTTCTGTTGTGCTGTCCAGTATCTGAGAATCTGTTCTTCTGCTTCAATATCTGCATTTTGAAGCTTGAAATACAACTTGTACTGCGAATAACCCATCCTAGTAAAGTTAATTACAGCATAAAAGAACGAAATTATGCCTTCCCGCTCCAGTTTTGCAATCCTACGCTCAACACTTGGCTTGCTTAACCTTATTGTTTTTGCGATGCGCGTATTTGTCGTCCTGGCATTGGTATCCAGCATGGATATGATTCTAGAATCCCTCTTATCGAGTCGCATTAACATTATTTTAGTGGTTTTTCTTTATAATTCTTCCTTTTTTATTTCGTTTTATTGTGCCATAGTTTAACTATTTGGTATACTATTACTATTGTTGGGTGATGGAGATTTCAAAATGAAAACCAGCATACAAACAATTGTAATTGCTATAATCCTGCTTGCAATTATCACAGGTTGCGCATCAAACAACCAAGTAATCAAGGTTGGTGTAATCACACCATTGTCAGGGGAAGCCGCATCGTACGGCCAAAGTGCCAAAGAAGGTCTGGACCTGGCAGCAATGGAAATCAATAATCAAGGAGGAGTTCTGGGCAAGCAAATTGAACTTGTCTATGAGGACAGTCAAGCAGACCCTAAGATTGCAACGAGTATTGCATCTCGTTTAATCAACGTTGAACACGTATCATACATAATAGTGGCTGATGGATCTGGAGCCACGACTGCTATCGCTCCAATGGCAGACCAGACCAAAACAATCATGATTGGTACTCTAGGTAGCACGCCCGAACTAAAATATGCAGGCGAGTATTTTTTCAGGACAATTCCTTCTGACTCAGCGCAAGGTTATGCTCTTGCAGAATATGCAGAATCACAAGGACTAAATCGTGTTGCCGTACTGTATGTAAATGACCCGTATGGTGTCGGCTTGTTGGACTCATTCGGAACTTCCTTCAATGGAACTATCGTTGCGTCTGAAAGTTTCGCTTCAGGAAGCTTGGATGTGCGCACACAACTGCTCAAAATTCGTGACGAGAATCCTGATGGAATCTTGCTTGTTGTTAGGAATGAAATGCCTGCAGTTATGCGACAGATTCGCGAGCTAGGAATAACTGCAGAAATCATGGCGTCTGAAACGGCAAAGAATCAGGCACTTGTTGATGCTGCAGGAAGTGATGCAGAAGGACTAGTGACTGTCTATTTTGCAGAACAGGAGGGGTATCCAGAATATGTGCGACGTTTTGAAGATACAAATGGGCACTTACCGCCACAACTGAGTGAGTATTCATATGATTGTATTTATGCACTGGCAAGTGCCATAAAGAACGCCGATAGTCTAAACAATACACTAGTAATGACTGCTATGCATGCTGTCTCTTTCAAAGGAGCATCGGGCAGGGTGGGTTTCGATGAATACGGCGAAGTTCTCCCAGGAAAGTACTTGCTGTTCATTGTGAGGAACGGCACTTTCGAACAGAATGTTTGAAGAAAGTTATGACGCCTTCCCAAAGTAATCCCGCGCCTTTGGCTCGAGGAACTTGAGGATTCCAAAGAATATCCATAAAGCAATGAAGAGCACTATTGCTGCAGCCAGAGTGTACCAATCGTATGGAAACCTTCCTGGCTGGTTTATGTTACCGTATACAAGTACTATCGCCATGTATGCTGTAAGGTTTATTGGAAGGGATGAACTGACTGAGAAAGCAAACTTCTTGGGAAGAATATGAAAGAAGTCTACGAATAGCATGACCACACCCAAGGCAAGAACACACAGCGCCATGATTGTGCTAGCATATTGTGCGTTGAGCAATGCCCCTGCCTGAATGTCATGAAATATAACCTGGTATAACGTAATTGGATTGTGGTTATTGTAAATGGTTCTTAACAAATCAAGCGCGACGAAGAACAATACCATGCTGTTCCCGACCGCAGTGTTCCATCCAAGCTCTTCATTGCTGTACCTGCCAAAATAGAATTCCATCAGCACGAGCATTAATACTAACGGTCCCAGAATCCAAAGCATGCTTGGAATCTGCCACGGTGCAATTACTAGCTCAAGGAACCGTTGCCATAACGTGGGAATGAGAATGGTTTGAGTGTTTTCAACGGCAACACGAGTTGCATTTACTGCGTTGTTCGTGAGGTTACCAAGAGCCATTGGTTGAATTCAGACATAACCCCTTATTAAAGATACTGACACTTAGCAAGAAACTAGAAGCTCCCCAGTGTCTTCTGCCCTTTGGTTTTCAAGTGGGGTATGTACAGCCCATCCTTGGGCGCTATTACTTCTATTCCAGTCGCCTTATGTATCTGCCTTGCTATGTCCATTGGGTCGTGCTCAAGCACTTTCATACCATAGCCAGTTAAAATGCATCGCTTTGGCTGTGCAATCTTCAATAAATCAATTGCCTGCGGTATGTTCAGGAATCCTGCTTCTTCCCTTGTGCGATTCCTTAAATGCAGGATTAGTGTTCCTACGCCTCTTAAGTTCTTGGCGAGTTCTTCTGAAAAGCTAGTATGCGGAATGTATGCAGTAGTGTGCTCTGGCGCGTCAAACACGTATCCTATTCCATTGCTTTTCTCCAGACCAATGGAATGAACGTCGATGTTGTTTATGCCTATTCTCGCACCAGTATCCAATGCAAGAGTCCTTTCCACAAAAGCACGGTGCATCGGGCTCACGATCTGTAGTGAATCGTTTCCCTGGGCAAGCGCGTCTTTTGACAAGACCAGAAGTCCTCTTGGGTCCAATCCTTCATATGTCATCGCGCTAATTACCGCATTAACGTCATTGCTGTGTATCCAGTCTGGCGTGCTTAGAAATACAGCAGTTAATTCTCTTAAATTAACCTCGTACTGCTTTGCCCTGACTAAACTTCCCGGCCCAGGATCAAGCAGAAACATCGTGTCTCCGTACTTGTAAAGCATGCCTGCGCTTGACGCAAATTGCTTGGAAGCCACTATTGCGTCGCCCGCCGTCCCCAGAAAGAATAATCCGTCGTCCATGATATTGGGATTGCAGTACTGGAATATATGCTTTTGCCAAACCTTTATAAGCTCCCGTCGGGTTCTTTCACAGCGGGCTAGGCCGGGGGGTTAGCCGTCCCCTCTACTTGCAAACCGGCTTCACGGTAGGGCCGAAGCCCGGAGGGCGGCATGTCTTGCAGCATGCGGTCTTCAGGCGACCGTCGATCCTCTGTCCTCATCGGTTCGCACGAGTGTGAATCGGATCAGGCCAGGAATGGAGCAGTCCTAAGCGCATGTGTGGGTGCCTTGAGGGTTGCGGAGGGGAGGGACCCTGGGGGTTAACCGTATGTTGTTTGTCTTGCTCACCTCTGGGTGCGCCCGCACTTATTTTCATGAAACATCCCAGAACGTACTTCCAGGAATTGTTCGCAGCACATAACTCCCCGCAGAGTCTTGCATGGGGCGCAGGCATAGGAACTCTTATTGCCGTGCTTCCAACACCAGGCATTGGCATTCTTGCTGGTTTCCTGGTGCTTCTTCTATTTCCCAGACTTAGCAAGTTCTCTTTGTTCGGAGCGATGGCTCTGTTCAACCCGTTTGTTCTTGCTCCTCTGTATTATGCTAGTTTTCAACTTGGGAGCAGCATTCTAAACAGTCAAGTTGTTGAAAAACTGAGCATGCTTGAGTACCTTACTAAGTACACAGGAACGTTTCTGCTTGGCAACGTGATTATTGCTTTTGGGGCTGCAGTCATAATGTATTTTGTAGTGTTCGGGCTTGCCAAGTGGTATAATAGCAAACATCAAACTGACAGAAGAGTCACGCGTAAGGCTCGATGAGCTCTGAGAATTTGCTCTCAAGTTCAGAAATCAATTCTAGCTGGTTATACGAATAAACATCCGCAACGTCCAATGTAAGCACTCTGGCCTGCATGAATTCTTTAGGAAAACGCGAGGCAAGCACCGTTCTTTGAGCGTTATCCATTGTTACTATTACGTTGGCCCAAGCAACATCCTCCTTGGAAGGCAAGTTCTCGTAGATTCCACAGTACTTCGTGTCGAACTTATTTGAAAAAATCTCTGCAGCTGTCCTGCTCCTATGCTTTCCCTGATTGCAGACGAAGAGTACGCGCATAGAACGACTATTGTATTCAAGTTTAATAAGATTCCTAGCTAAACAATATCGCTGGCTTCCCAGGTAGTGCGTTGTTTGCCTTGGCTTCTTTGGAGTGTTCTGCGGTTACTATGTGTATTTTAACGTTGAATTCCTTAGAGAAAGCAGCTGATGCCTCTTTCAACACCGACTCCTCAATCTTCTGGCTGGTTACTATCTCGGGTAATCTTCCTGGCTCTTTGAGGAATCTTGGAATCATGGTGGTAATGTCCTTTCCATACTTCTTCATGTCTGGAGTCATGCATCTCTGCAGCACTTCCTTGAAGTCCCTTGTTTCCTCTATTGTAGTCTTGAACGTTTTGATGAATTCGTATTTCCATGAAGGAGATATGATGAACGTTATCTGCTTTGGCTCAATCTTTGTAAGCGTTTTCAAAGACAATATGTCTGCGCGCGTCTGTTCAATTAATGCTTCGCTGGCTTCGATTGCATCGTCAACATGCTTTCCTTCTGGCTGAGGCCAGGACGCCACGCTCACCATTCCTTTCCCGTGAATCTTCTCCCAAATTTCCTCTGCGAGGTGGGGTGTGAATGGCTGGAATAATCTTGATAGCACGTCAAGGCAATGTCCTCTAACTCCTTTGTCGAGGTCAGACCATCTTACACTTGCCGCATTAACAACATCCATTAGTTCAGCTATTGCAAGTGAGAACCTGTATCGTTCAATCTTGCCCGTGACGGAAGGTATTGCTCTATGCAACTTACTCAGTACGAACTTATCCTTCTGCGAGAGCTTCTTGGGAATTCCTTTCACGTCGAATTCAGCTTCAAGCAGTCTTTCAAGTTTCTGGACAAATCTGAATATGCCATTGACTCCCTGGTCAGACCATTCAAATTCTTTTTCAGGTAGGGCTGCGAAGAGTATGAATAATCGTGCTGTATCAGCAGAATATTTCTCGAATATCTCCGCCGGGTCAACTGTGTTTCCTAAACTCTTGCTCATCTTTGCACCATCTTTTGTTATCATACCTTGTGTTAAAAGGCGGTGGAACGGTTCATCAATCTTCAACAGTCCTAAATCACGTTGTGCCTTCGTGAAGAAGCGTGCGTACATTAAGTGTAAAATTGCATGTTCTATCCCGCCTATATATTGTTCTACGGGCATCCATTGCTCTGCTTCCTTAACATCAAATGGTTTGTCAGTTGCTTTGGGACTGCAGTACCTTAGGAAGTACCACGAGCTATCCATGAACGTGTCCATAGTATCAGTTTCACGTTTCGCTTTACCCTTACATTTTGGACATGTTGTCTCAACAAAACTCTTTGACGTTTCCAGAGGATTTCCTCCTGTGCCGAATTTCACGTCTTCTGGTAGTATCACAGGTAATTGTTCGTACGGTATAGGTACAATCCCACATTTCTGACAATAAACCATTGGTATGGGCGTTCCCCAGTACCTCTGCCTTGAAATGAGCCAGTCACGAAGTTTGTAGTTGACTGTTCTTTTTCCGTAACATTTCTCTTCTGCATAATCTGTTATTGCTTCTATTGCATCCCTTGAAGGCGTGCCGTCGAACTCGCCTGAATTGACAAGTGTTCCTTCGTCAGCGTAAGCTCTGGACATCTTGTCTGCTTGAAGTTCTCCTCCGCCTTTTGGCTTTATGACCACTTTAATTGGCAATTTGTATTTCTTAGCGAACTCGAAATCACGTTGATCATGTGCTGGAACTGCCATTACTGCTCCTGTTCCATAATCCATTAAGGCATAATCTGCAACCCAGAGAGGACATGGTTCTCCTGTGAATGGATTGATGAAATCTTTTCCCAGGTAAATACCATTCTTTTCTTTTCCTTCTGCTGTCCGTTCAATGATGCTTCTCTGTCTTGTTTGTGTGACGAATTTCTGGACTTCTTTCTCGTGCTTCGTTCCTTTCACGAGTTCCATAACCATCGGATGTTCTGCTGCAAGCACCAGATATGTTATTCCATAAACTGTATCAGGTCGTGTCGTGAATGTACTTATCGTTTTGTCCATCCCTTTAATCTTAAACTCTAGAATCGTGCCGTGGCTTTTTCCTATCCAGTTCTCCTGCATTACCTTTACTCTTTCGGGCCATTCGTCAAGCTTCTTCAAATCGGAAAGTAACTCTTCTGCGTAATCCGTTATCTTCAGGTACCACTGGCTGAGCTCCTTGGTCGTTACAAGCGTGTGACATCTCCAACACTTACCTTGTTCGACTTGTTCGTTTGCCAGTACTGTTTCGCATTTAGGACACCAGTTTACAGGGCTTGTCTTTTTGTACGCCAATCCTTTCTCGAAGAACTTGATGAAGAACCATTGGTTCCACTTGTAGTATTCTGGGGTGCAGGTAACTACTTCTCTGTCCCAATCGTAACTAAGACCGATTCGTTTCTGTTGTTCTCTTATTGCATTAACGTTATCCAACGTCCACTTCTTTGGGTTAACTCCGTGCTTTATGGCGGCGTTCTCAGCGGGCAATCCAAAACTATCATACCCCATGGGATATAGAACGTTGAAACCCTGCGCTCTCTTGAAACGGGCAATGGCATCGCCTATGCTGTAATTCCTCAAATGTCCCATATGCAATTTATGAGAAGGATACGGGAACATCTCAAGGCAGTAGAAGTTCTTCTTTCCCGGAACTGCTTTGAACGTTCCTTCCTTATTCCAACGTTCCTGCCACTTCTTCTCGATGGCTTGATAGTCCATGGAGTAATGGACAGGAAGGCTGTATTTAAATCTTCAGGGTTTCTCGGCGACTTTATCGCGATGGTACACTGTTGCTACGCTGTCCCTGACTACGCCATATGCTTTTAGCGTGGATTCTTTCATTGTGCGGAACTCATTCCCAACGGGTCCCTTGTGTGCTATTGTCGCTGGAATGCGCGCAGTAACAATCACATCATCTAACGATGCACCGCTATGCATTCCTTGGTCTCTCGCATCCCAATAGGACTTTAGAGTTCCATCTGGATTGCAGGACACGTGCAGCGTGTAAAAATCCCCCCGCACATTGTCAAAGTATTGAAGCGCGAGATTATGCGTTTCCGTGCTGGTTTGCCCCTGGTAGACTATCCGTTCTTCAATAGGTGTTCCTGGGCATTTTGATAGACCAACCAACAATGCTGAAGTTCCGCCAACAACCATCACGATATCACGCAACTGTCTTACTTTCCTTCTGTTTTCTCGGTTTGTCATTTTCATCACCGAATACTATTAGATTTCCAGACTAATATAGTTATTGCCACAATATTTTAATATATGGACATCTAGTAGCTATTCTTAGACCAACAATGAAATTAATCAAGAAAGACATGCGGTTACTTGCAGAGCTTGACCGTGACGGTGGCCAGCCGCTTAAGAAACTCGCCTCAACTGTAGGAGTTAGTCCTGAAGTGGCATTGTACAGAATCTCCAGACTGGAGAATGAAAAAGTCATAACTGGTTACTATTCGATAACTGACGTATACAAGCTGGGTTTCAATCTGTTCAGGATGTATATTCAATCTGATTTTGCTGATGACCAATCAAGAACTGCGTTCATGAAGAGTATGCAAAGCAAAGATAGCACAGGTCAAGTGTCCATATTAGGAGGTGATTTTGACATTCTTTTGGGATTCATATGTAAATCGAACGTTAGTTTTCAACAAGAAATTAATTCGATTCTTTCTGAGTACGGAGGAAATATCAAATCATGGCAGACATCAACAGTCACTTCCCTCCACCAATTCAGCAGAAAGTATCTTTTGGAAAACAAACCAGTTTCGGAATGGGTTCTTGGAAGATCCAACGATACAATTGCTGTTGGTGAAACAGACATGAAAGTTCTCGCGTTCCTCGCATCGCATGCAAGGTCCTCGAGTTCAATGGTTGAACGTGAAACAGGCGTACCAAGAAAAACAGTTGCTAACAGAATTCGTTCGCTTCAGGAAAATAAAATCCTATTGGGCAGAAGGGTTTCGTTGGCAAGGAATTTTCAGGACAGAACAACGTATAGAATAATCATCCAACTTAGTCAAGCTACAACAAAAGAAATCTCGGCATTGATGGAATTTCTAAGGAATCATCGTGACGTCACATACGCGATGCAATGTTTAGGGGCATGGCCTGTTGAATGTGAATTGCTTGCAGACAACGCAGTTTCCGCGTACTCATTCACCGAATCGCTACGTCGCATGAAAGGGGTAAGTGCAGTGAATACGTTGCTAGTCCTGCAGGACTTGAAGTACGAGTTCACGATGCCGAAAGGAAATGAATAATTCGAGTCTTGAATCAAGTGTCACAATATTGTTCTAATTAGTATGGGATTCCCATAACGTAAAGCTCAATTTGTGCTCTTTGTAGAAGTGCATCGTGCTCGTGTCCTGTATTATCGCCGAGAATTTGTCCCGTATGTCATTAACCAGATCCCTCAAATCCTCCACGCTCTTTACCTGCACTTCCAGCTCAACGTCCTCTCCGCCAAGAGCGTAATCATTGTATATTATGTTTGGATGCTCTTTCACATATTGCCTAAGGGCAAGAAGTGCTGTGGGGTTGGTGTTGTGAAGCTTGAGCTCAATTTTAAAATATGCGTATCCTAGGACACCGAGGTCAAAATTTGTCTTGTATCCTGTGATTATGTTCTTTTGTTCGAGTTTTTTTATGCGTGCCATCACTGTCTTCACATCCGCGCCCACATTTCGGGCCACTTCTGTTGTTGGAATCCTTGCGTCGCGGGATAATGTTCTCAGGATTGCGGAGTCCAACTCTGATACGGTCTCCGTGCCAGAGCACGAATAGAATGCTGCCGAGTTCTCGTTCTTTGCACCGTCGTAGAGATAAACCCTGTCGTATTGCTCCACTTTCGTCTGAATGGCAAACCGAACGTCTTCCACATAGTTGCCAAAGCGTTTCATAAATGCACCCCATATGTCATCCATCTCGTGCACAGTCATTGTGATGCATGCAAGTCCAAGATCGTATTTTCCATCAACGCTGATTACCCACATCATCTCGGGCTTCTCCTTGAGGTATGCAATCAATTCCGACTCGGACTGACGGTTGATTCCCTTGAGACGAAAGAAAACTCTGAACAACAAGTACCCAATCCTGCCCATGTCTAGCACAGGATAGAACCCAAGGATTACGCCTTCTTGCTTCAGTCGGTTGATTCTGTACAGCACAGTTCCTTTGCTCGTGCCTAGTCTTCTTGCAAGCACACTGAGCGGCGTCCTGCTATTCCCGTCAAGCTCTCCAAGAAGCTTTCTGTCCAACAAGTCAAGAGATACAGCCATTTTTGAACAATAGCACAAAGTAGTATAATAATTTTCCCTTTTTGTTTTAAAATCCACCCAATACTTTGATATGTGTGTTTATTCACTATGTAGTGACATCAATGAGGTGGTTAGAATGAAAACACAAACAATCGTCATGATTTGCCTGGGGTTGCTCGTTTTGAGCGCATGTACAGGCCGTGGAGTAACAGGAAACGTACCTGCCGAGACAAGCAATGAACCTGTAACAATTGGAGCAGTGCTTCCTCTATCAGGACAGGTCGCCGCATATGGTGTGAGCGCAAAAAACAGCATCGAGTTAGCTGTTCAAGAAGCCAACGCGAACGGCGGCATAAACGGACATCCAATCAAGGTGATATTCGAAGATGGCAAATGCGATGGAAAGGCCGGAGCTGATGCAGCAAACAAGCTCATTGGCGTGGATAACGTGCCCGTAATTATCGGAGGAGTCTGCAGTTCAGAAACTCTGAGTTTCACTAGTATGGCAGAGCAGAACAAAGTCGTTGTATTCTCTCCATGTGCAAGCGCTCCGGAATACACAAATGCAGGTGACTACATATTCAGGGACTATCCTAGTGATGGATATGCCGGAACACTCGCGGCTCAATTTGTTGAGAAACAATTTGGAGCGAAGAACGCCGCAATAATGTACACAAACGATGATTATGGTATTGGTGTAAAGGGCGCGTTCGAATCAGCATTCAAGAGAACCGGTGAAGTCGAGAGTTTCACAAAGGGCGAGACTGACTACAGAACGCAGCTTGCACGCATAAAGAACAATGCACCAGATGTTATCTTCGTTGTAGCGTTCACAGGAGACGCAGCAAGAATCGCAGTACAAGCCAAAGAAATGCAAATGAACATCCCGTTGGTGTTCACTGATTCAGTTGCAAAGGATGAATTCCTTGCAACAGCGGGTTCAGTTGCAGAAGGCATGTACGTTCTTGCAAGCGAGGCAGCGTATGCACAGTCATACGTTGACTCGTACAACGCAAGCTTCCACGAAGCTCCGCAGTTGTGCGGCCCGCAAAGCTACGACATAACCAACATACTTGTTAACACAATGAGAAAGGTTGGAACGGACTCCACTGCAATTAAGGACGCACTCTACAATGTCAAGGATTATCCTGGTGTCGCATGGAACATCACTCTTGACCAGAACGGCGATTTAGTGGGGGCGGCGTTCAAGGTGCTGCGAGTCGAGAACGGAAAGTTCGTGACGGTAGAATAATTCTTTTTCTTCTTTTTTCATTCATCGTCGTCTGGGTCCTGTGGTCCGCAGACGAGCACTACAGGAACTTTTGGCTTCCTTGCATCCTGCTTCCTTATCTCGAGTGTGAACTTGTTAGGCCAAAGTCTTTCCTGGTAATTTTTCCAGGTTCCCGCGTATCCCGTGTTTGTTGGGTCTCCAAAATAGTCTCTTGGCGGGTTATTCCTGTCTCGATTCCCATTAGCGTCCAGATATGTTATCCTGAATGATGCGCGTTCTGGAAAGAACAAACCTTCTACTGTTCCCCTTCCCTGTTCATTTTGGAACTCGAAAGTTGACTTTCCGTCCTGGACACTAACAAATCTCAGTGTCAAGCCAGGTTCATTTCCTTCATGTCTAAGAACCATCCCATCCAAATCTTGGGGAGATATCATCAGTGTTTTTTGAAAGCAGCTGCCGTATCAGCAAGGTCAACGTGACCCATAAAGACTGCTCTGCAGCAGTATCTTGAAAGGCCAAGATCGTCCATGACGTCCTTCTTGGTTTCGCCCTTCTGGACTCTCTCTGTGTATTGCGCCCATAAATGTCCAATGGGTTTGTTGCATGAGAAGCATCTTACGGGTATTATCATGCAATGCCGGAATCACAAGGGGTTTTTAAAGGTTGCTCTGATTTTTTTCAATATTGCAATTAAATAGACAGCTGATAACTCGATATTACTCTGGGGGCACATATAATGTGTCTAGACTGGACGCTTCGTCAAGGTGGATGACTTTGCGAAACGGTATGGATAACGTGTGCGTTCAAAGTAATTAGTAGGATTCCTCAACGTCTATTGTCCTGCCAAGCCTCAACCCCTGCTTCCTTCTGTAACGCCACACGACGTTCTGGTCAATGCCAAGAATGGCTGCAATATCGCATGCCCGGAAATGAGGGTCGAAGAGATGCAGTTCGAGAATCTTATGAAGCAAGTGAACGCTTGTCCTTTGCCTACGAACGCCAAGATTGTTCTCCTTAAGAACGCGCTGAACCTTGATAGAGCTGACGCCTACCTGCTTTGCGATGTGCCGGGCCAGCCAATCCGGATGCCTGAGTCCTAGCTGAATAATCTTCTGCACAGTTGAATCAGGAATCTTGTTGTGCGGAACCTTCGCGCCCGTAAAATATCCATAGTCACGTATGTCTCTGTAATGCTTCATCATGTTCAGAAACTTGTTGTACTTCTGAGGGCTGAGACACATGAGTTTCTGCTGGAGGAGCTTGATTAGGTTTTCTTTTCGGGAGATTATCAAGCTAGGGAACTTTTTGTATAATGTGGACGCAACACCAAGTTTCCGAAAACAAACCCGATAGAGACGTCGCTCGCAAATATTCGGAGCACAAAGGAACACTCGGTATTTCATAATCTTCTTGTTCAGCTCCACATTGGATTCTCCGGCAAGTATTCCTCGCATGAAATATCTGACGTGGTCTTCATGTTGTCCCAAGATGCCGTCTCGTATAATTGCCACGAACTGTTTCATGACATGACTGAGTAAATTATTCTTAATCTCAATCATCATAGTTCCATAGTCAGACGCATAGAGTGTTTTGTGACCTGCGTTCTTTCTGTAGGTGACAGTTCTAGGATATTTCTTTTTGGAAATCAGTGACGTTTTGGAAATCCAGTGCCATAGAACTTTTTCTTCAATGCGTTCTTTGTAGGTAAGGTCTGTAGGTTCCTCAACGTTGACACGGATGTACCAGTGCCACCGCGATGGAGAAATGTGCAACTCCTTCTGAAACCAATTCAGCACGTGGTTGACCAATTGATATTCACTGTTCGCAAAGACAAGGCAACCATTGTTAGTCTTTCCCATTTCCGCTTGTAGCAGGCCTGCAACCTGAAAGGTTTCGAGACCGGAGCTGACAAACCTAGGAATGACGATTGCCATTTCTCTTCGTCTATTGTACGACAAAGAGTATGAATAAGATAGATTCAGATACTCTTCACCTGCTCGTACAACAAGTGGAAATCGTCTGGAGGAAGATGGAGTACTGATTATACGTGGAAGATACGTCAGCAAATCTAGATTCTTGTCCATCAATAAAGAATATCGAATGGCTTAATCTTGTTTGCGCCAGCATGACCAGTGTACAAAAAGAATGAAACTGAAAGATATTCAGGAAATCTTCCAGATTATCTGTAGGATTTTTGTCGCTTATCTCTTGGTGCAGATTTGTTTGGTTTATTTGCTTCATGTCTGCGAATATCCGCAACCAATAACTGCCTGTCGTAGTCAAGGAATACGCTCTTGAGTTTCTCGTCGTGCTCGGCCAACGCTTTTGCGATGGCCAATCTTGCTGCATCTGCTTGGCCCATCATTCCACCGCCGTTTATTTTCACGGAGATGTCAACTCGTTGAGCTACCTGTCCTGCTAGAATTAATGGTTCTTGTATCTTCAGCTTTGCAACTTCAGGTTTCAAGAACTCTAGCATTTGTCCGTTTATGCTTACTTTTCCAGTGCCTTTGCTTAAAGTTGCTCTTGCAACGGCAGATTTTCTTTTTCCTGAAGTGTGAATATTCATTCTTTGCCTCCTAGGTGCAGGCATATAGCCTTTACAGTTGTATGCTTAAGTGATGGTACTTTGCTGATGTGATGGTCCTTGAGGTCTACTGCTTCTCCTTTGATATCGGGAGTGCCTTTGTAACATTTAATCCTCTTAAGTGCTATGGCGCCTCTTGGTTGTTTGTAAGGTAGCATGCCTCTAAGGGATCTTTTCACGAACATTTCTGGCTTCCTTGACAGGAATGGTCCATGACTGTAGATACCCATTTTGACCCTTCTTCTGTAGTGTGCAAAAATAGTTTTCTCATCCCCTGTAACTCTGGCTAATTCACAATTTATTATTGATACATCATCGCCAAGCAAAGCTATTTTGGCAGCATGACTACCAACTCTTCCGAGCACGATGTCCTTTGCGTCTATGATTTTCATCATCCTATGATCCTCACGTTCTGTCCTTTTGGGTTCTCCTTGAGGAGTTCTTGAATCGTAACAGCTTTTCCATTCTGGTTAATCTTCTTCTGGGCTTCAGCGCTGAACTTGTAAGCTGCTACAGTGAGCTTCTTGTTCAATGCACCCATTGAAAGTACTTTGCCCGGCACGAGCACAGTTTCCCCATCGTGGGCATTTGCATCAATCTTGAAGACGTTTACACTCCTGTGAAGTCTTGTTGGTCTTTCAAGTTCGACTGCTACCGCTTTCCAGAGTTTCACGTCCTGCTCTATGCTGGCCTTCTTCAACTCTTGAATGAGGCCAGTCAGGGCTTCGTGCTTCGTCCTCTCATGGATGTGCTGTTTCATGTTCGTTGATTTTGATGCGGGAGACGGGATTCGAACCCGCGCAGCCACTAAGGCCTACGGCCCTCAACCGTAGTCATTTGACCAGGCTCTGACACCCCCGCGTTACTCTGCTTTCTTCAGCGCTTGGCTGAAGTCATCGAGCATTACTGTGAAGCGCTCGGTCGCTGCGGTGAGTATCTCCTTCGGGCTGAGTTGTCCGAAACTCTCTATCGTGAACGTGAAGTCATCTTTGGTTGTTACTTGCACGTCTCCTTCTGTCATCTCGGCACATTCTCCGCAAAGTATGCATGCCGATTCGTTCTTAATGGTAAGTTTTCCCCCTTTTGCGTCAAAGACCTTTACAGGGCATCTTTTCGAAACGGCTTCGGGGTCTTTTGGTTGCTTCTTTATTGTTACGGAAGGAGTGTTCTTGTACCACGCCAACGCTGGTTGAAATTTGGCGTGGTCCTTTCCCTGACCCAGCACGGCTTTTGCCATTAATTCAAGTTCCTGCCCTTCAAGCAGATTTACGATTGGAGTGTCTGGAAATACGGGAATTACTTTGGGGTCCTTGCTCTTCAAGTCGCCAGCAGTAACAAGCTTCGGACCTTTTGCTTTCAAAGTCATTACTACTTCAGTGTCCGGACTTCCCTTTCCTGCTTTGCTCTCTGAAACAAGTGTGTAGCTCTTCAAGTCTGTTTTTATTGGTACGAGGCCAAGTCTCAGAGCGATTACTTCATCGTACAGTATACCTGAGTTTTGTTTGAATTCGATATCGTCTATTGCCATGGTTGGCACTTCGTCCATGATTATTCGTCTGAGTGTGTTCATTTGCTCAGGAGAAGCGCTCTGCATTCTCACAGTCCACGATTCCTTGGATTTGCTTAAGAGTTCGAGTTTCATACTCTTCTTCCTCTTCCTCCCCCTTTCTTTCTGCATCCGCCGTGGGGGATTGGTGTGACGTCTTCTATGATTCCAACTTTCATGCCCATTCTGCTCAGACTTCTTACTGCTGCCTGTGCTCCAGGACCTGGGTTCATGGGGCCATTGTGGCCTCCTGGTGCTCTGATCTTAACGTGGATTGCGTTGATTCCTTTGTCAAGCGCGATTTCTGCTGCTTTCTTAGCTGCGGCCATTGCCGTCGTGGGGCTTGATTCAAGGCGATGGCTTTTGACCATTTGTCCTCCTGAAACCCTTACAATGCTTTCACATCCTGTTATGTCTGTTATGTGTATGACTGTGTTATTGTAGCTGGCCATTATGTGACACAAACCCCATCTTGTTTTTGGTGTTGCTGTAGGTGTGGTCATTGTTCATCCACCTTATCCAGGTCTTCGATTATTGCGCCCACTTCCTCCTTCACGACTAGCTCTGAATCTTCGGGAGCTTCCAGTTCCTCATCTGCCTTTGCCTTCTTCACCTTTTTCTGTTTTGGTCCTTCAGGCTTCTCAATGATTTTCTCGACTTCCTTGTCTGCCTTTGGCATTGGTTTTGGCTTCATTGCAGGAGCTTCCTCCTTGAAGCGCTCAGGATGATTTTCGTCAATGAATGGACTGTTTTCCAGGAATTCCAAATTCCCTTCCTCGACCAATGTTGTAATGTGTCCTGGAGTTGTCAGCTTCCTTCCTGCTATCGCGACGTGACCATGAACAATCATCTGTCTTGCTTGTTTCACTGTGCGTGCCCTACCGAGCTTCACTAGAACAGTTTGCATTCGTCTGTCCATGACATTTTGGAGTGTGAGTGAAAGTGTCGTACTTAGAGGGTCTTCCTGTTTTAGAAGACCTAAGCTAACGAGTTTCTTGTGCAGTTGCTGCCTCTCTATCTCGGATTGTGGAGTTGTTTGCGCGCTGAGGAGCTTAACTCTGTTCTTGAAGTCAGTCAGCTTTGAACGCATCTTGTAGATTTCGGTCTTATTCTTCAGACCATAATCCTTCTTTAGAGGTCTCTCTTCTTCGATGCGGTCTCCCTGCCACGGGTGCATCGGAGTGGTGTACTTCTTCCTTACTTTCCTAGGGTCTCCCATTTTAGCTCTTCTTTCCTACCTTGGATTTCTTTACGCCAAGGCCCTTTCCTTTGTTCTTTCTGAAGTTTGATTTGGTTCTTTGACCACGAACGGGCAAGCCCCACTGGTGCCTTAGACCCTTGTACGTCTTGGCTTTCTTCTGTCTCTTGATGTCTGAATCAACAATAACATCGAAATCAACACCCAGCAGGTGCATATCCTGTCCAGTTTCGTAGTCTTTCCTTCTGTTGAGCATCCAGGCAGGTATTCCATACTTTGATGGCTCGCGAATAGTATCTTCAATCTTCTTTGCCTGCGCTTCAGTCAAGGATCCTGTTTGTGTATTTTTTTTGAATCCTGATACTATGCAGATTGCATTTGCGAAGCTTGCGCTCACTCCCTTAATCTTAGTGAGGGCAACGATGAGATGTTTTTCTCCAGCCAGGTCCGTATTGGCTATTCTGACTAAGTGTCTGAATTCATGCTTCGGCGCTTCTGCGTGTTTTGGTGCTTCTTGTTCTGCCATGATTCAATACCGAGCAAAGCACAGAGAAATCTTTCTGGGCCCTCTGCGCTGTTAACTCGGGCGTTATTTGGGGAAGCGGGGGTTGGTTTATAAAGGTTTTGGGTTAGTTACCTCTTTATCGATTCCTGGTAAACCAGCTGTCCCGCGCTGTCATAAACAAAGTTTGTCTTAACTTTTGGTTCTATTACTTGCAGTCTGTTGCCTTCCCAATCATACTTGTATGATATTTCTTTTCCACCTGACAAGATAACTTTGGCTAGCCTGCTCGCATCGTCGTATTCGAATGTTGTTTGCTGTCCAGTTACTTTGTTCTTTTTTATCTCGAGGTTGCCTTGCACATCGTACGTATAGTCAAAAGTATCATCCGAAGTTAGTATGCTTGCAGAACTAACAGAATCATAGTGAAGTACTTCTCCGTTATGCGTCTTTCTGTTTCCCAGCAAATCGTATGTGTATGTCTGGTCCGCGCAGCCAGACCAGTCGTTGCACGTATTTCCTATTGGCAAGTAATCAGCAGTTGTAATTCTGCCAAGAGCATCGTATTCGAACTGTTCGAGTACATTTAACCCTAAGTCACTTCCAGGATTCAATGAATTCGTTCCTTGGTATACTTGGGTGATTTGTCCTTTTCCTAGTGTCCCATCATCATATTTGTACGTTTCTCCGAAAAGCTCCTCTTGTATGTTTGAGACGCTTATGGATGACATCAGGTTCTTATCGTTGTGTGAGTATTCTGTTTTTACTCCATTAGGATATGTTATTGTCGCAATTTTTCCCCTTGATGTATACGTAATGAAGATATCACCACCCACAGCACTGCCATAAATGTGCACGGGGCGCTTCATCGCGTCATACTCATACTCCAACTCCAATCCAGAAGGCAAAGTTTTCTTCGAAACTAATCCTGACTCTGTGTAATCATATTGTATTGTGTATAGTTCTCCATCTAATATCTGGTCTGTACGCACCAGTCTCCCCCTGGCTGGTTCGTAATAATAGGACATGCTATCTTCTCCTATTGTAACTTCTGCAAGTTTTCCTATTGCATTGTGTGTCTGGTCATCATAAACATAAGTTATGTCCTGATCGGTTGGGTAGTCCGTGTATGTTATCCTGCCCGCAATATCATATGTGTACAGTACTCGTATTCCTCTTGAGTTTGTTGCAGACTTTGGTCTGCCATCATCATAATAATCATAGGTTTCGACGCCCAGTTCAGGACTTTCCTTTCTTATTAGGCGTCCAAGTGAGTCAAACTGTATGCTTGTTGTCTCTCCTAGAGCATCAGTTGATGAGGCGATTCTGCCAAGAATGTCATACTCGAAACTTGACGTGTCTCCCAACGCCCCTTCAATTCTTACAAGATTTCCCCTAGCATCAAAGTATTGTACCGTAGCAACATTATCCACATCGGTAACTGTGTTTATCAGATTGGTTCCATCTGAAGAATAGGATTTTCTTGTTGAAGAAGAAAGACCGTATTCCTGTATTCGTGTGACTCTCTGCATCGGGTCCGAAGAGTAAACAACGTCTATTCCAGGCATGGACGAAATTGAGCTCAATGAAGCAAGTGCTTGAGCGATGTCAATGTTCCTTGCTGGAATCGTGGATCTTATTGTGTTTCCTGCTGCATCGTACAATACCAGTGTGACTGTATTGCTAGTTGAATTTTCTGTTTGTGAGATTGCGCGCACTCTTCCCAGACCATCAAAGTATTGTGTCTTTTGTGCAATTTGTCCGTCTGAAACCAGAGAAGAGACGGTCTGCACATTCATGTTTGTTGGTGAGAGCGGGCCTGTTGATTTAGCATAACTATACACTACAGTTGTAGATGGTTGAACGTCTCCAGGAAGATATACTTCTTCTAATCTGCCGAAATCGTCATAAGTATATCTGGTTGTTCTCCCCGCTTCATCTGTAGATTCCACGACACTTCCATCCGTATTGTATTTCTTCATTGAGATAAGATTATTTGAGTTTCTTGTACAAGTCAACTTGCTACTCAGCAAGTCAGGGCTATTCGAACAGGGTTCTGCATTGGATCCATAAGAGAAATGTGTTGTGCGTGAAAGTTGATCAGTGTACGAGAGTTCGTTTCCATATGGATCATAAGTTCTTTGAGTTGTTGTGTATCTGTCTGCTGCGTCCATAACTTTGTTATCATTTACATCCAACCATTGAACATCTCTGAATGGTCTTACCTGCCCTGTGAATTCAGAGTATTCTGTTCTACTGTAAGAAACAAGTTCATCTTCGGTATCTACCACCATGTTGTTGTTCGTGTCGTAATACACGAATGATTCATAGGGAGCGGATAACATGTTCCTGGAGAGCATGTTGGGTTGAACAGTTCCATCATAGTGTTCAAATGCGTAAGTAACTTTTGTGATTTTTGTTTTCGTTCCGTCCGTCTCTATTATCTTGGAAGGCAATCCGTTGATTGTGTTGTACGCATATGATCTTGTTAGTGATATCCCATCTTGGGTGCTTGTTTCCTGGTCCAGCGTAACCCATCCGCTGCTGATTTCTTTGTCGCCTGCCCACACACAACCAATTTCTGGTTTGCACTGGGATTCTGTGTACCCCCTACAACTAGTTGCCTGCCCAACACATCTATAGTATGAATCACCCCATTCACAATATGGTAAGTTAGTGAATGGCCTGCATGGATGTTGAAGGGTTCCGCAATCATCACATATGCTTTGGCTAGTTATGCCTTCACAGAATATTCCTACATTGTTCGCATATTCTATATTTACGCCCGGATAGTATTCACACCCTGCTGAGCTCACATAACAACTACCATAGCACCAGTTTTCATTCTGATTTGCTGAAAAGCTTCTCAGCCCGCACGGAACAGGATCACCCACACATTGACTCAGACCGTCTGCCTCGTTGTAAACAGCCTGATTCTCAGTTCTTTCCGTATTATATGTTCTTTCTGATTTCTTAATCAGGTCCCCTCCAAAATCAAAGAGCTCTATCGAGATAAGTTGTCCTCGTTTCCAGTCCATGGACATGTGTGGGTTCTTGGTTGAATCCAGTGCAGTATCTGGGTAATCAATTGGCGAAGAGTATTTTTGTACAACCGTTCCCTTTTGTGCAGGCAGGTGCATGGTTACAACGCTACATGCAACATAATTCTTCATTCCTGGTGCGATGTTGGTAAACCCGCTGATTATTCCTTTAGTTAGCCTTGGCTTGAGCGTTGCCGTGCAATTATCATACGTGTAAGCGACTGTGCTTCCACTGGATTCTAGTCCATCATACCTTGTTATTGAGGATACTCGAATCCCCCCTCCAGTGGTTCGGCTTACAGGTTCATTCTGTACAAAGTCAAAAGACATGGGTTCATACTCGATTTCTACTCTTCCACCATATGGATAATTTATTGCAGTAAGCGACCAAGCTTTAGCTTCATCATTGGACGAATGATCATCGTACATTCCATTGTTGTTCGTTACCACTCCATTACTGAAGCCATACCAGTCGAATGCATAATGCTGAAGTTGTGGATTGTAGTCATATTCGAACGTGGTGCTTGGTAATGCCGCACTATTCTTTCCCACTTGACTGAAGCCAAGAAGTGTTAATTTGGGGGGATTGTCGTATGAGTCTGCAAGAAGATAGGTATAGTCGAATACTACCTGATTAATTATTGCATCGTCAATCTTTGACTTAAGCTTGATGTTCTTGAGCCTTTTCGCGACGGGGCTAACGGCTCCTGCTCTGTTTATTAGATCATCTCTTGCACCCAATTCGAAGTCTGCTATGAATGTTGGTGTCTCTATCTGTTGAAGATAAATCATTTCAGTTGCCGTGTTTGTCCATGCGTACTTGATGAAGTTGTACCTGTTTGTTAGGGGTACGCCTCCAAAATATTCACAGTCAAGATTGACCACTTTTGTGGGGTCTGACCAGAATGCAGTATCATGAGGAAAAGGATGGTCTTGCTTGGCCCGTTCACACTTGGGATTCATGTACACACCAAGAACAGGATTCTCATCGTGCGCTGCGATTTTCTTAATGCTTGAAAACGAGTCTGAGCCAACATCTGCATATCTTATTTTCGTCCAATCACCGTAGTCATCATCATCAGTTATGTTGTTAATATTTGTGTCTAGATAATCCGCGTACTTTATCTCAGTAAGCTTCCAGGAATTTGCATATTCTTCAACTTCAATCTGCGTAGTTGTGGTTGCACTGTTGGCGAAGATCATCTGTTGTGGTGGTGTTCCTGAAGTGTTGCAATAAGCAGACTGCATTGGCCAAGGGTGACCATTTGCGAGGTAAACACCCCCAATCCACAAGGGCGGCAGATAGTCTGAGTAAAGTGATGGATCCTCTATCGATGTGCCTGCTGCTTCATTGAGATTTGCGTCATGAAAGCGATCTGAGGGAGTTCTTGGACATTGTGATCCTCCTTCTTTATTATCACTCTTGCTTTCACAGTCATCATCTGCCATATCTATGCAACCATCATCATCATCGTCAAATCCGTTATCACATTCACTTTGGGTCTGACATGCTAACGTGTATGTGCATTCACTACAACTGCACGTGTCACTGGATTCGCATATGTTTGGATTTCCACACCTATTGGATAATGGACACTGCCCATTGTCGACGCGTTTCGAGTAAACGTATTGGTTATTTTGTGTCTGTGCTGTTTTTACAGTTTGGTTAAACACGTATGTTGTTCCATCATCTGTAAGTATTTCCCATCTGGCTATTCCTCCGTTGGTGCCATACAGATTCCCATTGGCATCGTAGTAAGTTATCTTCCAGGGCTTCCACGTTTGCAGTACTGGAAGGTATTTGCCTGCTTGTCTTACTAACATTATTCTGCCCGCTTCACCACCCACTGAGAAGAAATAAGTATCCTGTTGAAAATCATCTTCTTCATTCCCATTCATCAAACCTGTTGACGAATCATCTGGTTTGTTTACTACTGATCTTGTTATTGAACCTAAACCAAGATTGAATCCCAGTCCAACCCAGCTTGATTCCTGGTCCACACGAATTCCTTGTGAATATCCAAGCACCAAGGAAATGCTTGAGCTTCGCGATGGGACATTCATAATGTTGAAACTCAAAGGTAAGTTTCCGGAATAGTCAGGGTCGGGGCTCTTCACTTCGTTTATGTTCGCTACAGTAGGCGCGGCATCCTTGACTGTGCTTCCCAATGCAGTTACCATAGATATAACTAAGGCAAACAACATTATTCCGAATATAATTGTTTTTTTCATTGACTTATGATTTTTCCTTGTCTGTGATTTTTAGAGGAGGCATTTGCTCCAAATAGTCAATTCTATATCCTTCGAAAACGACATTACCACCATCACGATGAGATCCTGTTGGTAAGTATATGACTGGGTCTGGATCGTGGATTAACGTGTTCCTTTTTTCCAGCTCGCCTTCTCTTGAAGATCTAACACTCTGTTGTAGGTTGAGAAGTCTTATCCAAGACTCGGTTGCGTCACGTCCTCTTCCTGTATGATACTCAGAGCCAAGATGCGGACTGTACTTATCAAATGCGCTTGAAACAAGGCTATCTGGGACAACGAATTCCTGAACGGGTACTGAATCTAAGAGTGTAGGATCCGTTATATAAGCTTCCAGGATTTTTCCATCGATTACCAAATTGTTGTAATCAAGTGTGGCAGGATATCTGAAGTTTGTATCTTTTCCTCCATTCATCCATTTCCACGCGTTGCTTTTTTGTAACTCTCCTAGAAGTTTTGCTCCCTTTTCTGGGCTGCTTGGTGTGGCCAAGTACTCCAGGTTGTTTGGGAAGGCAACTCCAATCCATGCAGCACTTGCAACGATGTTACCACTTGGTGTTTTTCTGCGATCTCTATATTCAGAAATGCCTGCAGAGTATGGTAAGGGCATGGTGTTTTGAACAAGGTCAATATCAGTTGTGTTGAGTCCTGGAACGCTAACCATTCCCTCAAGTCCTGAAAAAGAAGGCGTTGCTTCTTGCGTGATTCTTTGTTCTGGTCCCTTGTGCTCTCTGCAATCGACTGTTGCTGTTCCCGCGCCTGTTCCCGCACCAAGTAGTGTAAGTGCCGCAAGTCCTGATAGTATTGTTCGTTTCATTTTGATTAACCTATTGATCCTCTTCCTGCCCATCTCGAGTGTGTTATTCCCAAATTATCTGTGGGGCCATACTGTCCTTGACCAGCATACAGTGCATCATTGCGTTCCTGAGCCTTAGAATTAAGGTCAGTTTGAGACGATGTTTCTGAATTTTGCTGAGACTGCTTCTTTTGCTCTTCAGATTGGTCATCAGAGTAGAATCGCTCTTTGGCACGTTCTATTGCTTCTCTTTCTTCCTGAGATAACTCTATTGAATCAAGATCTATCTCTTCTATCATGCCGCCTCCTTGAGGGTGCCTAATGAAACCTACCTTGTTTCCTTTAATGTATACTATGTATGGCTTTGCCCATTGTTTGAACTCTTTTGCTTCAGTATCTGCAACTGAAACGCCCGCTTCTCCGTCCAAGAACAGTACTTTTGTCACTGTATCTATAGCAGGGAATGCTTGCCCTCCTGAAATGAGCGCTGCAATAACATCAGCTTCTGATACGTCATACCTTCCGGTCCATGCTGCTTGCGGACCAACGTTTGATATTGAAGGAGGTGCTCTGGCTGAACTAAGATACTTTCCACGCACCTCTCCAAAGTATTCTGCTCTCGATTGTTCTCGAATTACTTCCTGCTGGTACATCGCTTCTTGCATTCGTGGACTGAGTGGAAAATATACAGCCATGACATACTTGAAAATTTCTTCAGCACCTCTGAACGAGTTTCCTCCAGTGTAAACGAAATGTGAGTATGAACCAGACCCAGTGCGCTCACCATAATAAGTTACTAATCTTGGTGGCTCATCTGATTTTGTCTTGTAATTCCCGCTTGGATCCATGTACATTAATGGGTTGTTGGCTGCGTATGCATATCTGTTCAAGGATTGTGTGTCTGTTGCCGCACCGTCCACTGTATCTGCCTGTATGAACCGTCCCAAAGAAGGATCATAGTACCTTGCATCATAATAGTATAGTTCAGTGTCATAATCATATGGTTTTTCTCCAAACTTGATGCTGTTTCCCTTGCCTTCTGCAGGCCCTTGTTCTCCAAAGGGATAATATCTCTGCGACCACGAAGTACTGCCTGAATTGTCTGTCATTAGTCTTGTGTTCCTACTCACATCATAATGATAGTAATTCTGGTTTCCTTCTTCATCTACTTGTGCGAAAACAACACCGTTAACGTGCACGTATGATTTGGTGTCGTATCTTTGATTGTTATCAAGTTCTATCAAATGATACTTGTTGTCTGAACTATCGAACTCCCAAGTCATTGGCTGTTCAACGTAAAGCATGTACCCTTTTCCTGTTTCCAGCGTATTTAGCGTTACGAGGAATGGCAACATCTTAGGACTGTATATTCTCCAAGGGTCTGAAAATACAGAATCATAACTGAATACAGTGTGTGTTTCGTTCAAAACCTCCGAAAAGACATCCAGTGTTTGTTCATTGTTGATTCCTGGGAACGATATGAGGTTCCATCCTTCATTAAGCACAAGTTCTGTCTGTAGAATTTCGTTGCCTTGCACTGTTAGTTGTGCAGGGGCATTCATATGAATCCACACACCCATACTACTGTCGATTTCTTTTAGAGATTCTATGCCCGTTCCTGGTATGTATGCTTGCCATTCGTTTTCGTACCTTTCATACGTGTAAGCGTAGACTGCATCGTAGTACGATTCAATCCCCTCAAGAATTGCTATGACACTTGAATTTTCCTGGTAAAGTGGTATTGAGATAAGATTCCAGCCCTGCTCGAGATCAATAATTTCTGTTGTGAACGCTCCCGCCATGAATGAAGTGAGGACATATTGTCCAGACCCCAAATTAACTGAATCTGGAATATCTGAAGTGATTGGAGCCTTAACCTCATCCACATCAATATATGTAATTCTTACTTCCTGCGATGCAGTTGCTCCTGTTTTGTCCGTTACTGTTATTGTTATCCATTCAGCAACGCTTGAATCACTTCCTGAATAAGAAACAACCAAATTGTTTCCTTTCATTGCAATGCCAAAGACATCCTGCTCTTCAATTTCCCATTCGAGACTGCCTGAATAATCACCAACAAATTCTTTTAGATTTATTTTTTTGGAGTTTTCCAAGCTAGAAAGTCTTAACACAGGCATTTGCTTGAATAATATTGTTCTGTTTTCTCTCGTTTCGTTTTCTTCCGTTGTGTTAGTGTCGTTGACCTTCACAAACAGTATGGGCTCAGGATCAATTGTGTGATTATCTGTAAATGTGAGGTTAATTGTCAAGTTAATTGTTGAATTTGTTTCGTTAACAATTAGTTCAGGTATTGGAAGTGGTTCTGGGTTCGGCACTTCCACTGCAATGATTCTCCCAGTGGGTGCTAATTCTATTTGTTCCAGTACTGGTTTAGCTGTTGCAATACTAACTACTAGAATTAGAATTGCAATGAGTAGCAAAGGAAGCTTCATCTTGTCTTCACCACCTTTGCAGCGTTATTTAGTGTGAATGATTTGTTGTTATCATCGAAACCTTCGACACGTATTCTAAAGAAGTACACTCCCGGTGCGGCAACCTGTCCATTGTTTAGTCTGCCATCCCAGGTTATTTGCAATGAACCATCCGTTCGTCCCAAGTACAGTTGTCGTATATTCCTTCCAGATATATCATACATGTCTGCTTCAACCTTTGCATCAAAACCAGAGGGGATCTCAATAGTTCTTGCCAGATGACTTGTGAATGGGTTCGGTGCAGGGTTCTGCAATAAAAGGCGTTCCAGCGTGGTCGCGCCAACTTGTATTGGCTCAAAGAAAAGATGGTTATCATAAGTGGGAGGGTTTGTAGCCCAGAAACTAGTTCCTGAAGTTGTGTGTGCAATGAAGTTTCCGGACATATCCCTTGCTATCAATTCCAATGGATTAGAAATGTCATCAATTACGGAATAATATCCTTTTAAGGCTGGTGAGCCTTCTATTGTCACAGTGTCCCTTGGTGTTTGAAAAAATGGTCCGGAATACAATACAAACTGATCATGCACATTGAGTCCTTCCACGGTTCCAGATGTCACAAGTGGCACAACTATGGGCCCAGGTGTCTGTGCAACGGCAGGAGCAATAACTGGAGAGAGAAGCGTGGCTAGAAGGGGAATTCTGGATGGCTTAAGCCAATAACCCATGTCGTGGAAAAGATCCCTTACGCCCATTTAAGCCCCCACAAGCACCCTAATAGTGCCTTTCGAGTGGTAAATAGTTGAAGTATATAAATATTTGGAGGATTTCGGATAGTTTTATAAGTTGCTCAAGGATACTAACACCGTGCCTTAAGGGTGCAACAGGAGGAAATAGCAATGTTTGGAAAGCAGCAAAGTGCCCCGGTTAAAGAGGGCGAAGTATTGGACGTAACAATAGAAGCCGTTGGAGAGAAGGGAGACGGCATCGCGAAGAAGGAGGGCTTTGTGCTCTTCGTTCCCGGCACGAAGCAGGGCGAGAGGGTTAAGATTAAGATTACCCGTGTTCTGAAGAGTGTTGGAT
>JBDRGA010000044.1:0-27231 GCA_043818175.1 Candidatus Woesearchaeota archaeon | reverse complement strand
TGGCAGCAAGTATATTGTGTAAATTGGCAAGTACATTAACACAGTAGTACCCTTGGAAAACAATAGAAGATTTTTTCGTGACATATTGCTCAAGAATAGTTTTCTTACTGGTTCCACTCCATGTTCCACAAGATAGTTGCCTTCCTTTGCATATACCCACACAATAACCTTACCACCTTTCTTCGTGTGGTGAATCATGTTCTTTATTGTTTTGTCTGGATTGTCTGTATGATGAACGACGCCTATTGAAAAAACAACATCAAATTTCTTTCTAAGTTTCATATTTGCTATGTCATCTTCAAGAAACGTGATGTTGTTAAACGCCTTGTTTCGTTTTTTTGCTGTTCTAATTGAGTTCAAATCAACTGCAGTAATTGACTTTGCGAATGGCGCTATGAATGAAGTGTGCTGTCCACCTCCACAACCACACTCAAGCACTTCCTTGCCTCTAAATTCTTCAAGGGTGGTTGGATAAATCCAGTCCTTGAACAGAAATAATTCGTTATCCTGGACCAGTTCCCACTGTTCGTACCATTCCCTTTGCTTTGCCTGTTTCATAACTTGGGTTTTATGGCTCACTTTAATAACGTTTTGCAAATAATACTGTGCCTATCATAGAATCATATTACTTGCTGAATTCCTTTGCAAGCTGTGAGATTAGTTCATCCGTTTCCTTTATGTCTCGTACTTTTTGTTTCTTCTTTGGTTTGTGGTCTTCTTCAGCAACGTTTTCTATGAAGATTTCAGCAGGGGAGTCGTTAATCATTATTTCATCCTGGTGAACTGTTTCGGTTGCCTGCTCCACCATTTGTGCGAGCTGTTCGGTTGCTTCTCTTGATACTTCTATGTCTTCAGGTACTTCAATGGTTTCTTCTTGCTTTTTCTGAATTTTCTTAGACGTGGGTTCCTCGTCTTCAGATGTTATTGTTATTCCCGCAATCTTGAACAGCACACCTTTCTTCTGCTTTGCAGGTATGGATGATTCTTGCGTGTTTTCTGTTGGCTGTTCTGTCTTAGCTTCCCGTTCTGCTTTTTCTTTTGCGAGGATTTCTCGCATGTGCTTCACTCTTTCTTCATCCAAGCTAATTCTTATGGCTTCTTCCTGGCAGAGCTGAAGCAGTTTTGAGGGATTTCCGTTTGCCTTCTTGGTAAGCTGGGCAATTTCTTTTGTGGTAAATGGTAGTATTCTGTTTCCTCCCGCGTTTTCCAGCCTTTTTTGTATCATTAATTGTGCATCTGTCACTTCCATTCCTTCAAGTGTAAGTTTCAGGAAATCCTTGAAGTCCTTGAAATGGGCTTTTTCCATTCCTTGGGGGGTTCCTGCCATTACTATGTGCAGTCCCTCATGTCTTTCGTAGAGCCCTGCAAGGAGTTCTGCATTGCTCTTCGCTAGGTTCATTGCATCGTCTATTAGTAATAC
Organism: Candidatus Woesearchaeota archaeon; assembly: GCA_043818175.1. Classification (GTDB taxonomy): domain Archaea; phylum Nanobdellota; class Nanobdellia; order Woesearchaeales; family JBDRGA01; genus JBDRGA01. Next base: position 25,811 of record JBDRGA010000044.1, on the reverse strand, counting down.
TAGTCTTTTCTTTCTAAGCTTGTCCTTTACGTACAAGTCGAGGGTCTTTGGAGTAACGTTTATTGGAGCTTTTCTGAGCTTTGCATAGAACCCTACTGCTTTGTCTAGCACGCTTTCAGTTCTCTCAACAAGCAAGTCAGTAAACTGCTGGTCTGTCATGACTTTGCTCATCGTAAGGAACCTTACTGAGATTTTGTCTGGGTATTTTTGGAGTTCATTCTGCACCCATTTGAGCATCATCGTTTTTCCAGTGCCTGACTCTCCTTTTATTACGCCAAAACCGTGCTGTTTTATGATGAATAAATTGAGCTTCTTCCTTTCCTTGTAATAACCAGTGAATGATTCTGAAATTGGGTCGATAATTCCTTCTTTGAATGGATTTCTATTCCAGCCTAGTCTCTTGTCCCATTCCAGCACCAGGTCCTTGCTTTTGGCCATGATATTGCCATGCCCGGACTATTTAAGAATGTTTTGGCGGGATTCTGTCCTCGTTAGGGTCAATCGCTGTTCATTTTGCCTGAAAGTTATGTGGAAGTGTTCGAAGAAACCATTTCTTCCTAGAATGAATGGTATTTTGAGAGCTTTGTCTGTAACGACTAGGACTGGAAGCTGCAAGGTAGGTCTTTCATGGCCTCCTTCGACTTCTATACTTATAGAGGAAGCGATGACAGGTATTGAACCACCTATCCCTCTTGTCATGGCCTTCTCTCCGTTTAAGTTGAGCCTAGCAACTTCCGCCAGTTCAAATGGAATGACAGGTGAGTCTGAGCCACTGTCCACGAGGGCGTCCACTTCAACTGGCCTGCCTTCCCCTGAGCGTGTCTTGACAGAGATAAATGGTGCTCTTCTGGGAGTGCCATCGGCCTTCTTAAGGTTGACGTACCGGAGCGTGATTGCCATTTAGAAGAGCAGGATGTCAGATGCGGGGACCATCGTAAGTCGAGGAGTTCGCTTGCAACGGTTCATAGCATCCCTGAGGTCGTTGAGATTTTTTGCGTGCCCCAGGACCTTTCCCTCACATGTCAGTACCCATTCACCGAGATATTGTGAGAAGTCAGGCTCCATGACAATTGGTTTGATTCCATTATTTAAGTGTCTTGCGTTGGAATTTCTGGAATTCTTTCAGGTGGCATGGTTCTAACCCTTCCCGAGATAACGGGTGCAAGCAGTCTCCAATGGAGCATTTCAGTTGTTGTCATACCTTGTTTGCGGGCATATGCGCTGGCGTGCGCGTCCCAGACTGCTCTGCAAATTCGTGGCCATGATTCAGGATGCTCTATGACGAACTGGTTGGTATGTTTCTGACCGTTGTAGCTCAGGAGTTTCCACGTTCCTTGCCTGATTGCCTCAGCAGTCATCACGATGTCTGTGTATCCTGTCCTTCCCAAAGTACGGCACGGAGCCACTGTCTCAAATGTTTTTTCGGCAAGATAATAGTTTCCGTCGCGCTGGTTCCAGAATATCTCGTTGTCTCGTCCAGGTCCAGAACTGAGCGTACCCGCGGCCTTGTTCCAGTCGTACATCAAATCAGGATCGAATTGAGGGTGTCTTTCTAAAAGTGATTCAAGACTGAAATAATGGGTTACTTCATCCAAGTGAGGACCTACGACGCTGTAATCTGGTCTTTGCCACATACCATCCCACTTCCAAGGCAAGACATGTACGAATAGGTATTTTTCGCGGGACCTCTCCGGAAGATCAAGTATGGTGGCCAGACCATGCGGTCCGCGATGATATTCACTGTCTTCAAAATCATGACCTTCTAAGATACCACACGAGTCCCATGGGTGTTCTAGGTTGTACTCACAGATTGCGGTGCTCCGGACCTGGTTAAGGAGGTGGACGAACTCGTCTCTGTTGATGCCTGGATTGTCAAGCAGAATTGCCGCGGGCACAAGACGGTTGTTCGGGCGTCCCATAGTTGGAGGGAAGTCCTGCGCTCTTTATACGCGTTGTTGTTCTATAGAAATGCTCCAAAGTCTTATAAGCTAACACGTCAATATAATGCAATGGCCCAAGACAAGCCCATCGATAAGGAAAGGTTCAAAGCGTACGGTAACGTCTTTACTGAACCTGTTTTGAGGAAGATATTCAAGCTCTCCTCCCAGGGCCATTTTGATGCTTTGGAAAGCCCAATCAGCATTGGAAAGGAAGCCAACATCTTCTCTGCAAAGAAAGGCGATGAACGAGTCATCGTAAAAATCTACAGAGTAGAGAATTGCAACTTCAACAAAATGAGAGAGTACTTGATTGGAGATTACAGGTATTCGAGAATTTCTTCTTCCAGGAGACAGGTAGTTTACACCTGGGCTGAAAGGGAATTCAGGAATTTGATGAAGGCGAGGGAGGCAATTCCAGTACCAATGCCAAGAGCGCATGTTGAGAACATTATTGTGATGGAGTTTATAGGAAAAGAAAGAGCTGCGCCGCAACTGAAGGACGCGGACGTAAAAGACTGGAAGAAGATGGCAAAAACAGTTTTCAGCTACGTTAAGAAGCTAAAAGAGCAGAACCTCGTTCATGGTGATTTATCAGAGTTCAACATCCTAGTGCATCAAGGCACGCCTATTGTCATTGATTTCTCGCAGTGTACTCCGTTTGACAGTCCTTTAGGAAAGGAATTGCTTGAACGAGATATCCAGAACCTTCTGCGGTTTTTCAAGAGGCGAGTTGACATAACTGAATCCGAAGCAAGGAAGATAGTAGGTAAGTAAGCGAATCCTTTTAAAGCGTGCCTTGCTTCCACGTGTCATGGAATTTTCCTACGACCTAAAGATTCCCAAGGACAGGGTAGCTGTACTGATAGGTAAGAAAGGAGAGGTGAAAGCACACCTTGAATCAATTACTAAAAGTCATATCAACGTGGACAGCAAGGAAGGGGACGTCAGGATTGAAGGTAATGATTCCTTGCAATTATTCACGTTGAGGGATGTCATTATTGCAATAGGTCGTGGCTTCAACCCCGATACTGCTCAACTGTTATTGAAGGCAGACTATGCTCTGGAGATGATTAATCTTCTTGACTGGGTTAAAGATACAAAAGGACATTTCGAAAGGGTCAAGGGGAGAGTTATTGGCGCCGATGGTAAGGCAAGAAGGCATATTGAGCACGCAGCAGAAGTGTTCATCTCAGTTTATGGGAAGACAATTAGCATTATAGGCCGGGCAGCAAACGTTTCTTTGGCGAAGAGAGCAGTTGAGAATCTTCTTGCGGGAAGCCCGCACAGCAATACGTACAGGTGGCTTGAGAAGCAGGCGAGAGAACTTAGACTGCAGGAGTTTTGAGTTGTATAGAGAGTATTGCTGTATTTTTCGCCTCAATTGAGGATGTTGGAGATGTGTTTGTAGAATGTTGTTGCGTGGTCAATACTCTCCTGAGCGGGTGTTTTGTTTGCTTGCGGGAGGGTTCGATACGTAAAAATGCCTCGTTTTTGCTTCTCCTGCTTGAAAATACCTAGAAGCAAGTCTGCTCTTATGATTGCTTGTTGGTAAATCTTGAGTAGTTCTACGTCCAGTTCGCCGTTTTCGACGAAAGTCTTGAATGATTCGTATGCTTGTCTGTGTTCTTCTGGAGGTACTGTCTTTATTCCCTTCGTGAGCAAGTATGCTCTTGCGGCATAGAATATAGAGTAGTATGCGTGACTGATGGTTGCGCTGTAGTATGTGTCTGGGTCATTTATGTCAAATATTTCCTGCTGTACTTTAGGTTTTTCACTCAGTGTGAAAATGATGCGTGCAAGCTTGAGTTCGTTTTCTGATCTCTTAATGGCCAGTTTTGAATCCATATGCAATTCCCTCGTTTATGATATTATAAAATACTGTGGGATTCTCTAATGCAAGGTGTTTTCTCGCGATTTGTTTTCCTAAGTTCTCCTGTTTGTCAGCCAGCATTTGGAGCATTTCGTCTTTTGTGAAGACGTGCGTGTCCAAAGTCAGGATGCTTCTTAGTGCAGCATCATTTAATGCAAGGGTTACAGCTTGTTTGTGTGCTTTTGTGGGGACAAATATTGCAATGTCCAGGTCTGAGTTCTTAGTTTGCGTGCTGTCTGCATACGATCCAAAAACTACGATTGAAGTGAACGGGTGGTTTGTCAGCACGTTCTTGATGTGATTGAGAGAAACTTGTGCGAGTTTTGGTAGTTGTTCATGTGAAAGAATAGTAAAGTATGCCAATGTTCGTGCGTTATCGAGATTGGCTTTGTAGAGTATGCTGTTTCCGAGCTCTCTTTTGGTAATGATGTTTTCAAGCAGGAAGCGCGCTAATGCGTTCTGGATTAGAGAGTTGGACTTTTCTCTTGAGACTGTTTTGACGGCTTGGTACGTTTTTTCCATGTATGGCTCTCGCAGGAATGCTTTGAAGAGTTTTGCTTGTTTTGTGGTCAGCATATGCGTTTTCTGGAAATACTACAATACCTGTTTTATGGTATGATGGTACCTGATATTAGGTATATAATTGTTTTGGTAATCTTGTCTGGCTATGGTAACGCGAGTGTTACCGGTGATAGATAACTGTCAATATGAAAAAAAGAATGTCCCAGCAATGCTTGGCTATTCCGACCAGACGGGCGTTGTTGTTGAGGTTGTGGCCTTCGACGCCACCGCGGTTGTTGTTGATGTTGTTGTCGTCGAAGCGCTCAAGCACCACAGGCCGCCTGGAGTAGTCGCGCTCACTTTGCTTGTTTCACCGCCGTTTCGTTTCCGTTACGGTTGTATTTTATGGCATTTCTGCCGTAGTGGCGCGGCGTGTAGCCCGAGCCATGTTCCAGGCTGGGACTTTTACAAAGAAAAGTGGAAAGATAAAAAGATTGTTATTGAAAATCTCGTATCAGTGAGATTTTCAATCCCGAAAGTTCGCCGTCCAGTGCGAGGAGCGTAATATTCTTGGCTTCAACCAAGGGATAGCTTCGAGCAGGCGAACTTTCGTTATTTCATTCCTTTGAGCCTTTCTTCGAGTTCTCCGAATGGTTTTTGGCCTAAGTATTCTCTGGCCACTTCCAACGTTACACCTATGACTCTAGTTTTGTACTTGTCATCTCTTGCTGCAACCACTGGTTTGAGTTCTGTTCTGAGTGCTTCGAGAGCTTGTGCTTCGTTCGCTTCTGGCACTAGTCCCTTGAGTCTTGAGTATACGCTGGTTACTGCATCATCCAGATTTACGAGCGCGGCGCCTCCGGCGCTATCCCCGACCAGACGGGCGCCGTAGCCGAGGTCGCGGCCTACGACGCCACCGCGGCCGTAGTCGACGAAGCGCTCAAGCACCACAGGCCGCTCTACATGCTGTGTTTTTGTTGCATCCTGGACGAAGAATCCCATCGCGTTGCGGGGGTCCAGCTTCCTTTCTTTCCGCAAGGACCTTAATGCGTTATCATATTCATGTATCAGTTCACTTCTTCCATTTGCAAGAATAAGGTATCCAGGATGATGCTCTGCTTCTCCCGGCTCAAGATGCCTGTTGAATTCCTTCTTCACAACCTTCTCAGGTATTTCTACTACAGAAGGATAAGGATCTTTGTCATGCCCTATCCCATAGTTTGCAAGCTCTGTTTCAGGCGTGACAGCTCTCAGGAATGGAGATGCAACCACTATCTTGGCGCCCCCGCTTGTCATCCTAGTCATGCTATCGCCAGTGTCGTGCCAGTTTCCCCATTCCTCTTGTTCCTGGGGAGTTCCTCTTGCTGCAACTCTTCGTTCAGCACGCTCTTCCCAAGTGATAGGTGTCAATCCTTTTTCTATGAGCGCAGACATTGCCTGCAAGTATGTTCCGGTGAAAAGTTCTTCTGACATTTTGTAATACCTCTCTAGCCTGTTGAAGGTGGCTTGACTATATAAACTTTTCGTTTTGTAACTACTATGAAGTAACACACACCCATTGGCCTAGCAACGTATTTATAAACAAACTGCGTGCATTCTGAAAAATGGAGAATTCGGGGGGGGGGAGACCTCCTTTGTGGCGCGCTGTACGCACAGATTTGCTCTGCAGAGAACCTGGAGCTTGCCTTTCTCAGGGCCAGACGAAGGAAAACTCGCAAACCGTATGTGGTTGAGTTTGAGCAGTGCCTTGAAGATAACTTCGCAGTTCTCCGTCGTGAGCTTCTTGCAGAAACCTACAGTCCTAGTCCGTTAAAGACATTCATTCTACGAGACCCCAAGACCAGACGCATAAGCAAGTCGGAATTTCGTGACAGAATAGTTCATCATGCCATCTGCAATGTCATTGAGCCAATCTTTGATTCGCGTTTCATTCATGACAGTTATGCCAACAGAAAAGGAAAAGGCACACTAAAAGCAATAAAAAGGTTCGACCAGTTCAAGCACAAAGCAAGCCGGAATTTTTCAAGAACATGCTATGTCCTCAAGGCAGACATAAAGCATTACTTCGACAGTGTTGACCACGAAATCCTCCTGGAGACACTGTCTGCCAAGATAATTTGCCCACGGACTCTCTGCCTTATAAGAAGAATTCTGGAGAATCACAGAGTGTCGAGAAGAGGAAAAGGCATGCCATTGGGAAACCTTACCAGTCAGTTTTTTGCCAACGTCTACCTAAATGAATTAGATCAGTTTGTAAAGCACGAGTTGAAGGCAAAGCATTACATACGATATGTTGACGATTTTGTCATATTGCATCACGATAAGGAAGTTCTGCACGAATACTTAAACAGTATCAACAAATTCCTGAAAGTCCGCCTTGCGCTCGAACTGCATCCTGACAAATGCTCGATAAAATTATTGGAAAGAGGAATTGGTTTTCTTGGCTTTCGCATCTTCGAGCATCATAAGCTAGTCCGCAAGAAGAACCTCAACAGGTTCAGGAGACGATTTGAGGAGTACAAACATGAATACACAAAAGCTCTTATTGAACGGGAACGTGTCATTTTGAGCATTGAGGGATGGATGGCTTACGTTAAGCATGCAAATACGTACAGGTATCGAAGACATGTTATCAGGCAACTAAACATGTTTTTTCCTTTGAGCCAGTTGGTGTCTCATAGCTCTATTCAGAAGCAGGCCAGGCGCGAGAGGGCAAGTGCAGCGAGTAAGCTTGAATTTACTGTGCAGAAGACCGCTCATCTTTTCAGACAGAAAAAGTCAGTAGCCCAAATTGCAAGGCAAAGAGGAATAAAAGAGACAACGGTCTGGAGCCATCTTGCCAATCTCATTGAATATAATCAGTTAGGGCTCTGGAAGGTGCTTTCCAGAGAGAAGATATCGGCAATTCTGCCGCATATTCACAGTGCATCCGATTCACTTAAGGCAATAAAGTCACGGCTTGAAGTTGAGACTGTTTCGTATGACGAAATTGCATGTGCACTAGCGTATGTGGTGGCTAAAAGTGAGAGACGGAACATCTGTGAACTGATTGAATGGTACCGGCATACGTATTGTAAGAGAAAGTGTTATAACAACAAAGTGCAACTCGTGTCATGCAAGGTCAAGTTTGCCAGACTGGCAAGCGTCAAACCAGACATGCCACTGACAAGAACAGAGTTTTTGCATTTATTTAACAACCACATACGTATTTGCAAGTTGCCTGATATTGAAAAGAGAAAATACCTGACGTACCGTGAATTCAGAAACCGCAAGGCTGCCCAAGGGGAAGCCCCCACCAAATCTTTATAAAGCGCCTTCAATTCTCGCGACGTGATGCCAGCAAAAAAGACGACGAAGAAGGCCCCTGCAAAGAAGGCCATAAAGAAAGTTCCTGTGAAGAAAGCTTCAAAGAAAGCTGTAACTCACAAGCATAAACCTTCTTCTGCTGATGATGAATACATTCAACCAGTGGTAAACATAGGACTCGTAGGACATGTTGACCATGGAAAAACAACTCTAACTCAGGCATTGTCAGGCAGGTGGGCTGACACTCATTCTGAAGAGATTAAACGAGGTATAACAATCCGTCTTGGATATGCTGATGCTGAGTTCAGATATGATGAGAAGCATAAGCGTTACACAGTCGAAAAAGAAGTTGATGGCGTTCCAACGGTACTGAAGCGAAAAGTTAGTTTTGTGGATGCTCCAGGTCACGAGTCACTTATGGCCACAATGCTTGCAGGCGCCAGAATAATGGATGGAGCAATGCTCTTAATAGCAGCAAATGAAGCATGTCCTCAGCCTCAGACAAGGGAGCACTTGATGGCGTTGCAGATGTCAGGCATAAAGAACATCGTCATCGTACAGAACAAGATTGACCTTGTTGATAAGGAAAGGGCTACGAGAAACTACAAGCAAATTAAGGAATTCCTGAAGGGAACTGAGTATGAGAACGCACCCATAATCCCTATATCTGCACAGCATCGCGTTAACATTGATTCTTTAATTGAAGCGATTGAAGAATTTATTCCTACGCCTGACCGTTCAAAAGAAACAGACCCTATGATGTTTATCGCGAGAAGCTTCGACATAAACAAACCAGGCACCCTCTCAAAAGAAATGAAGGGCGGTGTTCTTGGAGGTGCGCTTGTTCAAGGAACGTTGAAAGCAGGGGACATTATTGAAATAAGGCCTGGAAGGGTTGTTGAGGAAGCAAATCAGCTTGTTGCGAAGCCCCTAACCACAAAGATAGTGACGCTCATGACTGGTGGAAAGAATGTTCCTGAAGCAACAACCGGTGGTACGATTGCAGCATTAACAACATTGGATCCTGGCATTGTAAAAGGAGATTCGTTAGTTGGTAACATTGTTGGTTACCCAGGAAAGCTTCCTCCAATTTGGAGGGATTTAAGGCTCGAAGTTCATTTACTGGAAAGAGTTGTTGGTGCGTACGAAGACATGAAGGTTGATCCGCTGAAAGCGAATGAGCTTCTCATGCTTAACGTGAACTCCGCAGCTACTGTTGGAGTGATTACAGACCTGCAGAAGAACAAGTGCACGTGCAAACTCAAGTTACCTGTTTGCGCAGAATTGGGTGCGCGGGTAGCAGTATCCAGGAGAATAGGAACAAGGTTCCGTCTTATTGGTTATGGTATTATTGTCGAGAAGAAATAGTTTTGACATTCTGAATTTAATAAATGAAAATAAAAAATAATTCTTACACCAGCTGTTCTGGTGCCAGCACAATTACTGCTGTTCCTTTTGCTTTGACGTCCGCGCCAACAATGAACTTCACTTCTGCCCTTTCTGCAGCAGCAACAAGGTCACGGTCAACGCTTCCATCATAAACAACCGCAAAGATGCCTGTGTTCAATGACTTTATTGTTGGTACGAGTTCAGACCCTGGCACTTTTCCGAGGATGTTTAACTTATCGTCAAGAATGAACGCCCCTCTCGTCCCAACAAGGTCGTCGAGCATTGTTTTGAACTGTTCTTTTTCCTTGCTTCCAAGTTGAGGAGGCATCTCTGGTCTGGGAGCTCTCTCAGGCCTGTCCCTTTCGCGTCTGTCGCGAGGGTCTCTGCTAGGCCTTGAATCTCTTGTGTCCCGGTTCTCTCTTTGGTCTCGTGGTTGCTCTCTGCTTTCTGGTCTCTGAGGTGGCCTATTGTCAGGTCTTTGAGGCCTGTCCTTGAACTCAAGCTTGAATTGTTCTGCAGCGATTCTACCTCTAAGTGCCTTGTGGATTTCCTTCTGCGTGAGCTCCTCTACTTCCTTTCCATCAGGGGCCTTGGTTATGAAGTCTATCTCTGAGGTGGCAAGCAGTTCTTGTATTATCAAATCTCCACCTCTGTCTCCATCAACGAACACTGTTACTGTTTTTTCTTTGCTTAGGCGTGCTATCGTTTTAGGTACTGACGTTCCATTCACACAGATTGCGTTCTTGAAGCCATGTTTTAGTAAGTTAAGAACGTCAGCTCTTCCCTCAACAACGATGATTTCGTCGCTTTCCTCTACTCCAGGTCCTGCCGCGAGTTTCTCAGGGCCGTATTCCTGCACTTCCATTACTCTTACTGAATGAGCAACTTCATCAGCAAGTTCCTGTGAATCAGGAAGTACTCCTTGGATGAGTTCCTTGAGCAGTTCTTTTGCCCTTTCAACAACAAACTGTCTCTTGCTTATGCGTACATCCTCGATGCTAGTAACTCTCAGTTTTGCATTGCAAGGACCGATTCTTTGTATGATTTCAAGAGAAGCGCCGATAATAGCTGTTTCAGCTTTATCCATCGAGCTTGGGATTATTATTTCTCCGCTTGTCTTTCCGACTTTTGTTTCAGTGTTTACTTCAATTCTGCCTATTCTGCCTGACTTTTGAAGCTCTCTTAACTCGAGATCTGCTCCCAGAAGACCTTCTGTCTGGCCGAATACTGCTCCAATGACGTCTGGCTTGTCTACTACGCCGTCAATTTGGATCGTTGAGTGTATTATGTACTTAGCTGAGATTGGGCTGATTTTTGCCATGGGTGGTTTCCTCCACCCCACTGGTCACCTACCTGCCTAAGGGCGTATGATATTCTTGTGCCGCCGAAGCGTGTGAATGGGTGATGTCGTGAGGTTATTGAATATGTTGCCCGGGGACACTAACACGTCCCGCTCATCGTGGCCCTGAGGGCATGCTCGCGGGAGCTCTCTCGTGCCGGGCTGTCACGCTCACTTGTGGCTCGCGAGTCACAGCAACTCAGATGAGCTGCTCTTGCGAGGACCTATGGTGCGCGTAACAATAGGGAGCGAATGTTGCTTTTTAAAGCTATCGTTCACCAGTCCTCTAGCGCTTTCTGGGTGTTATCAACATCCTGGTCAAGTTCATCCTGGGTTGTGTTGTTGATTAGGTCTGCGCTGTCCTGGAGACCGTCATCAATGGCCTGCACGGGTTCTGCGGTTGGAGACTGCTGGCCTTCAGTCGGTGTTGTAGGGTTTGTTGGCTGGGCTACTTCCTTTGAACATGCTGCCAGAACAAGAATACCAAGAATCAATACGGGAATAAGATATTTCATTTAGTCACCTCTGCTGTTTTCATACTGAAATTATATTTAAGGCTTACTATGATATGCTATGATATTTGCCCTTCCTTTCTTTATCTTGCGGATTTTTCCCTGAGCTTCAAGGTCTGAGATTGTCAAGCTAATCTTTGCTTCGCTGTACGGAAACTGCTTTCTTATCTCGTTTTGAGTTGTTCTTTTTTCTTTCTTGATGTAATTAAGTATTTCGTCGTCTTCTTGAACTGTGGGTTTCTCTTTTCTGCGAGAGACGTACAATGCCAATCCTGCGATTATTATTGCTGCAATAATTGCAATAATCCATATTTTGGTGTTATTTCCTTTGATGGTATCTCCGAAGTTCACGCCTGACTCGTTGATATCTCCGATGTCAATAGGACTGAGGTCCACTGTGGGGAAGAGTATCAGGTCGAGAAGATAGTCCCCTTCTTCTCCTACGGTTATTGTTTCGTTTGATTGCGTCCGTACAAGTTCCTGCGCAATGTCTTCGTACTGCACTGCTTTGAGTATGTACGTTCCTTCCTGAACTGTGAAAGAGTACTCCCCGTTTACAGCGACAACTCTTTGTGCAGGGGTCGTGTCAATGGTGACTATTGCATCCTCAACCTTGTTCAACGCCAGATCATACACGTTGCCATGAATAACTGCTGCTTCAGCGCTCGCACTGATAAGCAATAATACGAACAACGTAATCCAGGTCTTCATGCTTCGTTTGTGGTTCTTAGAAATATAAACGTATTGCTTTTTGCCTGAATATTGTATAAATACTGAGAATTCAAGTTTCTTATTGGATTTAGAGCTCATTTGAAGTTTTATGAAGCTTCCAGGGCCAAAATATGTGCTTTGTTGTCTGGAAATCTAAAGTATGTTTATAAACAAAAGGAGCGTTGTAGCATTAACGATTATGTTTCAGATAAAGAAGAAACGAGGTGTAAACATGAAAACAATTATGGCCCTGGCGGGAATCTTTCTCGCATTATTGATGGTTACGGCAATATCTGTAAGCGCTGCACGTGACAATGGATTTGATGGCAATCCTGCAAAGAATTCAGCAGCATTTCAGAGGCAGGTGAACTTTGATGGACCGGTCAAGGGAAATTCAATTTCCGACGATGACCCGACTCCTGAACTCTATGCAGATAATGCTACAGGAGCAAGAATCAGAAATCGTACTGAAAACGCCAGCGATAACGGTAATGGTAAGATGGCCGACTTGAGAAATAAGATTGAACTCAGAAGAGGGGATGATATAGTTGAGTGGAGAACTGCTTTGAAGACAAGGCTGACTGCGCAGGAAATGGAAAAGATTCAGGCCCTTTCCCGTTCTGCTTTGAACGAACTTCCCGATAACATAACTCAGCTTCGCGAGCGTCTACATACTATGACTCTGAAGAAGGTAAGCAAGGAAGTTGCGTTTAGGGCAAGAGAGATAGCCAAGAACAGGATGGACGCTGCAAAGGAGCGTTTCCAGAACGCCCGTGAGAATTTCCAGGAAGCAAAGAACAGATACCAGGAAACAAGGCAGGAGTTCAACCAGTACAGAGAAAGAGAACAGAACGTTTGTCAGGATGAAACAAGTCAGGAATGCATTGATGCAAGACAAGATTCAATCGATTCTGCCAAGGAGCACTTGAGCAATCTTGCAGACATGATTGTTGAGAGGCTTGATGAGTTGATTGCGCAGATTGAGCAGAATGATAATCTCAATGAGACGACAGCACAGGCACGTGTTGATGAACTTAATGCAATGAAGTCAGATGTTCTTGATGCCAAGGTTGATGTTGAAGCCGCAACAACAAAGGAAGAAGTCAAAGCTGCAGGTGAAGCCATTATCCAGGCGTGGAACAGAATCAGAATAAGAGCCACTGTCACAAGCTACGAAGCTGCTGGCGCGCGTATCCATGGTGTGATTCAGCAGGCAGAGAACCTTGAGCAGAGAATGGAGGATGCTGTTTCAAAACTCGATAATGAGTCAAGAGCAGCGCTTGATGACAAGATAACCGAGTTCTCGAATCTTGTTGCTTCTGCGAAAGATGACTTTGAGCAGTCCAGTGTTCTATTGTCTCGGGCACATGCTGAGTTGAAGAATGGCACGAATCACGACATGAGCGATACCGTGAAGGAAGCAAACGACCTTCTCAGGTCAGCCCACGACAAGTTGCAAGATGCGCACAAGATTCTGATGGATGTTGTAAAGGCATTGAACCAGAAGGGCGTGAGCATTGAAGCAGAAGATGAGGTTACTGTCGTCACTGAGTCGGATGATGACAGTAATGGCGAGTCAGATAATGACTCAGGCAAGCTCGAAGACGTAGAGCAGGCATAAGAATTTGTTTTATTCTTTTTTCCTTCTTTGTCGGCGAGAATGACTTCTGCACATTTTAACCCTACATTTGGAAAGATTTATATATTTGTAGGGTTAAACCTCTTTCATGGTGATGTTATCCACAAAGAGTATCAACGGAAGGAAGTACTTGTATGCTGAGTATTCTTTCAGATTGCCTGATGGTTCGCTGAAGAAGCTGTCGAAGCGCATAACTTCTGACAAGGATGCCAAAGCTCCAGGTACCCGTGCTTACTTCCTGCAGAAGGAGACTGAAACTTCACAGGTGTGGGCTTTGAAGAAGTACTCGAGAGACAGGATTTTCACCGAAAAGCGCATTGCCGAGTTTGAGAGGTATCGTGTGGGCTTCAAGCGCATCAAGAACGAACTATCGAAGCATCAGTTTGATGACTTGCTGAAGAGGTTCACGTGCAATTTCACTTACGAGTCCAATGCATTGGAAGGCAACTCGCTTACGTTGAAGGACGTGACATTGCTCCTCTACGAGAACGTTCTGCCAAAGAACAAGGAGTTGAGGGAGATTTTTGAGACCAGAAACACCCATGCGGCGCACGAACTGCTTTTTCGAGGGAAGGTGCGCCTTAATATTGCGTATGTGCTCAAAATTCATAAGCTCGTAGTCAAGGATATGAAAATCCCTGTTGGTTGGAAGACTGTGCCTAATTTCCTTGTCATGCGTTCAGTAAAGACCACGCCTCCTGAGAGAGTGCAATCAGATATTGAGGAGCTTTTCGCCTGGTATGAGTCTGTTCGCGATACGTGGCATGCCTTGAAGATTGCAGCACACTTCCACGCTCGTTTCGAACGCATCCATCCTTTCGAGGACGGAAATGGAAGGGTAGGCAGGATACTGCTCAATGCAATACTGATGGATTCGGGCTATCCTCCTTTGATAATCAGAAGGACTATGCGACAGAGCTATTTCTCTGCTCTGGATGCCGCAGACAAGAGACATTTCGATAAGATGGAGAACTTCCTCATAGAGAAGTTCAGGGATACTTACAATAAGTTCTTCGAAATTTATATCAAATACGTTTAAGTCCAGTGCCTTGGCAGGAGATCATCAATTTTTCCTGCTTCACTCTTCCCTTCATAAACATCTCAACAACGTAAATATTGCTTTCTGCGTGCTTCGTTAATTCAGGAATCTTCATCTCCCCTCCAAACAGCGCAATCCAAGGTATCATCTGATCTGCCATATGCGTGTCAACGGGCGCTCCATGTTCGATTTCTTTTATTAATGCCTTCGCTGCCCTTTCCCCCACTACTTCTGAATGCGTTCTTATGTCTCCAAGCTCATCCACACCCAAAACACAATTCTGGAATTCTACCCATGCTGTAATCCCAGCTCCAATACTTGCTGCTATTGAATACTGTGCTTCCGTAACCGCATGAGGTTGTAATGCAGTAAACGCTGAAGCAATTCTTTCAGACACAGACCTCACTCTTAGGTTTGAGTTTGCGTGCGTTATTGCTCTTATCGCTTTCAGTTTTCCTCGTTTTGTTAGCATGAATTGCTTTGGGTTTTCAACAGCTTTGACTTCGACTGTGGCAAGACCATCACCTTTTGGATAATATCCTCTCTGCCTCAGAGTTCCTTTTATCTCAGCAACATCATGAAGTATGGGAAACAAAACATTAGTAGTATAATCCCAGCTAGGACTCCACTTAACATCAGTACCGCCGCGAAGTCTCAATAAGACCTCTTTCTTGCTGTGAACGATCGCAGGCAGCAACGCCTGCAAAACAAGTGTTATACTTCCTGCAGTTCCAATGCGTATGTCGTACTCGCCGTTTTCTATTGTGCCTGGTTTGAACGACAGCTCTGTACTACCTATTGTTGCGCCTTCTGCCTTCGCGTTGCTTATTGTCAGAAAGGCGCGAACTGTCTCAAGATGTTGTGCCTTCAATCCAGGTTGTGGACGGTTGGCTCGTATGTTTTTGATAGTGAATGATTGCTTCGTTACTGTGCTCAAGGCAAGCGCCGTCCTCAATATCTGGCCGCCTCCTTCTCCATAAGAACCATCTAGTTCTATCATTACAAAGCAATACTCGACAATCTTTTTAAATAGTCCGTTCCAAGATGGATGGTGGTCGAGTTCAAGAAGACATTAGGGTTCTGGACGATTGTCGCTTTAACCATAACAGCAATGCTTGGCACTGGTATTTTCAGAGGCATTCAACTTGCTGCAGGAAAGGCAGGCGAGGCAAGCATTATCGCATGGGTTTTGCTTGCCATTCTCACTATTTATGTTTCAACAATCTTCGGAGAATTGGTTGCGTTATTCCCAAGCGCGGGAGGCGTCTATGAGTTTGCAAAACGAACATACGGCAGGTTTGCAAGCTTCATAATCGGTTGGATTACGTGGATGGTGGGGAATCTTACTACTGCAGTTCTTATAGTCACGGCCGTTGACTTCATCTTCCCGGCAGGGCTTGCGTGGCAGAAGCAACTAATAAGCATTGCAATAATTCTTGCATTCAATCTCATAGCGTTCATTGGTGTCGAAGCGTCAGGATTTCTTCTCAACATTTTTGCTGCACTGGCAATAGTTCTCCTTGTAGGTATATTTGTTCCTGGATTGTTCGAGATAAACCTGGCCAATCTTGCTCCTGCGCTTCATGGCAATATGCTTCTCGTAGCAGTTTCTGTATTTTTTATTATTGAATCATTCTTTGGATGGGAGAGCGCAAGCTTCCTCGCTGAGGAAACGAAGAACGCAGAGAAAGTAATCCCAAGAGCATTGGTTCTTTCTACCATTGTCGTGTGCCTTCTTGGAGTGGGGCTTGCATTTGTTTCTCTTGGTGTATTTCCCTTAGGCAATCTTCTTGGTATGGGAAACCCCACAATAGCGTTGGGGGGTATGATATACGGTTCGTGGATTCATGGTCTCATTGGCGTGCTTATTTTCCTTACATTGATTGGCTCTGCCTCAGGTGGCGTTGTCTCAAGTCCTCGTTTACTGTTGGCGATGGGCCGCGACAAGTTATTCCCTGATATTTTTGGTCACATTCATTCGAGATTTAGAACTCCAGACAAGGCGATATTCTTCCAGACAATCGTGACGATTCTTGTTGTTGTTCTGGCCTACGGAAAATACTATGTCCTTCTAAGCATGCTCGTTCCCCTTGCATTGATTATGTACATAAGTGTTGTAGTAGCTCTTCCATTATTAAGAAGAAAGTATCCTGGGAAGCGTCATTTTCGTGCGCTTTGGGGAAATTTCCTTCCCTGGATTGTAGCCCTAGTATATTTGGGGGTTGTGGTTGCGTGGCTCTTCACCGAGCCAGGGGCTTTCCAAATATTCAAGATTATTCTGAATTTCGTAATATTTGGTGTGCCGATTTACATTCTTCTCACGTTCATCTATGATCCTGATGCTCTCCTGCAGATAACAGACCGTCTTGCTTGGCTTCATCTTCTCCTTGAGGATGTTGCCGTGCCTAAGAAGCTCAGAAGGCGTATTGTTTCGTTGTTTGGCAGTATGCGGGGTAAGACAGTACTGGAGATGGGTGCTGGCGTGGGTACTTTGACCTTAGCGTTGGCTGAATCAGTAGGTCCTGCAGGTAAGGTTGTTGGTATTGATATTAGTGCTAAGAACTTGGATATCCTGGCCAAGAGGCTTATGAAGAAAGGACATGTGCACGTATCTTTAATAAGAGATGAGCATGCAGCCACGAGAGTACATCCTGATGTCGAGCACGTTGATGCTGTCTTTAGCGTTGGACATCTGGGGTATGTGCAGGACCCCGTGCTATTTCTGAAGGATGTTGAGCAGGTGCTTCCCGAACATGGTTCTGTTGTTTTTGTGGAGTTCACGAACTTCTTTCATCTCATTCCCAACAAGCGTTGGCTTTCCGAGCCAAAAGAAATCAAGAGCATATTCAGAGAAGCAGGGCTTAGTGTTACTGTCTTGGAAGAAAGAGGTTTGTTGTGGACTACTGTCCTTATTTACGGCCTTAAATCTGCTCATGATGTACCGGTTCTTTGAAGAATCCTTCTCTTGTTATTTCTTCGAGTGTAAAAAGAGGAAGTACACTTTTCAGCCCATGTAGTTTTTCCATCTCGTCTACGAATTTCTCAATTTCCTGCATTCCAGTAAAGACGCCTTCCAGAACATAGTCGTACTGCCCCGAAACACGTATCAACGTGTTTATGTGTTCGTTTCCTTTGACTTCTTCCTCGAAACGCTGTTTGCTGTCCTTTCTTACTTTTAGCAAGAACCACGCCCTTGTTCTGTATCCCATAGCATGAAAGTCCAAGAGGCAGGTGTATTTCTGCACGTACATTGGCGCTTGCTGTTTCAGTTTCTCGTAAACAGTACTTACTGGTATTCCTGTTTCCTTGCTTAGTACTGTAAGGCTTTTGCGTGCGTCTTTTCGAAGGATTCGTATCAGCTTAAGCAAATCATCTTCGGTTGTTCTTTGCATTAAGGTGTAAGTGCTTTGTTCTTCAAATGTTATTTGCCTTGAAACCTGGAAATCTTACAGGGATAACATTGAATTCTCGGAAACGCATTATTGCGTTTAACTTAATAGATTTTTTTGGTGTGAACTGTTGTGTGCTGAACTGTTCAGAATGCGCAGGGGTGGTGTCTGAAGAAAATTAATAGGGGTTTCTATGCATGGGTGTGCTTATATCTTGGCAACTCAGCCGATGCTGAGGGCATTCTTCCCAGCAAGGAAATCCTCTCTCTTTACATCTTCAAGAACGAAGTGTTCTCTTCTTTCGAGTATTGGTTGTTTGTCCAATGATTCGTTGAACACCTGATATTCCGTTACGTCTTTGAATACCGCCTCCACAAAAAAATCGTATCCGTTGTTTATTCTGTACACTGTATTTATCCTAGGATGTCTACGAAGAAATTCCTGAAATTCGTCTCTTTTATCGCTTGGCACTCTGAAGAACAAATGGATCCTAACATCATACCCTAACTTCCTGAAATCAAGAAGGCACGTAAACTTTGAGATTGCTCCTTTCTGGAGAGTGCGCAAAGTGTCAAAGATAGTAGAAACTGGTATGTTCGTTGTCTTTGAAATCTTCGTTAAAGGCATTCTCGCGTTTTCTCTTAAAACGGCCATCAACTGCAGCTCTTTTTCTTCGTTCACAGGGCACCACCTCAGGTTGTTTTCATAGAGAAAATGCACTCGTGCCGTTATACTTCTGCCTTGCATTTTTTCTGACTGATTCAGGATTCTGCTGAACGAAGATTTAATTTCAATATTGTAATTAATTCACAATGGCATTTTTCTCGCTGAATTTATATAGAAACGCACTTTTCCTTTCAGCATGCATCGCACCGAGCGGGACATCTTACTTCTCTTCCGCGATGAGCCGGGACTGCGCCTGAGCACTTCGCGAATCTTAGAACGTTTATTTTCTTCTGAATGGAAACGCGTTCAGAAATCACTTGAAAGTTCCTCCAAGGAGGAAAAGGAAGAAGCCAAGCTTGAAAAAGCAAGACTGCAGAGACGCCTTCTTTATCATTTGGCAAGACTCGAAGAAGACAAATTATTGAGTGTAGTCGATACGATTGCCCGTGGAGAAAAGATATTTGCGCTTGCTGCCCAAGGCACGATAGTCATGGGCTCAAGGCACGTAAGTATTCACGTACCTGTACAACAAGTGGGGAATTTCAACGTTGATGACAATTCTCTTTTCCTTCTTCATCCCTCTTCAGCTTCTTCAAGAGTTAACGCAATACTCTTAGACGCTTCCGAGCTTCCTGGAATGGGAAGATGTGACGCCCTTGTTAGGGAAGCGCTTGGCGCTGTGAATGATGTTGTTGCCATCAATCATTTCGAAAGAATGATTCAGAAGGCGCCTTCTCACGTTTTGCCTTCATTGAAAGAATGGGATCTTGATGCGAAAGATTATGGTAAGAGAATATGTCTTCTTGTTCGTGTTTCTGACATATACGAATCAGCATCGTTCAAGAAATTCATAACTGATTTTGCAACTCTTTGCCCAAGAAGCATAAGAATTGTGTTTGAAGTTGTCGCTTCTGATATCTCTTCCAACCACGGAACTTTCGCACATATTGTCCAGGAATTCTCAAAATCGCAAGTCAAGATTAATCTGAAGAATCATTCTATTCATCCCTCTCCACTCATTGTTGGCAAGGCGGGAGTTTATGCTCCCGATGACACTGTTCACGCAACGATTATTGTTGATGTTAAGAAAGCACTTGACCTTTCAAGAAACCCTTCTGATTTCAGAGCTCGTGTTCTCAAGGGTGCAAAGACCTTGCTCTCAGTAGCAAGAGCTCAGCGAGAATCGCTTTCAATTCCTGGAGGCACGTACTACATAAGGTTCTGGAATTATGATTGGGAGGAGGAGCATGCGCAAAAATTAAGCATGATAACAAGTTGCAGGGAAGACATTGAACGGTTCTGCAAGGACGCTGAAATAATTGCTTTGAGCTCAGGGATGCCATTACAGTTCAAGATACGTTTCTCCAGCCTTGTTAAACCATTGTTCAAGGAGCTTACAACAAGAGCTTACAAGAAAACTCCGCTTAAGAGCACAGAAGACTTGAATTCTGAGTCATTCCAGAGTTATCTTCGTGCCAGGGAATCCGCTTTCCAGCATTTTGATGGAGGAGATAGAGTAAGAATATTCAGGCAGGGCTTCAGACATCCGGAAGATGTGGTAAGGGAAATGGGCATTCTTCTTACGTACGCACTTCCTTTCATCACGTATGATTTCAGCACAATGCGTGGAACAACTACGCTGGAGCAGTTCATATGAATGCGTTAGAAGCGTGGGCAATGGCCCTGGACAAAGTAGCCAAAGAAGGCATCAAATTCAAAGATAATGAAGGAAGAGTTTGCACTGAGCTTGTTCATGAGACAATACGTTTTGACCCCTTGGGATATGACTTGCTTTTGAAAGAAATGCGTCGCTATGAACGATGGAGTTTTCCTTCTTTAGAGGATTTGAAGAGGATTATTAATCACAGTTCTCACCAAGGATTGGCGTTCACTCTTGGGAGCAGGCTTCATGCTTATAGAGAGAGCATCGACCAGGTAAACGATTATGTTATACCTTTACTGAAGAAGGACAATAACAGCAGGCGTGCTCTGATAGTCCTGTACGATCCTTCCCATGATTCCAAGCCAGAACAGAAGACATACCCGAGTCTTGCAGTGATATTCTTCAAGATTGTTGAGAAGAAGCTTACTGTAAGCGCCTGGATAAGAAGCAATGATTTATTATTAGGTTTTCCAGTCAGCCTTGTAGAACTGGGCCTCCTCCAGAAAGAGGTTTCCACTGCTCTTGGCGTTGACATAGGAGAAATCGTCGTTCATTCTGGCAGCATGCATTTCTATGCAGATAACAAAGATACTGTTGAGGACATACTAAAACGATGGAAGAAATGACTCCAGAAGAAAAAATTGCATTCCTTCAGGAAGAGATAAAGAGGAGGGATGAAAAGATAGATGAAATCAGAAAAGAGAATCTCATACTCACGAAGGTAGCTCTGAAGCGCGCCCAACGCAAGCATTCTTAAATCTCCTGTTGTTTCTTCATGACATGGGCCAACTACCATTCGAGACATCGAAGCCAGAGGTTCTGGCAAGGAGAAAAGCTTCTCCTTCTGATAAGTATGGGGAGGACCCCTGGAAGAGGCCTGTTAAGGAATTATTGGATTATGGGATTGTGAATGTGGACAAGCCCTCAGGTCCTTCTTCGCACCAGGTTAGTGCTTACGTACAGCAAATTCTGGGCATTGAAAAGTCAGGTCATTCAGGCACTCTTGACCCTAAAGTAACTGGATGCCTTCCCGTTGCCCTTGGTCGTGGCACTAGAGTGGTTCAATCATTGCTCATTGCAGGAAAGGAATATGTTGGAATAATGCACTTGCACAAGGAAGTAGCTAAAAAAGATTTAATGAAGGTTGTCGAGAAGTTCACTGGCAACATAATGCAGTTGCCTCCAGTAAAGTCTGCTGTTAAGAGACAAATTCGTGAGCGGAAAATATACTATTTAGAGATTCTGGATGTTCAGAAGCAGGACGTTCTATTCAGAGCAGGTACGCAAGCCGGCACGTACATCAGGAAACTATGCCTCTCCCCTTCAACTGAGATTGTTGCTCGCACTGGACAAGTTACCGCAAAGGACTTTTATACAAGACCGGTTGCGATTTACACTATGAATAGTGGTAAAATCGTAGTGGCAAAACCAACAGCTGTGCAACGCATTCTCGGTCCAGAAACGCTGCTTGAGCTTAAAACGTCTTCGGGAATTAAGTTGGTGGTCACGCCGGATCACGAGTTACTACGATCCGGATTGAATGGATATGTGATGACTGCTGCTGAACGCTTCAAACCTGGAGATTTTATAGTAAAAAGCGCAGAATTTCCTGTGCCAACAAAACGATATGTAGTAGCAGACTTACTTGACGATAAGTACTTGGTTAATCAGCCGGAGATAACTCAGAAATGCAAGGAAGCTTTCGTTCAGCGCTATGGCAGCATCCGAGGCATGTATCGCGTTCTAGGTTTGGACAGGAAGGCGTTCTTGACGCGTTCATCTTATGCAATTCCAATAGGTCATCTCAAGGCCGCGGGCATCTACAATCACGTCAAGGGACAACTTCATTGCTTCAAGACACAAAAGGGGAAGGTAATTGATTGCAAATCAATTACGCCTGAAATCTCGTACATCCTTGGACTTGTTGCATCTGATGGAAACAATACCAAAGAGGGAGGCACTGTAAGGCATACAAGAATTAAGTTTCATAACAAGGAACTAGCACTAATTGATGCTTTTGTTCGTATTCACAAATCCTTGTTTCCCAACGTTCCAGTGCGATTGCATGCAATGAGACCTGGCTTATTTGAGGTGGATGTTTCAAACAGTTTTCTGGCAACGATTGCCGCATCATTAGGTATTTCCAGTCCACAGAAGGAAAGGAACGACTTGTTACCTATTCTTTTCTTTGACAATCAGAATCTTCAGGCCTTTCTAAAAGGCTACTTTGACGGTGATGGTACTGCAATATACAGACCAGTTAAGACTAGAACGTACTGTCAGATAGCGTACTATACAATAAGTGAAATCACAGCGAAACGACTGCACCAAATGCTTCTCAAGCTGGGTATATCATCCAAGATATTTCAGAATCAGGCAGACCTGTTTGCAATATCGCTGGATTCGTTGGTGTCACAGCATAAGTTCATTGATGCGATTGGCACAAACCATCCGCGTAAACAAGCAGTGTTTGAAAAGATTCGTGCACGACCGTCTCAGGGGGACAGAAGATATATGGGATTGCATGTTAAGAAATACCTTAAGCCCTTTGCAGGAGTTCTTCGCAAATACTTAGGTGGCAACTTTGACAGAGTTGTAAATGGAAATGTTCCGTGTACTCGTGCGTTCTACGCTCACGCAAGTACACTTGTGAATCTGCCCAAGCCTGATTTATTCGTAATTGAGAAAATCACCCGGATTCGACGGCTTCCAGGTGAAGCGTTTGTTTATGATATGACAGTCCCAAAAACGCATAACTTCCTCATTGAGACGGGCTATGTATCTTCGAACTGCCATGACATTGGAAAGGAGCTTGGAGGAGGGCATATGACTGAGCTTCGTAGAACTAAGGTCGGCCCTTTCCAGGAAGATTCCCTTGTTACATTGCAGTTCCTGCGTGATGCCTTGCATTTCTGGAAAGAAGAAGGAAGAGAAGACATGATTAGAAAGGCAATATTACCAATCGAAACAGCAGTTTCTCACTTGCCTAAAGTTTGGGCTCTTGATTCCTCCGTTGATGCCCTTTGTCATGGTGCTTCTTTGAAGACGCCTGGCGTTGCAAAAGTAACTTCTGGTATTGAGCCTGGAAAGTACATTGCAGTAATGTCAATGCGTGATGAACTAATCTTCGTTGGTCAGGCAGCAATGCTATCTGAGAAGATGTTAACGGCAGAAAGGGGTATTGCCGTGAAACCTTCACAGGTTTTCATGAGAGCTGGATTGTATCCGAAGCAGGAGCGCGCTTAGTTTCAATCGTATCTAAGGAAACTCCTGAGTCCTTTGTCACGAAGATTCGTGGCAGTTTGAGCATAGTTTTCCACGCAATCCTGTTGAGAAGGAGAAAGCACAACTCCCTTTTCATTTCCTCGAAGGCGTGCTATCTCTGCCCTTACAAGAAGCGCAAGCCCTTCAAGCGTGTTTTCGTAATTGAGGTCTGGAGTTCTTCTTCCGTTTGATGCAATCGCATCGAACAAGGATGGTTGGTCGTGTGCTAACATGTTCTTGAATACTGGGCGGTATGTGTCATCTTCACCTTCACTTCTAAGAACATTTGTTTGTTCTTTTAGTGTTGCTGTTCCAGGGGCGCCATTGTTGAAGAATCTTGCGGCTCGTCTGAATGTCCATGCATCTAAAGCGTACTCAAGGGACGTATCTTTAGATTCTTCGAATGTTATGTGTATTTCTTCTTGTGTTGACTCTGGCATTGGCCCTTCTGCCAATTCAATTCCGAGAGAGAATTGACTGACCTCGCCATTTCGAATTGTGGCTTTGTAAATGAAGCTGAAGCGACGGTCTGACTGTCGGTTGTTAACGCTGCATTCGAATTCTCCCATTCTTTCATAATCAAAACTGGTGCTGTATGTTATGTCATCATGCTGCAACGTCAGTACGGGCATTTCTTTTCTCCGCAGAGGGAGTTTTCCCATGCTCGGGTCCTTAACGATACCGTTCCAATAGCTGCGCGCCCTTTGCCTTGATATCCAACCTTTGCCTTCTTCTGGCGGTCTGAATTCCACAGCATAGTTAGTTGCGAGTCTTGAAGTAGATTCGTCTCCTCCATTGATGAATGGTAGGATTATTGGGAAGCCACCCATCACTGTAACAAACGAAAATTCTGCTTTTGCATTTGGAGACACGCGTTGTACTATCTCATCCACTGTAGGAAACCTGCGTTCTTGCCGAATTAACCTAAGGGTTTGAGCCAGGTACGTGTGCCCTCTTTGGTCTGATATATTGTCAAATGCTTCTGCATCAACGTACCCTTTTCCTTTCAGGGCGTCTTCAGGTATGCTCAGAAAAACAGGCCTTTTGTCTATTGCACTGAACGATTGTGGAACTTCACTCATGCTAAGAGAATATTGTCATTGAATTATAAACATTTCGCCCGTTTACTCACTTTGTAATGGTTAAAGAGGCGTGTTAATGATTTGTCATTTCGTGCCGAACACGAGATACATAAAGAGGAAGAAGCATAGGATGCCTAGTATCAGCCATATATTGTCTGCCCACCATTTTTTGGTTGAGTTTTTCATCGTATTCTCCTCTTAGTATAGTATAATATAAATGCTACGGTCGCGATGTAAATGACTTCAACGCCGACGAGTTGCAAACTTCCAAAGGACTTGGATGAAGTGAGATAGTACGCAATAGCAGCAACAACGCCCATGAATCCTGCAAGCCCTCCCAAAAGAGTGGCAAGAGCGGTTACATGTGTTACTTTCATGTACAAATAGGAGGTGTGTCTGCTTCAAATGTGCTGTGTTGCTGAATCCGGAAGAACTTCAGCTTGGCACCTACTGGTTTTATATACTAAGGATGGCTTCTTAGCCCTAAGCAGAGAGGGAGAATCCCTCAAAAAGGTTTCTCGGCTCGTGCGTAAACAGGAGGAAGAAGAAAAATGGGATCGGAGAAGACCGCCGAGGCGGCGGAGACAGGCCCCCTAAACGGGATGGAGACAGACCACAATTTGGTGGCGGTGGTGGATTTAGAAGAGAGCGCACAGAGCCCTCGCAGAAGTTCAAGACAACTTGCACTGAATGTGGTGCAGAATGCGAAGTGCCTTTTGAGCCTACGCCAGGTAAACCTGTAAGGTGCGCAGAGTGCTTCAGGAAATACCGCGACAGTAGACCAAGACGCTACTAAGAAATTTTTTCAAATTCTTTTTTTATTGAAAATCTCGTCACACGCGAGATTTTCGAAGGGGTCTAATACCTCGCATTTAAGGCGAGATTTTCAATTCCGAAAGTTCGGCGTTCAGAGCGAGGAGCGTAATACCTCTAGATTTAGCCAAGGGTTAGCTCCGAGCAGGCGAACTTTCGTTATAATAAATCTTTGAGTTCTTTATACACTTGGACGCCATAGTCCTTTGCATAATTCTCAAGAACTGCAGTATACAAATGGTGCCTGTCTTTCGTTAACACATTGGCTTTACATTGAAACGCTGCAGCCAGCAATACTGCATCTGAAGGATCAGCAATCAGTTCCAGAAGCTTTGGGTCAACGCTTTGCACGAAATTCTTCTCCGTTTCCCTTTGTCCTGGCTCCACTGGCACGGTGAAAAGAACGACTGGTTTGGTCTTAAGCCATTTCCTCATTGAATGTCGTATTGAATCGTGAACAGAGTGCTCCTTAAGCAATAATTCCTGAGCGTTGAATGACGTTATACCAATTCCGTCAATATCATTTAGCTTGTGTTCTTCGTGCCTGTCCAGCATTGAGAACACGAAACAAGTGTCTAGAAGCACTCTTGGCGTTCCAGAGTCGAGCTGGTCGAATAATTCCTTCACGATATGCATTTCAGCATATCATTTAAGTATTCTGTGATATTTCTGATTAAAATGGGGGATA
>JBDRGA010000043.1:0-24112 GCA_043818175.1 Candidatus Woesearchaeota archaeon | reverse complement strand
TCGATCAATGGCTGCTACTACTTCCACAAGTGGGGGATGTACGTCGGGTCGAGAAGGACGGATACATCCACTCCTGAGAGGTCGATATGGCAGCTTGCTTGAGAGAAGCCGTCCGGAAGCTCCACGGCGAGCTTCACCGCTCCGCCCGAGACATCGCCTCCTTCGACTGGTGAGGATTGCCATGACTTACGAAGAGTACATAGCAAAAGTAACCTTTGAATGCATTAAGCGCCAGCCCCTATCCAACCAGGCATAATCCCAAAAGGTTTATATATCCCCCGCGACGGACTCGTTCAGGGGAATGAAGACAAGAATTCTGATTCTGCTGGCCGTGCTCGTCATTGCAATACCTGGTGTGCTGGCCGCCGACCAGATAATTGCCAACAGCAATGATTGGAGGGACGTGTACAGCACCACAATCTACGCAAATCTTCAAAAAATTCCTTCAAGCTTCTTAATATCCAGCAGGCATGCCACACTCTTGCTCTACCAGCTTCCTGACAAGCAGGACGTGGAGATAATAGCAGGAAGGCAACCGTGGGTTGTTGGATATGATGATATACTAAGCAATAGAAAAGGCAGCACCGCTGAGGAACTGCAATTTAACAACGTAAATCTTGAACTTGCCAAGCGACTGACGAACATACGGAAATTCATCATTGTTGATGATGCATATGGTTATAATGCGCTTAGCGTGGCATCCTATGCTAGTACTGCCGGATACTATGTTCTCTTTACCAACGAGCGAAACGGCAACGAGGTTGCCAACTTCCTTCGGGATAGACAACCTACAGACGTTATAATATACGGACAAGTCAACAGAGCAGTCAAACAGAGGCTTTCTGAGTTCAATCCCGAAACTATCAATCAGGGAGATCGTTTTGACAATAATTTGGAGATTGTCAAGCGATACCTCTCAGTAAAACCAAGCAAACAGGCAATTCTAACTAACGGAGAATTCATTGAATCTAGCATAATGTCGGGCACGGACCCGGTAATCTTTATTGGAAGAGACACAGTCCCAGAACAAGTGCGCACATTCCTGAAGGATGAACACATTGATGTTGGTATTCTCGTGGGAAATGAACTGGTGGGCTCAGCAACGTTCGTACGCCGGCAGACTGGTATAAGTGTCTTTGTTAAATTTGCACAAGGCGCAAGAAACCCAGCAGGACCTATAAGTCAGGTAGAGGACCTGGACCGATTCCCCATGCCACGCATACAATTGAACCTTGAAATCTTCTCAGTTACGTACAACAAAGCAACAAACAGACTTGAAGTAACATTGAGAAACACGCAACCTCAAGGGGCATGGTTCAAGAATACAGTTACCTTGAACTCGGATGGTCAGTCAGAGACGTTCGGAGATGACACATCCTTGTACATAGAAGGCAATGATTATAGAACTATTACGTATCCTGCAACTCTATTAGGAGACCAGATGACTGCGACAGTTTTCACTATTTACGGCGAGAGCCCAAAAAGTCTTGAGCTTTCAACGCAAAAAACACTCTCAGTTGACATAATAACTATTCTTGATGAGACCGTCATCACGCTTGATGATTTAAAGTACAATACAAGAACACAAGAGTTTCTTGTGAAAGTCACAAACACGGGCTCTCAGGATGCGTACGTAACTCTGGAAATGCACGATGTGCTTGTAAACGGAGAATACGTTAGTGCGGGTTCGACAGGTGTGACCAAACTTTCTAAGGGAGATAGCACATGGATTCCCGTCCCACTTCAGATGGCAGCTGAAGACATAACACAGAACCCGACAGTTAATGTGCGGGCGTACTACGGCGGAAGGGAAAACATTCTTACCAAAGTAATTGATGGCGAGTTCGCCATGAAGATTTCGAAGGATGATTACGTCTACTACGTGCTCATCTTGGTGCTAATCATACTTGTACTCCTAATCTTGTTCTCAAAGAAGAAGTGCAAGCACTGCAGTCACAAGAACAAACTGCACCACAGACATTGCAAGAAGTGTGGAAAGCAAAGGTAACATTGCAGAACGTGACAACCAGAATCGTTGTCCACGACAATAATAATTAAGTTCTTAATTAATTACTATATTGTTATAGTATAATAATACTATGTTTAATTTAACAAAGAATTTAATCACATTAAACTCCTGGATGCGGCGACGCAAACGTTTTTATAAGACAGATATGAGATGAAAACCATGCGGCACGTCGTCAGAGAGGGTATCATAACTGCAGGACTCTTAGGACTTGCAGTGCTTGCCGCGCTGCTTCTCCCCCAACAACAAACGCCAACAGGATTCGTGGCCTTTACGAGGGTTAACGTGAGTGAATCTCTCATGACGAATTGTACTACGACTGTATCAACTGGAACCAATCTTGTAAGCTTCTATTGCATCCCAAAATCAATCTCGAAAGATATTGTTCTTGCCGGTTTCCCAAACATACAAGGAGTTTTTGCGTACGAGAATGGCGCTACAGATCCCTGGCACGCCTACAAGCCCAACCTCCCCGCATGGGTAGTCATAGATTTTGGGAATATGAGTCGAGAACGCGCATACTGGCTTCTGCTCAGCCAAGCAGGAACTTTCAACTACGAAGGATACGTCATTTCAGGCCAGACCATCAGTCTCCCGCAAGGATGGAACCTGGTAGGAATGGTTACTGACGACAGTATCCCACTTTCAACTCTTTTTGCTTCAATATCAGGAAAGTACAGTGTTATCATGACTTACAACAATACGGCCAAGACATACATGTACTATTACCCAAGTGGAGTTGGCACCACGTTCAACATGAGCACGCCATACATAGGATACTGGATTAACATGACTTCTTCAGGAACATGGAGCCCGCCATGAGAATCTACCTGCTCTTAATCGTGATTGTAATTCTGGCCTCAGGAGTTGCTGCAGCTCCAGTCCTCCCGACTGAGTTTTACGGAACAGTCCACGCGAATAATGACGCAGGTGCAATTGGAGCAGTAATACGCGCATATGATTCAGACAACGTTCTTTGCGGAATGTTCACAATAGTAAACGTGGGTTATTATGGGCTACTATCCTGCACAGGTGACGATATAACTACCGCAACAGATGAAGGAGCCAGAGAAGGCAACGTTATTAGGTTCACGTACAATGGAAATCCAGCTAGTGCATGGGGCCAGACAACATGGTCAAGTGGGACGTTTCACATTGTTGATATTACCTATCCTGAACTCGTCTGCGGAGACAATTTCTGTGACGACCAGTTCGAGACGTGTAAGCTTTGCGAAGCTGATTGCGGAACGTGCCCACCAGCAGGAACTGGAGGTACGGGTGGTACTGGAGGAGGGGGCGGTGGTGGCGGAGGCGGTGCCGCAGGAGGCGCTTCTTCTCAAGGCATCTGTGTTGAATCATGGAAGTGCGAATCTTGGAGTTCCTGCCTTCCAGACGGATTACAGTCAAGGGTTTGCGAGGACCTAAACCAATGTGGTACTTCAAAAGACCTCCCATCAACAGAAAGAACATGCAACTACATCCCTGGCTGTTTTGACAGCATACAAAATGGAGCTGAAGAAGACATAGATTGTGGAGGCCCGTGCAAGCCCTGCGAAGGATGTAATGATGGTATACAGAACCAGGGAGAACAGGGCATAGATTGTGGAGGCCCATGCAACCCTTGCCCCAGCTGCTTTGACAAGGTCAGGAACCAGGGCGAAGAAGGTGTTGATTGTGGAGGGCCATGTACTGCCTGCGATGCTTCTATGTTCGCTTTTCCTGCCAGAATTTGCGAGCGCACTATCAATCCACTAAACCTCTATTTCCTCATTTTCATCTTCATAATTCTGATTGGGACAACTGCTAAAGTAACGCACTCATACAGAAAAACCGAAAGAATCAGACATGATTTGAAGAGACCTGACCTTGAGAGAGCACGGGCTTACTTATCTGAACGAAGAAAAATGTGGCTTTTTGTGGTGAGCGTAACCACGATAACAGCAATACTGATAGCATACTACTACTTCTTTGGTATCTGCACTGATTATTACAAGTACTTGTGGCTTCTTGCAGTATTCCTCTTAGCGAGTCCTCTCATAATCCATTACATTATGAGGTGGTTCGAGTATAATGAGAAAGAACGTATTGAAGCAGAGAAGAGACTGCACGCAACTCATAAGGATCAAGTGGATGCGCTCATAAGACTCCAGAATGACAACATTATTGGACTGGAACGGGAGCTGGGAGATGCCATAAAGAAGTTACTTGAGCGCAAGGACCTCGAAGAATTAAGGTCAAGGAGCAAAGACCTTGAAAGAATCCTAAAAAGAATGCTCGAATTATACACTGCTTACAAGGACAACCCCCATCCATACAGGATTGAACGTTCCCTTTGCGAGGATATCTACTCGCTGGAACATGCAGATGATTTCGTAGCGCTTGCAGAAAAGATTCCAGCAGTCAAGGACGTGTATGAGCGACTTAAATTCCTTTACAAGCAGTACGAAGAGAAAGAAAGACTTTACGAACAATCAAGCTAACGATCTCGCAAAAAGAATAGAGTCAGTCGTACTATCGCGAATATCAGCAATCCAAATCCAAGTAGCGTAGTCACGAATGAAAACGCAGGTGGTGCCCCGATTATACTTAGGTCTCCATAGAAAAATATCAAGCCATATCCTGAAAGATAAAGCGCCAGTATAGTCGTGAATTCCTGCGCTATAAATACGAACACGAGTGCAAGAATTAACGGCAGCAGTGGACCTGCAAGGCCAACAAATGCCTTGTCGGTGTTATTGTCACATTGCACATTAGCGTGCGCTGAACCTCCTATCTCATATATTACCGCCTGAGAGAAACTGCATCCAGAAACGTCTCCCGCAACGGCATGCCCCAGTTCATGAACACTAATCGTTACGAAAAGAAGGAACATAGTTATGACAGGCACCAGTATTATGAATCTCAAGAAACTTGAGACATTACTCTTAAAGTGAAGAGTTGGGCCAGCATTAATCATGTGTTTTCCTATCTTACGATATGCCAACGCATAGAGCAACGTGCTCACCAGTACGCCGAGCGAAAGCATTAATGACATGTTTGCCGTTAGCAGTGCTGTAATGACCACAATTGTTGCTATCACTCCGATGATTCCTGCATCCCTTACTTCTCTGGATTCCTTCAGAGCCGCCACTGCAAAGAAAGCCAGTTGTACCAGACTACTTGCAAATATCCATAGGATTATACGGTCAGTTCCAGGGAGCACTAGCACCGGAACCGTGAATATGTAAAGACCAAGAAGCCAAACCATCTTCCTTGAGACCAGACATGCCATCGTCGCTACAAGCAGGGCTGTCTGCATACCAAGAAAAAGCTGGTATGTTAAGAGCACTTCTACACCTGAAGGCCCCTGAACAATTCCCCAGAACACCTGCACTAACCCCGTTGCAAGATTGGCGAGCATGAGACCACTCAGGAAATATTGTATGACTGAAGGACGTTTGCCTCTTGAAGCCCACGCGGCCTTGCCTGCGAACCACGCTGCAACAAGGCTTCCTATCCCTGCGAGTAGAAATAAAATGTTCATAACAGTAATTCCAAGACATTTGATATAAATAGGTGTTGGCTGGCAGCGAACAATTTATAAACGGCCTTGCCTGCAAGCGTGCATGAGAATAGAGCTTTCACTCAAGCCGCAGAAGCCAACAATAATCGAAGGATTCCCCGGATTCGGTCTCGTTGGACCTATTGTGACTGAATTCCTCATTGACCACTTGAAACCTACACTAATAGGAGAGTTCGTTTACGATGAGTTGCCTGCAACGGTTGCAGTACACCTGGGCAAGCTCGTAAGGCCCATGGGAGTTTATTACAGCAGGTCTCACAACATAGTCATCCTTCATACCATACTAAACCCAAAAGGACAGGAGTGGGCTATTGCTGATGAAGTAGCGAAGCTTTCCTCCCAGCTTAAAGCCAAGGAGGTTATTAGCATTGAGGGTGTTGCCGTGCCACCTAGTGAATCGGAAGAGTCGCTCTTCTGCCATGGAAATCCTGCGTTGGAAAAGTTGGGTGCTAAACCCATGCAAGAGAGTATCATCATTGGAGTTACTGCTGCTTTAATGCTTCGACAACCAAAGGTTAGCTGTATATTTGCTGGTACGCACAGTGCCGTGCCTGACAGTGCTGCCGCAGCTCGTGTAATCACGCTTCTTGACAAACATCTTGGTCTTAAAGTTGACCCACAGCCATTGTATGCACAGGCCGAGGTTTTCGAAGGCAAATTGAAAGACATGATGAACCAACAGGCCAAAGTTTCAAAGCAGGCAGACGAGAAGCAGATGAGCTACTTGGGCTGAGGGTTCTTAGGCACGTGCAGGAATTTGTGGGCGTATCTTTCTACAATACTTGCGAGTATTAGACTGTAGGCGAGGAAGGCCAGAATAAGGCTTAGTGTTGTTTGAGTCATGGCTGAAGCATCAGAAGCAA
The DNA here is from genome assembly GCA_043818175.1 of Candidatus Woesearchaeota archaeon. GTDB lineage: Archaea > Nanobdellota > Nanobdellia > Woesearchaeales > JBDRGA01 > JBDRGA01. The sequence continues at coordinate 17,661 of JBDRGA010000043.1, read as the reverse complement.
ATGTCGTACTTCCAAGTGTAAGTGCTACTACTGCAACTGCAATTCCCTTTGGAATGTTTAATGTCATGAATAGTTTTTCCTTTGCCTTAACTTCAGATTTCCTGAATGAAAAGCTTACAGTTAAGTACCTTACCAAGAGCAATATTATGAAGCCCAGAAGCGCCTTAACATAGAATATGAATGGAAGTTCCCTGTATATGCTGAGACCTATTAGTACGAAAACTAGGATTTCCAGACTGTTGCTAAGGATGCTGCTGAACTCCTGTAACTGGCCTTTTTGCTTTACGTAGAAGTTACCAAACATTAATCCCAGAACTGCTACGGCAAGAACTCCATTCCCTCCCAGGGTTTCTGCTAAAGTATAACTAAGGAGTGCAGCTACCATAAGACCTATTGGGCTTAATTGTTCGCTATATACGTTCTTCATTACTTTTAGTACTATAATTCCCAGAACTAATCCGGCTCCCGCACCTACGAACACTTGTTGAATGAAAGGAACTACTTGGCTAATAAATCCAGGTATGAACCCCTGACCTGCCTTGACGAAATCAAGGACAATGAAAGGAAGAAGTACTGTAATTGGAGTATTTATGACCGCCTCAACTTCCAAGTATTGAATGATCTTATGTGTTCGTTCTTTGAATATTGTAAATACTGAACCCGCGTCTGTTGCAGCCATAAGGAATGAAAACATGAGTGCGAAGGGAAGAGCTTCTCCAGTAAGCCCGCCATAAAAAAGGATGGCGATTAGTGGCGCTAAGATTACTGCATTGAGAACAAGATTCCACGAGCTCATTTTCAAAGCAGCAAGATATACCTGGTCGACTTCCTTAAGTTTGAATCTGCTCGAACCATCAAAAACAATCATCGCCAAAGTTAGTATTGCTACACTTACTATGAATATTTGGGGAAGTGCAAAAAGGTTATTTGCAACAGGATTCACATAGTGCAGTCCTATGCCCAGAAGCAGAAGCAATAGCACATTACCAAGCTTGAGCTTCTTTCCTATCAACGTTACTATTAATCCCAGGAGAAGAATGACACCTATCGCTGTAAGATAAAGGATTGCCTCCATTGTTAGCACCCATATCTGAGGATTTATAAATGTTGTCGGGTTGGATATCTTTATATAATCTTGAACGAGACAATAGTTAATGAAATTCCTCTCAACGGTTGCAGCACGCCTAAGACCTGAATCCACAGTCAGGGAGAAGGCAGAGCTCTTCGCCCTTAGAATCCAGAATGTAGTCAGAGAATACAGCGCGGAGGTAATGCTCGGAGGGAGTCTGGCCAAAGGCACGAACATCAAGGGAAATCATGATGCTGACATTTTCGTTCGTTTTCCTCCCGATTACAAAGGCCAGGACATTTCAGGATTGTTGGAAAAGGCACTGAGGAACATTACTCCTAATGTGATTCGCGTCCACGGCTCTAGAGATTATTTTCACATCAAGAAAGACATATTTTTCGAGATAGTTCCTGTCCTGAAGGTTTCTTCCTTCTCTGAAGCTGATAACGTTACCGATATGAGCCCCATGCATGTTGAGTATGTGATGAAACGCATCGCTGGAAAGCAGGATGACGTTCGTTTAGCAAAGCAGTTCTGCAGGCACTTGAAGGTTTATGGAGCAGAATCGTACATCCAGGGTTTTTCTGGGCACGTGCTTGAATTGCTTGTTTTGTATTATGGTTCGTTTCTTCGTTTTGTTGAGCAGGCTTCTGTTTGGGGTGACCGCGTTGTTATTGACATCGAAGACAAGATGAAGGACCCTCTGCATGAACTGAACAAGGCGAAGCTCGTTTCTCCACTTGTGCTAGTTGACCCTGTGCAGGAGGACAGGAACGCCGCAGCTGCAATCTCCAAGGAGACTTTCGAGCGTTTCAAAGAGGGATGCAGAGCTTTCCTAAAGAAGCCATCTGCTTCTTTCTTCAAGGTTAATCCATTGACTCTTGCGCGTTTCAAAAAAGATGTTAAAGGCCCAGTCGTGGAAGTGAAACTCGTTCCTCTCGATGGAACTGCTGATGTTGCCGGCTCTAAAGTGAAACTCGCTTACGAGAAGATATTTTCCGAAGTTTCTAAGTTTTCTGAGATTAAGAAACATGAATGGGAATACCTTAACGGTATGAGCGTAGGATTCATTGCCTTAAAGAAATTGTCTTTGCCCAGGTTCCTGGAACGAGAAGGTCCTCCTGCCAAGGAGAAAAACGCATCCAAAAGATTCTTAGAAGTGCATCCTGCTGCTTACAAGAAAGGTTCTCGCTGGTTCGCGAAGATTCCTCTGAAGTGGAATACAGTCGATGTACTAGTAAAGGACATTACATCTGACCCGTACGTCACGCTTAGATGCAAGAAAGCAACGATTAAGGTGCATCGCTGATGGCTTTTATTGAGCAAATGGTTTTATGGACTGAGAAGACCTTTGGTCCACTTGGCTGGTTTGGGTTGTTTATCCTTTCTTTCATGGAAGCTTCTTTCTTTCCAATACCGCCTGACGTTTTGCTTGTGATTCTGACGCTTGAAGCGCCTTCGTTATGGTGGGTTTTCGCCATAATCGCAACCGTTGGCAGCGTTCTGGGTGCGTTGCTTGGTTATGGCATAGGATACGCAGGCGAAGAACTCGTCGTCAAGCGCATCTTTGATGCCAAGAAGATTGAGAAGACGCGAAAAATGTTCCAGAAGTATGAAGAATGGGCTGTTTTCATCGGCGCCTTTACTCCAATTCCTTACAAGATATTTACGATTGCTGCTGGGCTTTTTCGACTTAATATTCCCAAAATGCTCGTTGCAGCATTCATTGGTAGAGCTCTAAGGTTCTTCCTTGTAGCAGGCCTTGTAGCTTACCTCGGCCAGTGGGCTGTTACGTTCACGGACAAGTATTTTGGATGGGTTACTCTGGGGGTTGCTGTTGTTGCTTTTGTTGTTTGGTGGATTTGGAGAAAACGAAAGCGTTGAGTTATTCTGAAAAATTTCCGGTATTGACATAACATGACAATTAAATGAATAACTATTCTATATTTACATGTCCGAAGCAAAGGAAGAAAGCGAAAACATTATAAGTTCTATAAACTTCATAACATCCATGAACACCACAATCTCGATTTCCATGGAACTGAAAGAGAAACTAAAGAATCTTGGTAGAGCAGGCGACACGTACGAAGACGTCATCAGGAAGATGTACGAGATAACTAAAGAGAACCTTATTCACAACTGGCTCTACGACATGACTGACGCAATACCGATTGACGAAGCCAGAAAGAGGTTCAACCGTGCCAAGGATTAGCGTTTCAGAGCGTCTCCAGAAAGATATTGAGAAGACATTTGGTCGTGCTGAAGGAAACAGAGTTTATGACCTTTTCGATACACTTCTAATTAATCCCCACAAAGGCAAAGCTCTTGGCCATTCAGGAAAATATGTTATTAAGGAATTGAAATACAAGAAGTTTCGTTTTTACTTCATGACGGATGGTATTGTCCTGAAGTTCGGCACGGCTGACGAGTTAGCTATGCTCCTTATCCGGTTCGTGCGCATGAGCGAGAAGAAAGACCAGAAGGCAGCAATTGAAGAGGTAAAGAACGTACTAAATGCGCTTGGGTTTGGGTCGGTATGAAGCAGGCGTTATTGCACTGGGCGATTGACAACACAAACATTTAAATAATACTTAGTATATACTAAGTATTACCATGGAAGCAGTGAGCCTAAAATTGGATGGGAGTATGCTAAGCTCAATTGATTCTACTCTGAAACAAAATAACTACAGCACCAGAACTGAATTCATTCGAGACGCTATACGAGAGAAACTGGCACAGTTGCATCGAGAGCAACTCGCGACAGAATTCCTCAAATACAGAGGCAAAGCAGGAAAGAAGACAACACTAAAGCAGAACAAGGAAACAGCAAAGAAAGCGTTGAAAGAACTGGCTTCTGAAATGGGATGGACCAATTAGGGAACTTCTTCTGGTCTCATGACCCGTACCACTTGCTGCAACAGTAAAGCATGCTTATCCTGAGAGACTAATACTGAATTATTGTTCCTTGCAAGAAGGGCATGTAGGGCGTCCGGTGTTGGCACGCCATACTGTCTTGCTATGGTTTGCGCTTCTTTGTAATCGTTCTCAGATATGTCCACCTTCTTGAGAACTCCAGTCAAAAAAAGAAGGTTCAGCATTTCTTTTATTTCAGTTTTCGTGTAGTCAATTGAGAGTTCCTTAACAGTCAAATCAGAATACAACAACATGAACCGTTTGCTTATGACTTTCGTGAACAGGTTGTTGGCTTGTTTGCCAAGTGGCTTGCCATGCAGACCCATTCTATTTTCGTAAAAGTCTCTCCAAATGCATGTGTCCAAGTAATATTTCTCAGCCATCGTTTTCTGCTTAGTACACAACATAAACTCATAACAGTTTGCTCAGAAATTTCGAAGGATTTTCGGAATTAGAAATGCACCGGGCGATTGACGGCCCATTGGATGTGGTACCTTGCAAAGACTGGAAAGAAGTTTACGAAAAGGCAGGCCAAGAATTTGGGTGAAAACTCCCACAGCACAACGCGCCTTAATTATAAATCTATTGCTTTGCTGCAGTCGCTAAATCGTTTTAAATAAGGAATATTTGCCAATCCCTTTATGGACGATTTCAAACAAAATATACTCGAGGAAGAATTCAGCGACATTCTAGGTCAGCAAGACGTGAAAGACCAGTTAAAGAGCGCGTTATTAATGGATAGGCATGTCATTCTTGTCGGAGCACCTGGCGTGGGAAAGACTACATTGGCAAAGTCACTTGTTCACGCTCTGCCTGAGGTGAATATGGACGAAGGTTTGATGCATGGTGTTAAAGAAACCGGCAAAGTCAAGGCCTTCAAAGGAAGCGAGCGTTTCATCAGAGTGCAGGGCTCGCCAGATTTAACTGCAGAAGACCTTTTAGGAGATATCGACCCAGTCAAAGCAATGAAGCACGGCGCATTATCACTTGAGGCGTTCTCTCCAGGCAAGATATTCAAGGCGAATCAAGGCATCTTGTTCTTCGACGAAGTAAATAGGTGTAGTGAAAAATTGCAGAACGCGTTACTACAAGTACTGGAAGAAGGAACAATAACCATTGGCTCGTACACTATCGACTTCCCTGCCAGTTTCATCTTTATTGGAACGATGAATCCAGAGGATTCAAGCACAGAACCTTTGTCTGATGTATTTCTGGACCGCTTTGACCTCATCTATGTTGACTACCCAGAGTCCCAAGATATTGAGATGAGCATAGTAACAGGAAAGGGAACCAAGATGATTGAGTTTCCTGAAAAATTATTGCACAACACAGTAAGATTTATCCGGGAGCTCAGAGAAAGCCACGACCTGGAAAAGAAGCCTTCAGTAAGGGCAACACTTGGATTGTATGAACGAGCTCAGAGCCATGCAGTGGTTATGAATAAGACAATAGTTGAACCTTCTGATATTAAGGCTGTTCTTGTCAGCGTTCTCTCGCATAGGATTCGCCTGAAGCCTTCATTAAAGTATATCAAGAAGCCCGAGGACTTTATCAGGCAGAAGTTCGACGAGTTCCAGGACTCGGGAGGTTATCTTTGACTCAGGTACGGACAAGAGCACTGAAGTAGAGCAGGCATGGAATGCGGATGAACTGCCTGGCAAGATGGCCAAGCAGGATGAAGGTCTCCCTAATACTATTATTCCTCATGATGAGAAACAGGTTAAGGAAGGTGCTTTAATTCAAGAAGCGATTAATCAAGGTGTTGGTTCATTCCAGCCTGATTTAGCATTTGAGAACCTAACAAAGAATTACAAGAATGCAAAACGTCTCTATGGTGAAACAATCATTCGCGAACTCACGGGTTATTCGCCTGATTACGTTGAAAAGAACATTAACATTCCTGAATTCAAGAGACATCTCAAGCAGCAGATAAAAGAAAATGCAGACAAACTAAAGGATGAGGGAGTAATCAACAAGGATTATGTTGTTACTGACAAAGGTTTGAAGCTAGCAACAATCTCTTTACTTACCGAAGAGCTTGACCAGCTTTCAAGAAAGGGGATTGGCGAACCAATCAAGCATTTGCAAAATCCTTACGGCGATAAGAAGGATTACGAACAGTACAGCAAAGGAAGGTATCGTGACGTTGCTTTGAAGCAGAGCGTCAAAACTGCCGCGAGAAGAATGCATTCAGAATTACAACCAGAGGACTTAAAAAAGTTCACTCGTGAAGCAAAAGGACATCACACCATAATTTATGCAATGGATTGTTCTGGAAGCATGCGCGGAGAAAAACTTAAGACGTCCAAGAAGGCAGGCGTTGCCTTGGCATACAAGGCAATCGAGGACAGGAACAAGGTTGGCTTGATTGTTTTTCATTCTGATGTTAAGAGCATTATTGAGCCATGTAGGGATTTCTCACGCATCTTGAATGAGCTAAGCAAAGCAAGAGCAGGCATGGAGACCGATTTGGTTAAGGTGATGCGTGCTTCCGTGACCCTGTTTGGAAACGATAAGAGCAAGCATCTTGTACTGCTTACAGACGCCCTACCAACAAAAGGCACTGAGCCCGAAAATGACACGATAAAAGCAGCGTCGATGGCGAGGAACGCGGGCATAACCATTAGTCTGGTTGGAATACAATTGGACAAGAAGGGAGAAGAGCTTGCAAAGAGGATTGTTGAAGTGGGCGAAGGCAGATTATACCTAGTGAAGGACTTGATGGGTGTTGATTCTGTTGTGTTGGAAGATTACTATAGTTTGAGATGAGAAAGACTCAAAATATTTTCGGAAGTTTAGGATAACTTGCAAAAAGTTTGAAATATGTATAGAAGTTTCAACATAAAGCACATAAATGCCAATTCATCTCGCGGTTCATGTCTCTTGAGAAGACCAGGATACTGCTGACACTCTCTATTTCCATAACCGCAGTAGTATTTCTCTTCCTCATCCATTCGTTTCCTTCTTATTCTGGTCTGCTTCTGAACACTGAAATTATACTCCTGCCCACCGTCTACATAATAGGCACAAACTTCATTGAAAGGGAATTGTCACGCAGTTTTCGGCGAGATATTAAGCTACTGGTTGAGAAGATTGAATCACTAGACCGGAAGTATAATAAGGAAAGACAACATAGAATAATTGCTGAGGCAAAGCTTCAGGCGTACCATGAAACAAGCAAGAAAACCAAAGGACTGTGTTGAAGAGTATGCGTACCAGTACAGGGAAACCCCTGAACTGAAGGAAGCAAGGAAGATAGCCGAGAGGCTTTACGATATGCTTGGGTAGTATTCAGTATTTACTCTAGTGTTCTGCCGGCTCCCAATACATATTGAACACCATCTTCATCGCCTGTGCAAACTGCTCGTTCTGTATAATCATACCGACCAAGTCCTTCTTCAAAGTGTACATCGCAACCTTATCTCCGTAGATGAATACCATGCAGGGGAAGTCTTTGAGTGCCTTATTGAAACGCATTTCTGTTATTTTCTTGTATGCACTTGAGTGAAATACTTCTTCGTCATAATTGTCTATGACTATTTTCGCAGGTATCTTCCTGTCAAGCCGAAGGCTCCTGAAATGTCCAGGCTGATGTTTTAATACCTCGACTGACATAGAGTAAGATCCAAAGTAATATGTCATCTGCTTCTTCTTGAACACGTCAGATAGTATTGTGAACAAACCTTTGCTACCCTGATACATTTCTACTTTGCTTGGCTTGACAAGCACACTCTTAAGAGCAGATAGTTCTGGCAGCACTGCAGAAAAGAGTGCTTCTTTTTCTTTAATCGAGTCTTGTATCCTTCTTGGTTCGGCTGCAAGATAGAAACGCACTCCTTTCTTTACTATAAAAGACACGTAGCCGCGGTTTGCCAGATAGTTCAGTGTGTTGTATATTGTTGTTCTTGGCAGTGAGACTCGTTTGGCAATCTCCTGAAGAGGAACTTCTCCAAGAGGCAGCAAAGCAAGATACACCTGCGATTCCTTGTCTGTTAGTCCCAGAGATACCAGAGTTTCGGCTGCATTCATGCTTCTGTTGAACTGAGTTAATACTTAATCCTTTCGTTTGTCATCCATATTGGTGGACAAAACTAATTATTGCACAACAGACACTATGTGATAGTGGTGAATAATATGGAAAACAGGCGATGGTCAAATTACAGGAAAGCAAATGACAAATACCCAGCTGTCAGATCTGCTGAGTTAGACCAGATATTCGAACGTGTCAACCCAAGACAAGGAGAGATAATAGCCGAATTCGGAACTGGAAATGGATACTTGACTTTCCCGCTTGCAAGAGCAGTTTGCCACCAAGGAAGGGTTATAACTTTCGATGTAATGGAGGAAAACCTTGAAAGTGTGATTGAAAGAAATCTGAAATTTAATCTTCCAATTGAGACTAGACATCAGCCTCCTCGCGCGTATACTGGACTGCCTGCAGAAAGTGTGGATGCAGTAGCATCTATCGCAACATTTCATCATTATGACAGTACTAGACCAGACACAGGGACAAAAGGCAGGTTGACTGCAATGAAAGAGTGGGCACGAGTCTTAAAATACGATGGTCAGCTTGTTGTCGGAGATGTAATGAGAAGTACAGCACCCTCTACGTATTTTAACGCGATTGACAGTCCAACACTTTGCGCTCCCGAAGGGCATCCACACGAATTCATGGATGAGGAACTAGTGAAAGGGCTTTGCACAGAGGCAGGCCTTGAGCTGTCTTATTTTCAGTTCGTAAAAACGCCATGGGTATTCAACGATGAAAAAGAAGCAGGAGATTTCCTTAATGTAATACATAATTCACAGGCTTCGAAGCAAGAATCTCTACAAATCGCAAAGGACAATCTACAGCACTGGCAAGAGCATGGCAAATTCTATCTGGGATGGGGGTTGGCTTACTTTGAGGCTAGAAAACCACGAAACCATAATGTCCGTTGCTGAAACAACCACGCTGAAAATCTTCCAAGTTTCTTGACGAAAGCTATTTGAAGTCAGACACTTTGCATATCTGTATGGTTGCAACCATTAGAAGCACAAAGGCCAAAAGGCAGACCAAGAAGTCCTTTGATGATGAGCTACGCGATCTTGTGGGTTCTAAGTTCGACGAGAACCCCCAGTTCTACCGTGACCTTGCAAAGGGCTATCAACGCAATGCTAAGCGTGATCTTAAGTTGGTAAGAGAATGGGACGGCCAATACACCCAATCGTAAAGCGAGGTGATATTTGGCTTGCCGACCTTGAGCCTGGACAGGGACAAGAAGTTAGAAAGATTAGGCCAGTTCTTATTGTTCAAAACGACGTAGGCAACAAGTTCAGTTCTACTACGATCATCGCACCACTAACCACACAAGAATTGGAAAAGATTGATAGGTTCGAAGTGAAAATTGAACAAGGGATTGTCAAGGAGAAATCAAAGATTCTCTTGAATCACATTAGAGCAGTAGATAAATGCAGACTCATAAAACGATTCGCAAACCTCCCATCTGAGACAATGGGCACCGTTGATCAAGCTCTGGTTGTAAGCCTTGGTCTCGTTGCTGAGACCTAGAAAACAACCATCCTAGGATCTCTTTTCTTCTTCGTTTGAAGAGTGTGAAATGCTTCGTCAAGAAGTTTCTCGTCAACAATAATCTTCCCCTGAACCGGGTCCATGATTGCATAACCGCCTTCGTAATCAAATACAACTACATAGTTGGATGTGCTTTTCTTCTCGCGTAAAGTTCCTGCATTTATCCTGAGCAATACTATGTGACCATCCTGCACTAAGCGTTTCACTTCAGCCAAGTCAAATTCCCTTTCTTCAATTGGAATATCCATGTCCCTGCATTCCTTTGCAAATAGTCTGCTTGTGAACTTGGCCTCGTCTATTTCCCTTTTCGTGTATGCCTTGAACCGGTAGTCTGGGTAGTCATATTCTTTCTCACCCATGACTAGTTTTGGATTCAATCCATTTTTCTTCGCGAATACTGCAAGTCCATAGATGCTTGATGCCCTTACAGGAAGATTGGCTGATGCCATCCATATCCTGAATTCGTTCTCTCTATTGAGCTCGAAGCTCTCGTTGAAATGATTGAGGACCATCAGAAGCGAGCTTGCCGCCGTCGTGAATTCCGTAGTCCTTAAGTACGGTTTCATTCAAAAGATGCAAGGTTAAGCGCTTTTAAGGTTTGTGGTGCGCCCGTCATAAACTTCGGCAACACCCGAGCCCCAATACTTGGGATCTTCCGACAAGACGATTTCCACTCCTGATGGAAGGTATCCTCTATCTCCTTGAAAGAAAAAGTTCTTAGCGAGAAGTTCCATTGCTTCATCAATTGACCTAATAGTTTCGTGTGATTTATCTGGTTTAGCATTGCCAACCAGTTCCGCAAGATTTGGTTGACCTACCAGCGAAAATCTTGCCCTTAGCTCGTTTATTCTTCTCACAGATTCTGGAACTATTGGATCTTTTGATCGGGTTGGTTTTGCATAGAAATCATTTAATGGCCAGAACACCACTCGCCCCACTGCCATTACACTTGTAGCTGCCGCTGATTTAGCAGCCCTGTACGTTGAGGTTAACCATTCTGGAATGGAAGGCATCATGCTGCCTCCGTGTGAGAAACCCTCTGATGTTGCTGTATACGCTTCGCCTGGTGGTGTCAATCTGTTTGCCTTCCTTCTCTCTGCCTGTCGCCTCCAAGGCACTAACCGTGAAATCACATATATAAACGTTTCTATTTGGTCTAATAAAGACCATTTTAATACTATTTAGCCACAAATAAGCCCATTTATCCCCTATTTATGAACCAGTTCTTTGACAAGCACATGAAAAACCATAAGAATCCATTGCGTAGAACCAATGCATGCAACTACTCGTTTTCGCGGATTCACACGGTCAGGCCTCTGTGTTCAAGGAAATAGGAGAAAAATCAAAGAAAGCAGACGTTGTCATTTGCGTAGGTGATTTCACATTCTTTGGTCATGACACAGAGAAATGGATGAACGAGATGAATTCATGGGAAAAGCCCGTGATTATTGTGCACGGAAATCACGAATCAGAGAGGGAGGTAAGCAAGTTATCGAAATCCATGAACAACATCACATTTATCCACAAGTCATATTCCATCTTGAATGACATTGCGTTCATAGGATATGGCGGCGATGGTTTCAGCGAAGAAGATCCTTCTGCTGAGATTGCGCTGAAAGCCGCGGCAAAGATATGCAGAGGAAAAAAAATAGTCATGGTCCTTCACCAGCCACCTCATGGTACAAATGTAGATTACCTTCCTTGGCTCGGCCACGTTGGAAACCAGAGCTACACGAAAGCAATCATGGACATACAGCCCATCTTTGCATTTTCAGGCCACTTGCATGAAACTTTTGGCAAGAAAGACGAAATAGGAAAAACAATCATAGCAAATCCAGGTCCCAGAGGTCAGTTCTTCGAACTTTGATCCGGGTCGTAATGCTTTGGAGTTCCTTTGAAAATCGTTCGTGCGGGGAATGGAACTTCTATGCCATGTCTGTACAGCGCTTTGTAACATAACGTTGTTACTTCATTCTTATTACGCCACATTTCCTTGTAGTCCTTGATGAAGAAGATCAACTGGAAGTCCAAGGAGTATTCGTTCATCTTGATGAAACGCACTTCCCGGCGGGGATATTTCAGAACGTCTTCCCTTCCATGCAACACACCCAGCAGAACTTCCTTTACCTTGTCAGGGTTGCTTCCGTATGCTACGCTTACTGGAATGACGATTCTGAGTCTTGGTGTTGGTTGTGCATAGTTGATTATTCTTTGTTCTCCTAATTGACCGTTTGGAACTATTAACACGTCATCGTCGAACGTTTTTAAGTGTGTGGCCCTTAGCGTTATTTCGTTGACTGAACCCATCTCTCCTGACTCAAGCTGTATCAGATCGCCTTTCCTGAACGTGTCATCAAGAATCAATGCCACTCCACCAAATATGTTCTGCAAGGTATCCTTGAACGCCAATCCAGCGATGGCTCCTGCAATTCCAAGGCCACCAAGCAATGGGCCAATGGCTATTCCCCAAGTTGTCAGAATGTATATCAGCGCGATTAACCCAAAGAGTATACTTGTCGCGCTCTTCATCAAAGGCACTACTTCCTCGTGAAATGTCTGGCTTTTTCGTGATGTCGTCTTATGTCCGTAGGCTTCGATTATTATATTGGTTGCTCTGGATACGATGTATGCTACGAGAAGAATGTAGATGGTTTTGACAGTCGTGTGAAAGGTGATATTTGCTCCGATGAACCTCAGCAATACAAGCTGCAAGCCAACCAAGAGCAATATGCCAAGCAACGGGTGTTCAATTCTGACAAGAATCTGTCTTTCCAGGGAATAGCGTCTTGAGCGCCAGTACTTGTGGACAAGTTTCGAGGATAAGAATCTCAGAGCCTCTACCAGAATAATCGTAACAATAACAACTGCCGCAGCGTAAATATAATCATTCGTGGAAAGAATCTGCAATACATCCCCGACCATAACGTTTACCGTCGACGGAGCTTATAAAAAGATGTGTCTTCACGCAAGAATAGTGTTCTTCTTCCTTGTTATCCTGCAGCCACAGGGCATCTTATGCCTTGCTCTGTCCATTGCTTCCTTTGCCGCCTGTAGACCTGCTTCATTTACAGAGCAGGATACGATAATTTGATTGACTTTCACCTGTGCAGCAAGTCCTATGGGTTTACCAAAACTCATTTTCATTCCCGTGCTCATACGGTCCGCTCCTGCTCCTGAAGTCAATGGGTTTTCTCTTAGAATATGATGTGGGTACGCAACAATCTTGAGCTTGTATCCGTCCTTTCCTAATTTCTTTTCGAGCCATCTGTTTGAGCTCTTTCTCGCGCTTTCCAAAGCGTTATGCCTTATCTGGATTAGCTTTTTGCTTCTCAGCTCGAGCGTATAGTCGAACTTCTTTTGGAGATTTCCAGTTTCAAATTTGGGAATCTTAATCTGGGGAATGGCTCTAACGTAAGAAAGCTTCCTGAACTTGCTTCTTCTTGTATACGGCCTTTCAACCCTTCTGTACGCGACCGCCTTCCTTAACTTGACCATGGTGCGTGGAAACGGGGTTGCTTTTTAAACGTTATGGTCAGCTCGACGCCACACAGATAGCTACTGTATAGTGGTGAAAATAGAAAGTATTATAAACTGAAATTGGTGGCCAAACGGGTGGGCCAACGAATGGACAAACTGCGCAAACTAATGCAAAGGAACATCAGCGATGCTACTGGCTTTTCTGTTGTAGCTGTCCCCTCGAATGCCATTCTTGAAACGTTAATTCCTCCGGGAGTAAGTGACCTTGAATCAATGAAAACAAGAGGAATTGTGATGGCAACGCTTTACCTGGGATTGGGTCGCGTTATCGCAAAAAACATGGATTGGTCAAGAGGCAAATTTCATCTGGATCCTGAAAAAGATGTTGGACGCACTTGGTTGCACGATGCAGGATATACTTTGGCGCTCACCATGCTAGTAAACCCCCCAATCTATTATCTGTCAGGCGTGCACGATACCGAAGACCTTTTTTGGAAGACGCTGGAAGTTGGTGTTTTGGCAGTAGCCGCAGGAGGCGCAATGGGCTATTGCAAAGATGTATTTGGAGAGCTTGCAGGTCTCCAACCTAGAAAGCGCCTTTCTGAAAATATGTACAACGCACCAATCAGAACACGAAGGGCAGTCATGGCAGGAATTGTAGCCACGTCAATTGCCTTGACCACTACGATTTACAGTCTCCCAAATTACCAGTCCCACAATCAAGAGAAGGCACCACAAGACATCGAGCAGATAGTTTCTGAATAACTTTTATAAAGCAATCACAACTTACGAAAACTCGGAGCCCCGTAGTGTAGCGGTCAAACGAAAGCAAGCTTTCGAAAGTCAGAAAGCAAAGCTTCCAGACCAATCATCTCGCCCTCTGGCAGTGTCGCTGACAAAGGTCAACGACGTTGAAGACAGGCGAGGACCTCGGTTCAAATCCGGGCGGGGCTACATATTCCTCAATCTCGGTGCTGGTTTGTTCTCGGAAAATAAAGTTTTCCACTAACAATCACAGTACGAACGACCTGAGTAAACAAAAAGAATAAAAATCATTTTTTAATTACACCAACATACTCAACAATCGTATCATTCTGCACGATGATGAATGCAGGATTCTTGATTGCGCCGCCATCATCGCCTAATCGAAACGGTCCTGATGCGCCGCTATACTCCTTTACGCCAGACAGATACTCAGCCAGCAAATTTACATCTGTGCTGTGCGTTTCACGCATTGCCTTTGCCACAAGCATTATTGCGTCGTAGGACGTGTCTGCTGGAAGGTCAGGCTTCACGCTAAATCTCTTCTCGAATTTCGCCATGAATTCTGCAGTTGGGGTGTAGGTTGTTACGGCAATTGCACCTTCAAACGCGCCCTGTGCGGGTTCTCTGCGACTCTCATCAATGACAACCGCGAAAAAGTCACGGGTGTATCCGAGGTCTCGCAATTTCTTGGCGAGCAAAGGCATGTATCCGTAGTTCGTGAAGATTACCGCATCAGGAGTTGCAGCAATTATCTTTGTCGCCTCTGCCTGCATTGTTGTTGCGTCGTTAATTAGTATCATGTACTCAACGATATTCCCGTTTGCCTCTTCAACTCCCTCATTTACAGCGCTTGCCTGTTCCTCTTCCCAAGATTGTCGCGAGCCAACGATGGCAATCCTTTCGTATCCTCCTTCAACAACGAGCTTGCCAAGAGATTTGCTGTTTCCATAGTCGGCAGGCCAGACATTGAATGCGTTTGCGCAGCTAGCTGCAAAATCTCGGCTGCCAATTGCCGGAGAGACAATCAGCACATTCTCATTGCACGCTATTGGTGCAATAGCTTGTCCTAGTGGCGCGTAATTTGGTCCCAGGATGATATCAATACTCTTTCCTCGTAACGCGCGATATGCAGAAATCGCCTCTTGAGTACTACCACTCTTGTGATCTTCAACTACAAGTTCAAGTTTCCTGCCATTCACGCCTCCTTCAGCGTTAATTTCTTCTATTGCAAGTTGATACCCTTTCAAGGAATTCTCCCCATTTTGGGTGCCATACCCCGGACTTGCCTGCAGCGGCAGAACTGCTCCAATCTTAATGGGTTCAGTATTCAGATTGTCAGTTTTTGACATCGTGCATCCCACTATGAGCATTGCAAAAATTAACCATATGATTTTTTTCATTGTACACCTCAACATCTGTAACAACTAAGTAGTAACTAAACTATATAATTATTAATCCTACAAAATCGTAGGATAATATATAAAGGAGTTTGCACAAAAGAAAACATGGACGCATCCATTCTCGAGGATTTAGGATTGTCTCACACCGAGATAAGAACATATTTAGCTCTACTTGAGCTAGGCCAGGCAACATCAGGAGCTTTAATCGAAAAATCGCGTCTTCCGAATTCTTCACTTCACTTATGCCTCAACAGCTTAATAGAAAAAGGGCTCATAAGCTTCATTTCCGAAGGAAAACGGCGCATCTATCAGGCCACGAATCCCGACAACATCGTCCAGTACATCGATGAAAAGAAACAAAGGTTATTGGAGCTTCTTCCTGAACTCAAGAAAAAACAAGTAAACGTGAAGGAAAGCGCGACGCTCTACAAAGGTGTGCGTGGAATCAACGAAGCATACAACATTCTAATCAGCACGCACGGCAAAGAGTTCAACACATTTGGCGGCGGGGATGAAGTAACAGATCGCATGGGCCTGCACTGGTGGCTAAACATGCATCAACGAAGGATATCTAGGAAGTTACCTTCACGTCAGGTCTTCGATGAGAAAGTACGACCACGCGTCGGTGCCGTACTTAAGCTTCCACTTACACGAGTGCGCTTTCTGCCTGCCGAGTTCGCTCAGATTCAAGTGACTGCAATTGTTGGAGATACCGTAGTCATCAGCGTCTTCACTCAAAACTGTTATGCGCTCGTAATCAAGGACGCAGAAATCGCCAAAGGGTACACTCAGTACTTCGAGGTGCTCTGGAATATGGCGAAGAAGTGATATAGTTTTGCAAATTCAAAGTAAGTCAAGTATTGAATATGCTAAACTGCAAGAACGAACCATAGCAGGCACAGCCCACCAATTCCGTCCCAACCTTTATAAAGAAACTTAAGCCCCTTTAACAATAAAGGTCATCAATGGAATTCTCACAACTCAATATAATAGAGCCACTACTGCGCGCTTTAAAGCACGAAGGTTACACCATTCCCACCCCAATCCAGGTGCAAGCCATCCCCCCATTGCTTGAGGGCAAGGACTTGATGGGTATTGCACAAACAGGCACAGGCAAAACAGCAGCATTTCTCTTACCTATACTACAGCACTTGAGCGAAAAGAAAACTGCCTCTCCAAAAAGCTCTCCTCGTGTTCTCATTCTTGCTCCAACAAGGGAACTTGCGGCCCAGATTGGAGACAGTTGCAAAACGTATGGCAAGTACCTTCACATTTCACAAACAGTAATCTTTGGTGGCGTTGGACAAAATCCTCAGGTGGGCGCACTAAGGAGAGGCATTGACGTACTTGTTGCTACGCCAGGAAGATTGCTTGACCTTATGCAGCAGGGCCATGTCTACCTTGACCACGTTGAAGTGCTTGTTCTTGACGAAGCGGATAGGATGCTTGACATGGGATTCATAAATGATGTTAAGAAGATTGTTTCATACACTCCAAAAGAAAGGCAAACATTATGCTTCTCCGCAACAATGTCACGAGAAGTCGAGCAGTTGGCAAGAACATTACTACATAATCCTGCCCACGTGGCAGTAACTCCCCAAGCAACAACTGTTGAGTCTGTTGAACAGAAAGTATTCTTCGTGGACCAGAATGATAAAGATACCGTACTGATTGAGCTTCTGAAACAGGAGCATTTGGAACGTGTTCTTATTTTCACACGCACGAAGTTTCGCGCAAACAAGGTAGCAAACAAACTTTGCGACCTCGGCATTAAAGCTGATGCTATTCACGGCAACAAGAGCCAGAACCAGAGGACGCAGGCGCTTGCAGGATTCCAGAAAGGAAGGACAAGGGTACTCGTAGCAACTGACATTGCAGCAAGGGGTATTGACGTTGAAGGAATAAGCCATGTAATCAACTATGACTTGCCGAATGAAGCAGAGGGCTACGTGCATCGCATTGGAAGAACAGCTAGGGCTGGTGCTGAAGGTACTGCTTACAGTTTCTGTGCAAGTGATGAAAGAGGTTATCTGCACGATATCGAACGTTTAATACAACAGCACATCGAAGTAATTGACCATCAGCATCACAGTGAAGCAGCAAAGAACGCAACAGGCGCTGCTTCGAGAACTGCACATACCCAGAGAGGGAGAGGTTCTCAAAGAAGCCCAGTCAGGAGAGGCGCACCCCGTGGACAATCTTCTGGAAGGGCAGGACCAAGACGTAGCCCTGCTAAGCCGCGATTTAGAAGGCGTTAAGCTTTTTTCAATAGCTATAAAATTTTTCAATAGCTATAAAAAATAGAAGATCCAGAAATAGTATTATAAATGAATCTCTCCGGGCTAAAGCCCGGAGTATCCTGTGACCATGCTTTGTAGTCTTACGTTTCTGTTGCTTTCTTGGATGTAGCGTTGTATTGCGTCGGCGCTGACGCTGCCGACGCTTCTGAAAAATTTCCCAGGACT
>JBDRGA010000042.1:0-4699 GCA_043818175.1 Candidatus Woesearchaeota archaeon | reverse complement strand
TCTGGCAGAATCAGACACTGGCTCCCCAATAATTGCAGTTGCCCCTGCAGATAACGGAATGCTGATTTATTACGGAATTGACGATATGCATTCCGGGTTCAAAACAACGCCATACTATCCAATATTCTGGAAGCGCTTGCTGGATTATGCTACAAAGACTCCCAGTGTACAAAACCTGAATTACAGGACGGGAAGCTTGGTTTCGCTTGGTCCTGTCGAATCAATCAAAACTCCAAAATCAACAGTAAGGGATTCAAAGCTCGTGCTCGATTACCAGGGCACGTACGAACTTCCAGACCGGACTATTGTGGCCAACCTCAACAGTCCGCAGGAATCAGATGTGAACGGTGTTTTTGTAACACAAAGGGCACGATCGCTCGAACAGGAAAAGACCCCAGCCACTCAGCCAAAAGATTTGATAACATATGGTGTGCTTGCAATATTTATCGTACTTTTCTTAGAACTATTATACTTAAAATTCAGGGGTGACACATGATTCCCACAACAATAACTTTGTTGCATCCCATGAATATTTTGTGGGCAATTCCACTAATAGCATTGCTGATTTTTCTTCTAACACGTAATTTTGTTAAGACGAGCATGGATAGAGATGTGCGAAACAATAGAAAGAATCTGAGAATCTTACTAGGAATAACAAGAACTTTGATAATACTCTCACTGGTTCTTGCGCTCGCCCAACCAATAGGTCAAGTAGTAAAGAGCACACAGGGCAACCCCCGAATTGTGCTTCTTGTCGACAACAGCACGAGCATGGAAGTGCTTGACACAACATTTGTTGCGTCGCTCAAGGAAGCACTTGATTCAAGGGTTCCTACAACAACACACCTTGCAGGTCAAGGATTGGAGTCAGATATAGGAAATGCAGTGCTTGGAAATCTCGAGCAGAACGCAATAGTGCTCATAGTATCAGATGGAAACCCAACACATGGACCAAGTTTGGGAGATGTTGCGTTGTACGCTACCAGTTTGAATGCGACCTTAAGTGGAATATCACTGAGCACCTCACATCAGGACTCTGCGATAAGTATTGTGGGACCGACCACGACTCTTGCAGAAGTAGAAAACCCATTCCTTGTTGAACTAAGCAAGACAACTCCAGATAAACAGATTCATGTGACTGTACAAGTTGATGGTGTTACCGTATTAGACCAAGTAACGGCAGAGCAGCGCATTGAATTCCGCAAAGCGTTCAGAGAAGGAGAGCACAGGATAACTGCCACGATAGAAGATGAAGATTACTTCTCCGAAAACAACGTGTTTAGAAAGACAGTAACCGCCGTTCCAAAACCACCCGTACTCCTTGTTACGCAAAAAGACGACCCGATTAAAACAGTGCTCAGCGAATTGTATGATGTTACACAGGTTAGCACTTTGCCTGGTTTGCTTGGCAAGTACTATGCTGTTGTAATAAATGATATGTCTGCAGAGAATTTTAGGGACATTACAGGACTCACAGCATACTTGAATGATGTGAATACGGGCGGCAATGGTCTTGTAGTTGTCGGAGGACCAAACAGTTATGACCGGGGCAATTACAAAGACAGTCTTCTTGAAACTTTACTCCCTGTGCGTGTTGGTACGGGAACGAGAAAGAAGGGAGATGCAAACATAGCACTCGTCATTGACATTAGTGGCGCGTCAGGACAAGTGTATGAGAAGATAAATGGCAAACTTGTGCCTACAACAGGAGTTACCAGCCTGGACATAACGAAAAGTCTGGCTGTAAGTGTTCTTGACCAGCTTGACCTAGGTAACAAGGCCGGCGCGGTGGCTTTTGCCTCGGATGCATATCTTGTTCAGGATATTGCACCTCTTTACGAGAACAAGTATGCTCTTAAAGACAAACTGAGCAGGCTTAAGAGCCCAGAGACTGGCGCTCAAAGTCATTTCAACGCGGGCATTGAAGGCGCGTATCAGATGTTAAGCAGCACAGCGGGAGATAAAAATATCATCATATTCACGGATGGACGTGCATACGAAGGAGTTCAACAGCAGACTCTTGACGCGGTTCGGGAAGCAGCAAGGCAGGGAATCAAAACATATGCAGTTGGCGTCGGCGTAAGGCAGAACGTCGACAATGACTTCCTTACACGGCTTGCAGCAGCAGGAAATGGAATCTACTTCCCGGCAGATCAGACCAACAAGATAACAATACTTTTCGGCCAGCCAAACGAAATTAAAACAGGAGATACATTCGGACTTTTCGTTCTCAACCCGCAGCACTTCATCACGCAAGGATTAGAACTAAGCGCAACGTTAACAGGATACAATCAGGTTATTCCCAGAAGCGATGGACAGCTTCTAGTTACAACAACAGGTGGTGACCCTGCATTGACTGTTGGAAGGTATGGCCTGGGAAGAGTTGCAAGCATTACAGTCTACAATGGAAACAATTTAGGAGACGTACTGAGCAAACGAAACTCCCTATTCCTTACCAGAACGATGAACTGGGCGATAGGAGACCCGCAAAGAAAGGAAGAAACGTTCGTGCATGTGGAAGACACTTCAAAAGGAGAATCTACTGCAGTCAGAGTGCGCTCAAACACACCACTGAATACGACACTGAACTTTCAGTTGACCGGGGAAGATGTGTATACTACCAGAATAATGCCAACTGAAGAGGGCTTTTCAACGATTCTTGGGGCTGACTATGCTGTTAACGCGCCCCTTGAATACAAAAAAGTTGGTCTGAACAAAGAATATGTCAGCACAATAGGACTTACTGGTGGTCAGATGTTCTCTCCAACAGATGTGGATGGTATAGTAGAGTTCGCAAAAACTGTCGCGCATCGCACCCAAATAGAGAAGACAAGCCTGGCTTGGTATTTGTTGGCGCTGGCCATGGCAATATATTTATTAGAAATTATCATAAGGAGGTTGGGCGAAAATAGACTCGCACGCTGATAATGCTTATAAAGAAGCAAATCATTTCGATATCATGAACAAAAAAGGAAATCTCGTCGGAAAGAGTACAAACTTGTTCTTAATAGTTCTAATAGTAATAATGGCCATGACAATAAGTGGCGTCACAGTATTCTTTCAGCAGGACCGTACAAGACTGACTACTGATTTGCACAACACCACTGATAACCTTAACAGTTGTCAGGACCTCGCAAGCGCTTACCGGAACAGGCTGGACCAGGCAGTTCAGAACCTCAACAGCACGGAAGAGGACATAAGAGTATATGACCAACTGTACTCCCAAAAAGCTGAGAGTTTAGGACAAGCACAACAGCAACTGGAGGAAGCCCTAACAAGCCTTAAGGCGGAGCAGGTAGCAAGGGAGAAGTTCAAACAACTTTACCTCAAGGCGCAGGCAGACGCAGATTCACTCACAAAACAGTTGAGCGACCTGAACACGCAATTAACAGTTCAGAAAGCAAAGAATAGCGCTCTGGCTGAGAAGGTCGATTGTCTCGAAAGTACAGATGATGCAGATGAGGATACTTGCTAATGAGTACCGTAGAAAGACTATTCAAGGATTTGAGACAAGAAATAGCGAAAACCTTGCTTGTTGATGTACTTTTAAGCACTGTAATAGTGTTTCTTCTGCTTCATCTGGTGCTTAGTTTGTTTGGCATACCATTTTGGGTCAGTCTCATACTTGCTCTCTTGTACTTTACGTTACGGTATAGAAAACGAGTAAACAGGTTCGAACTCAAGACGATTGAAGATAAAAACGTGAGCGTAAAAGAAATACTCAGAACTGCAAAGGACAATATGAGCGATACGAGTCTGATGGCCAGCGCATTGTTTGTTGATTTATTGAAGAGAATGCGCGATGTCAGCATAGGAACAATACTGAATTCACGCAACGTTATAGTAAAGACGTTGACGGTAGCAGGATTGAGTTTCGTAATCGTGCTTCTTGCAGGGTTTAACATTAACACAGTTTTGTTTAATGTTCCAGACGCAGTGGGAAACATCCTAAAAGGAGGGGATGATGGTGCAAGATACCAGTTTGGACAAAGCCTAAAGGAGGATGACAGCATTTTTGGCGACAGCAACCTTGTTGCATTAGGCAATGAAGAAATTACGATTAAGATAGATCCACGTCTCAATGCACTGGACTTCCAGGAAGAGCAGGAAGTTCAGGACACTCAATTCCAGAACGCATTCCCGATAGAGGATTTAGGTGCGACGGCAGACCAGGCATACACTGAGTCTTTTGGAGATTTAGCGGATCTGGCAGCAAAATACACAATTGAAATAAGAAAATAGGAGGAGCATAATGGCAGACAAAACCGAAGCAATCAAAAACATCGAACGCCTGAAAGACACTTTCCAAGGCGTCCAGTCAGAACTGGGAAAAGTCATAGTGGGACAGCAGGACGTTCTCCAGCAAATAATGATAGCAATACTAACAGACAGTAACGCCCTTCTCGAAAGCTATCCTGGACTGGGAAAGACAACAATGGTAAAAGCGATTGCAGAGGTGCTTGACCTACAATTCTCGCGTATTCAGAGCACTCCAGATTTAATGCCATCAGACATTACGGGTACGTACGTAATAGAGGAAAGCGGCGGAAAGAAGGTGTTCAAATTCCAGAAAGGACCAATATTCGCGAACATAGTACTCGCGGACGAGATAAACAGAGCAACTCCCAAAACGCAGGCAGCATTACTTGAAGCGATGCAGGAAAAACAAGTAACGGTTGGAAACCAGACATTCCAGTTG
>JBDRGA010000041.1:0-17011 GCA_043818175.1 Candidatus Woesearchaeota archaeon | reverse complement strand
GGCGCAACAGAATACTTCTGCCTGATGTAGTTACGAAGATTACTGGATTCACTGAAAGTGACACTGTGGAGATGGCACCGAGCAAAGGAAAGTTGGAAATCAGGAAGAGCGACTAGCTCTAACCATATCCTGATAAACTCTTGCAGTTACCAAAGCACGGTTAAGTCTGACCTGCGCAACATTCTCTATTGTTTCCATGCTACCAAATGTGATTAGCTCGTAGAGCGTTTCGGGTTCTGACGTTCTTGGAGTCAACTCCATTTCTTCTCTTCCAATAACTTTTGTCACGTAGGCCGTTAAGGCATCATTGCTCCTTCCTGGCAGGGCACCGCGTTCACTCAATGTTTCATTTACATACCCTGCTGTATCTTCCAATGTTCTGCGCACTGGCCTAATGCGCCACGCATGAAACCTGTTCAAACGTATAGCTCTGTCCACTGTTTGGATACGATGACCGACGAGACGAGGCGTTGATGCAATACTCCTCAGTACTCCTTTCTCCCACTTAAGCGCTGCTTCCTCATCAAGTGGACTCCGAAGCATAAACTGTTCTGAGTACCACGATTCTCCTTCTCTGTGCAGCACTGTGAATCCAAGAACGGGGTATCCTTGGTAAGGCCTTGAAGTTGCCGGCTGTATGTCATATATTGCCGTGCGGTCGAAAATAGGGTCTCTCACTCGAACGCCCAATTCCATCATTCTCTTTGTCACGTTAATTCTTCGTATAGGGTCTGGCAGGGGGGTGGCAAGACTAAAATTGTCTCCTTCCAGTTCTTCCAGAAGCGCATCAAGAGCACCTGATAGGAATATCCTATACGCTGTAAGATTTGGGTGTGCAATTAAGTGAGGATGCCTCTTTAATGTTATGTAGGCATCCCAAAGCGTGTCGTACGAGTCGAATGGTATGGATGACTGCCATGGCAGTTCGGGAGCCTTTTCTCGCAGAATATCCAGTGAACGTTTTAGCATTGTATGAAACATAGTGGGAGTTACCACATTCCATCTTCGCTCCCTGAGCTCTTGTCTTGTCCCGTTCATATTTCCATTTGCGCTCTGGATGATTGCTACCATCTTGTCAGGTCCCGTGGCGCGAGCATTAGTAAATTCTGAAGCCCACACTGGATCATCAGGATACTTGCCAGCGATGTCTTGCACTATGCTTTTTGTGGTCCATCTACTTGACTCTGCAAGGTGTTGATAACCAGTCTTTACTTCGGCAATAACTCGCCGTTCTTCGAACCTTTTCCCACCATCAATTCTCGCATCTGCCTGTACACTCCAAAAAGGTTCGCCACGCTGATACACTGTTCGGTCTTCCAACTCGCGTCTGTACACTGCAGATACTGGTGTAGGGAACGACCTTCTGAAACCACTTCCAATCCTTACAGCTTCAGGGTCAAAATGTCTTGCAGTTTCGAGAACAAGATACGCAAACCGCTCTCCCACGTTTCCAAGAACCTTATGACCATCTTGGGCTGGAGGCGTGACGTCAAGAGTTCTAAGTCCTTCAATGTCAATGTACTTTCTGACCAGTTCATTGAATGAGACTGACTTTCCAGTGGCGAGCTTTATTGCTCGTTGTTCATTGGATAATCTGATAGCTACTGGTTTTGTTGATGGCAGATGTCGTAGTGCATGCAGACTCATTGGCCATTTTCTGTCGTAGAATGCATCGCGCAGCGTTGCAGTCATCTCTTCAGATGTCATGTTGCCCTTGCTAGTGACATAACCCAAGTCTCGTAAAAGCTGAGCGGGACGCACTTTCATTTCTTCTGCAATTTCTCTTACGTCTCGGTACAGTCGCTGGTTCTGTAAGTGAAGCCATCTGCATGAGACTGCTTGCCCTTCGTAATCAGGATGCGCTTCCAAGAATTTCTTTAATCTCGATTCCAAATCAGAAAGCGTACTTGTATCACTCTGCAAACTTTCAGCTAATATCCTTGACCCCACGAAAACAGCGTAAGTAAACTGCTATATATGCGTTTAGATTCAGAGTGTCGCCCTTATCCTGTCAATAGACTTCGCGACTTCCTCACCTTTCTTGGTGAGGCTTAGAATTTTTAATCTTCCTTGCTTCTTGAACTCAACCAGCTCTGACTTCTGCATTTCCTGTAATATTTTGACGACGTGGCTGTACGTGCAGTCAACAACTTTAGCGAGTGAAGAAGCATACGTATCGCCTTCCTTTGTTAGAAGATGCACGAGCATCATGGCCGGCTTTTCACGAAAGAAGACGTTGAAAATCTTCTTGTTCTTCATCGTTGCCCCCATGATTTCATTCCGTTCTTACCCCTTAAAAAAGTTATCGGTTGTTTTATTGGGGGGTACGAACTCTATTTTGCGAAGATTATGTTGTTTTATAAGCTTTTCGAAAGAACTTGCGCGCAACGCCGTTTGGAACGTCCAACAATAATGAAAACTGGCCCTTGCTGAAATAACCAACTGTGGAATGCTTTATATATTTGTTCATTAGAATAACGTGTGTAATGCGCGTTTCTCTTGGAATACTGGAAATACTAACAGGGTTGATGTTGCTGGCAATTTGAAAGAGCAGAACCATTTTCGCACCCCCTCAAGTATTTATATACGGTACATGTGCCGCGCACATGGACCAACTCAAACACAAGGAAAGAAGATTCAAGCACTTCATTAGCATACCAATAATATACAGTGTCTTTATTGCTATAGTCATACTGGATATCTGGACTGAAATCTATCACAGAATTTGCTTTCCATTGTACGGCCTACCTTATGTCAAGAGGCGAAATTACATCCTTATTGACCGACATAAACTGAAATACCTCTCGTTCGGACGAAAGATAGCATGCATTTACTGCGGTTACGCAAATGGTGTAGCACACTACCTCACTGAAATAGCAGGACAAACCGAAAAGTACTGGTGCGGAATCATGCACCATAAGAAGAAAGGATTCATAGCTCCTGAGCACCACGCTTCCTTCTTGAGATATAATGACAAGAAACAGTTTGAGAAGTTCAAAGGGAAACGGAAGTAGTCTCTGCGAAGTTCGAGAGTTATGACTTTGCTTCCAAAAGTGCATAAGAAATTTACAAGAAATTTACAGGTGCACAGCTTTCATCATAGAAAGCAGTTCTTCGTGAACGTGTCCATTTGAGGCAATGACATTTAAGGACTTTGCACTTATATCAAATTCGTGGTTCTCAAAATCTGTGACTTTGCCCCCTGCCTCTTTTATTAGGAGATACCCTGCAGCCATGTTATAGACGTCGCTTTTGTAAGTAATATAATTATCCGCTCGACCGCAGGCAACGAAAGCGAGCGCAAGCGGAGTAGAACCATACATGAGAAGACTTCGCCCCCTCGGTAGCAAAACACGGATGATTTTACTCATTGCAACAATCTTTTCCTTCGTCTTTGCACCTGGGCTTGCTGAATTGATGCACTCCTTCAGTTTCGTGTGTGAAGATATCGATATCTTCTTGTCATTCAATGTGGCTCCTTTACCTTTTTCAGCATAAAATAGTTCACCAAGTATAGGTAGGTAAATGCATGAAAGCTTGACTTGGTTTTTATGGACCAGACCAATTGATATGGCAAAAAGAGGATTTTTTGACGCGAAGTTGACAGTGCCATCTAGTGGATCAATAATCCAAGTATAATCTGAGTTCTTGTTGATGTGACCTACTTCTTCTGAAAGGAAGTTGTGTTCGGGAAACGCATCCGATAGTATCTTTATGATAACTCTTTCTGAAGCGATATCTGCATCTGTCACGATGTCCCTCTCTCCTTTATCTTTTTGAGAAGTTTGCCCGCGATAAAACTCCATTAGAACTTTTCCGCCCTCATAGGCTGCTTGCGTAACTATCTGCTTCATACAAGTAATAACCCGATGGAATTATTTAAAGGTGCTTATTGTTTTGGCGTTCAAGTTAGCATCATACCAAGATTGTTCAGATCGCTTCTCGTCGTATTGACTCTTTGAAGGATGTAGTGTGAAGCCCGAATTTCTTTGCGTTCGCAATATTCAATTCAACGCCACCACTGAAAAATTTCGGAACTAATCTTACGGTCAAACATCGCGCTTCTTCCTCAACTCGTAGACGAACAACGCGGACTGCCACACGCCGTCCTTGAGGAAAAGTCCGACGTCTCCAGTTTCAATGCCTTGATGATATGTCTGAATGTTATCCTGCACAAATGTTTTTACTGGTCCAACCACGACATCCAGAAGTTTTGGATTGTATGACTGTCGCATCTCATGCATTGTTGTAATGTAATCACTCAGGCCGTAAGCACAAACGAGTGCTCTGGAATTTTCGTGCATGTGCTCTCCTGCGAGTTGCAGAAATTCGAGAATGTGCTTGTTTCCCTGGGGTCCGCCGTGGATGGTTCGTTCCAGTTCACCTATTTCCTTTGCGTACGACTTGGGCAGCACTTCGTGAGGTAAGTTTGCTATGATGTAATCGTACTTGTCTTTGTCCGTACAGAAATATTCTCCTACGAAACCACGAACACTAACTCCGTTCAGTCGGGCATTTCTCACTGCCAGATTCACCGCTCTTGGAGAAGGATCGCTTACATCCACAACCCCGCCTTCCATTGCTGCTACTATGCCAAGGAATCCAGTGCCAGTTCCCATGTCAAGAACATGCTCTCCGGGCTTTATGTCAATGTACTCAGAGAGATGGCTACCTTGGTCAGAAGGACAAAACACGCCAGGCTCGAGGTCTAGGGCTATAACATGACCTTTGTCCATGTAAACACGTCTTGTTGGCTCTTTAACAAAGTGTTCCATGATTATCACTGTATCGTAATAACATTACTACTATATCAAAATTACTGCATTATTTTTTGACAAAAGCAACATATATTTATATAAGAAGGTAAACTACGTTATTATGCGAGTTACAAATGCTGACTTAAAGATACTACACGCCCTGAGTTTGAATGCAAGAGCGAGCTTGACTGACCTTGCCAAGAAGACAAAGATGAGCAAGCAGGCACTGAGCTACAGAATGAAGCTCCTGCAGGAATCAGGAATTCTTGTTGGCACACAGGCAGTCGTCAACACGTACGCGCTGGGTGAAGCACATTTTCGACTCTTCATCAAATTCAGAAACATGACTGCTGTCCAGGAAGATGACTTCTACAGGCAAGCTCAGGAGAACAAAGAAATATCCTGGTACGCAATCTGTGATGGGGATTTTGATTCAGCTATCATATTCTGGGCAAAGACGATAAGAGAATTTGAGCAAGCATACAAGGAACTCATTGCATCATTTGGAAAGTATTTCGCAGAAATGCAATTCTCGATAGCAAATGAGATTCACTATCTGAAGCATAACTTTCTAACTGGGAGCCATGATTCGGGCAGTTTCAGGTTTGGAACAGTAGAAGAAAAGCCAGACCTTGATGCCTTGGATATGAAAATCCTGTCTGAACTCAATAAAGACGCAAGGAAGAGCCTCGTGGACATTGCAGCCAGTACAAATACATCCGTGAAGCTTGTGCATGATCGAATAAAGAAAATGCAGCAAAAGAACGTAATACTTGGATTCAATACGTTGATAGACCATAAGAAACTAGGTTTTACGCACAGGAAAGTGCAAATGTGGCTCAATGACACATCAGCACAATCAATCAAGCAACTCTCAGGATACTTGAGAGAACAACCATCAACAATATTTCTTGTATCCTCTTTAGGAGGTCCTGACTTCGAATTTGAAATCATGACAAGAACCAATGAAGAATATCATACCATTACCAAGAAATTACGCACGGCATTCCCGCAACTGATTGCACGTTACGGAGGATTCATAATTTACGAGGAGCCCAAGAGGGGGATGTTATGACTCGTAGCGTTCTCTCTGTGGGTTGTATGCCTTCCACATGAAGAAGTAAGGTGCTTGCGCTGGACTCAATTGTTTGATCCGTGCGTCAGTGTCTGTAGGGGTGTTTGTGGCAGCTTTGATGGCGTCATACCACTCTCTTTTCTTGATATTGTCTGCCTCTACCGATGCCATGAAATTATATATCCTGATATCAATGTTGTCGCAATACCTGGCTACTGTGTGTCCTTGTGCATTGTACAACTGCTCCCACTGAACTCTGTCATATCTAAACTGTGGCTTGTTTCTAAAGAGTCTCGGGTTATGTCCCAATTGTGGGAACTCTTCACCAGGCAGACCAACCCGAATAAACTTGAAATTCAGGCCAACGAAGTCGTTCCAGTCTGCATCAATTGTTCTTGTAAATTCAGCTATGTTTGCGTAATCTCTTTGTCGTATCACTTCATCAGCATCAAGAACAAGGATGAACTTTGTCTTTGCGTGATTAAGACTGAAATTTCTGGAGGAGGCATACCCATCAAAATGCCTGGATTTTACGGTGAGATGGGGAAACTTGCTTCGAATCTTCTCTAGTTCTTCCAATGTTCCATCTGTTGACCCTGTGTCAACAATCACTGCTTGTTCAACATGGGGAAGCACGGAATCGCAGAATCGCACAATGCCCCCAGCAGGGTTCATCATCTCATCACGCACTATGGCGCAGAGAGTGGTGTCATTTAGGATTGCAGTCATTGTACGTCGTGCAGTCTAGGTTATTTATATTTGTTACTTTAATGTGGTGTCATATTCTTTGAAGAAGTGCCCCCGCCGGGCGATGAACGGTAATGTGATAATCAGGGGATAAACGCGAGTTTTCCCTTGAGGACCTTAATTACCTCGTCAATCGTCGCGCAATTGTACTGGGCAAGGAGACGAGCCTTTTCTCGGTCTATAAATGTTTCTTCTACTTCCATACCTCAGGCGTGGATTCCAATGTGTATTAGTGCATGTCGGACTTAGTATATGAAATAGCAACATTTAAGATACAAAATGTAACCCCATCGTGCATGGGAAGCCTTTACAAAACAGTGCACGGCTGGGACAGGGAAATGCTCCGTATCGGAATTCAAGTATCAGAACGCGCAAAACAAAAGGGCAATCCCGACGTCACCTTCGCAGAAGCGCTCCTAAGCACAGAATCATTCTTCTATGCTCGAAAATTCGCAGAAGTCGCATCCGAAAAAGCGCACCTCCAAGAACTTCCTGACTATCTCGCAGCACAGACATTTGTAAGCACGGCCGAGATGTACTTCATGCAGAAGAGCAAAGAGAAATTACTACCTCTACCACCGCAAGGCATGAAGGATCTACAACGCGTCATGGGCATATACAGAACTCAAGTATTCGCAGATTCAGAAGACGCGTATCACAAAACAGTATTCGTCAGAGGAGCACAACAAAGTGCGCCGACCAAGTATTATGACGAGGAAAGGAAGATGGACGAGCTCGCATCACAGTATGATTCTTCAGCATATCTCTCACTCATGAATGAGTATGCATTCCTAGCAATTGTAGACGAGAGGCTTGCATCCGGAAGGACCACCCCATTTACAGATGCACCAACCCTTATCAAAAACTTACACTCTTCAAAGGTAGTCCCGAAACTCCAAGAGTGGGACGCACACATACTTACGCCAGAAACAACATGGAACAAGTGTAGAGACGCTTACCAAGAAGTACTTTTGGGGCTCGCAACAGTCGAAGCGACGCCAAAGACTTAGACGTATCTGCAGTAGCTTCAAGCTTCGACCTGAAGACAAACACAAACGCGTTCTCATACGAACATGACACCGGCACAACTAGAAAATACGATGTCGGAGAACGTAAACCCCTATCGTTGTACCCTGAGGAACCTATTCAATTTTAACTGAGAGCCCTGAATTAGGCCTAGCTGGCAAACCAAGAACAGTATCTGCCCCAACATTATTCCTCAGGTCATCCAATAGCTTTCGAGGCTCAAGAATCAAACCAATCTTTGCCTCAGACCCTTGACGTGGGCTCTTAACTTGTTTGAATCTATAGACCTTCACAGTCTTACCCAAAGAGATTGCCAAACGACAAACTGCGCGCATATAGTACCTGTTGAACTCACCCTCACCAAAAGTGACATGAGCATCACGAGGTCTTGTTCGCCCACCTACAGATTTGGTGAGCAATAGAAAATCCTTAATATGTTCCGAAAGAGAATTTTCGCTTCCCGTGAATACCTCTTTGCGAAGACTTTCCAAATATCTCAGTCTGTATGATTCAGGCATAAACTTACTAAGATAAACTTTGTTTTGAACAATATCATAATCAAGCTCTTCTGCCATCAATTGTCGCACATCTTCAAGATTTTGGAATCCACTATCATTTCTGGCGTCATAGTGTTCCTCGTAATACCTTTTTGTAAGTTCTGAAGTTTTACCTAGAATTGGCACATTCACGCCTCTTTCATTTAGCAAATCTAATCGCTCGTTGAATATAGTAATCCAAATATCCTTCTTGCTGAGACTTATCTGTTCTAATATTTCTTTCAGTATAACAGCCCAATCTATATCACGCGTTGCTATGGCCACACAGTCATCAATATCTCCCTCACGTTCAGTCAGAGTCTTAAAAATAAGAATATCTTCTAATGAACAAAAATATACTTTTATCCTCTTCAACTTCACGTACAAAGAAGAGCGCAGAACCATTCCCTTTGAGAGCGACACACCTCGCATCACCGTCTTCGTAAAAATATCGATTCTGAAATCATCTCTTAGCCATATTTGATCAATATCGAGTTTCTTATACTCTCGAGTTGGTTTTTTACCTTCAAACCCCATCTTCTTTAATGCGGTCTCCATATCATCAAATTCGGCACGCGTATTAACAATAATATCGATGTCTTTTGTTGAAGGTTTAAGCTTTTGATACAGCAGGGCCGCACCACCAATTATGTAAATGTTTACAGGTCCTTCGACAACCTTATCCAACTGCTTTAGGAGCTCATCAATCTTTTGAAATCTTGATATCATACAGTTCAGCCTTAGTCATTAGTTCTTCAATTCTTGGAAAACCAGAAACGCTGTTTCCATTAAGCGCGCTAAAGATGTTCTCAATAAGAGGATGCTTCACCATTTTAAGCTTTTTCTTGTGTTTTGCATAAAAAAGCACCAGATATAAATTAAAACGCACACTCGTGTCTTTTTGGGCTATCATAAGTGAATCTAGAAATACCTGAGCAATTGTTACTGTCTCTGATGGTATCCTTTGATACACGAACGGAGTCTCAATAGGGATTCCATACGTGCCATACGCACTAAATGCAGTTAGAACCGCATTGTCCAATAATTTTCCATATTCGAATAGAACAGATCCCCTATTCTTTTCATAAATCTTTGATCCGGGAGGAACTCGTTCATCAATGAGCTCGTCTTTTCGCTTTAGTTCAACAAGCAGTTCAGTGAGATCAGGCCACATATCTCTGGTGAAAGAGTACTTTTCTGCAGCCCTTCTAATCACGCTTCTTCTCAGCAAATATCTCAAGTGCAAATACACAGTACTCTTTGGAATGCAAAGATCCTGAGCAATAGATTCGACCGTTTTTGGCTCGAACAGCTCAATTAGTATCTTGAGTTTAATACCTTCAATTAGCATAGGAAAATCACGATTATGAATTATATTTCTCAATAATAACGAAGTAATTTCTGTCTTTTGAGGTGTAATATAGTTTTTGTCATAAACTAGGATATCTTTCAGCTTGAGTCGTTTCAGGCCTTCAGTAATCGATTTAGCGCTCTTATTTGTGTTGTTTTGGATTTCTGATAGTGTTAAACTTTCCTGCGCTATCTGATTCAATATGATTAATTCTATTTTTGAAAACTCCATATTATTACAAAATAAGGGTACTTATTTATAAAGCTTGTCCAAATTATTGTAAAATGTATATGGTGGAATATGTGTATTGTTCTGTTCCCTTTAAACTTATCACGCAGCCTTGTTTCTGCCTGTTGGAGAAAGGCATTTATTATAGCACAATATTCTCACAACATGATTGACAAACCTCTGCTGAATCAGATCAAGAATATGAAGCAAGAGTACGGCATAGGTAGCATGGAAGCTCTTGCGATGACTCGTGTATGGAATGGATATGAAGAGATGCGTAATCGTGTCGCTGAGAGGCAGGAGGGAAGAAATGCCAGTGATGTTCGTGATATCGCGAACATATGTACATCAGTACGCGACTGCATTGGAACCGTCATACAGGATGTATCCTTTTCGTTGGAGGAGCCCGAAGTATCTTCCGTACCTGTTACAATACGAAGGCCGATCGTGTTCCCAGTAGCAAAACACCCCTACTTGATGGCCTGGGATGATTCACAAAAGGAGGATGGCAGTGTTGTGATTGCGTTTGATTACGAAAAATTCCTCGGACAAGTATACAGGACCGACATGCCACGAACAAAAGCGTACAAACAAGCAATCACACACGTACTCAGATCAGACCACCCATATTTCAAGATAGATGACTATAACTATTCTCTTTTCGAACTTTTAGCAAGCAATCTGTTAGTCAACACAGACGAACCAGACTATCTTGCCAAAAGTAATGAAACGCCGCACTATGCTATAGAGCGACTAAGGCAGTTCATTCAGTGGATCCGATGCGATATCAACGTACCGCACTATGAACCAAGGCCTGCAGGTGCACTAATCAGAGAGGAGATTGCCATTCTTCTCGCAGGGGCAGTTTCGGGACGTTCATACCATGACCGCGCTCTAAGAGATGGGACTGTGCATTTCCTTGAGTCCCAAAGAAGAATTGCTCTGAATGAGATACTCATGCGTTTTCCCAAAAATACGACATCTCCCTTTGAAGCAATTGAGCAAAGTGTAGGAATACAAGGTGTTAGGCTTTCAGATGCTATGAAGATTAAAAGGAAGCTAGACAAAGAAGGCATCGCGTTCCTGGGAGACGGATATTCAGATAGAAGAATAACGTACGCCAACAATGTCATTCACGCAATACAATCCAATCGTAAGTGGCTTGAGAGAATGCTTACGCACTAGTCAGGCGCGAGAGACATAATAAGGCTAACAGCGCTTAATGCTAACTCATTAGTGACGAAGAAGAGAAATGATTTGGTGTGGGCGGACACTAGATAGTTCTTTACTACGAGGTTCCTACGCAAAGCATAAATACTAACCAACCAATCTAGACTGTCATGAGAGTCTTCCTCGCCAATGACGAATTCAAGACACACAACTTATATGGCATTGACCGTTATTTCAGGAATTTCGAGCCTCCGGAATTGTACTTGGCCACTGATGATCGCAAGGAGGTCATCGTCTGCCAGCAGCACGAGGGAGCATTCCAATGGAATCTTTACGGTCACTTCTACGAGGCATACAAACTCCTCAAAGATAAGGCCCAAGATAAGCACGTTGATGCCATACAAATACCATCGAGTCTTCTTGCTGATTTAGAGGAAGAGGACTTGGCATTGGATTATACCTCGCGCGGAGATGAATCCGCGAGGAAATTCAGGCTCCTAGTCTCAACGAAAGACAAAGCATTCGACCCTGATAAATATTGTGGCGATATGAATTACGAGTTTGCCACCATGCCATCAGCTCGGAAATGGGAAATGCCACCTGAAGAGTACGACGGTCTCGTTGCAAGAGTGAAAGAGATAAGGCTTGCTACCTGCATGATAGACTTCCTAGATGACCCAAGACTCCACGACACCGACAGCAAATCAGTGTGCCGACCTGATTATCTCTTGGGAGCCGCAGGAATTATGTTTGTAGTCAAACTAGCAGACACAGAAGGCATACGCAGAGCGCTGATGAGCCGAGTCGAAACGTTCTCTGAATTCTTCCCGGAATACACAGCATTCATGCAAAGAACGTACGGAGAACGCGTGCTTACCGATTCCGACCCACGACAGGAGGCAAGCCGTCCATAATCAGTACTAGCAAAGTAATAAGATTTCATTCGAAGATGTGATAGTAATGAGAACTGAGCGACAAGATATCATTTTCTTGGCAGGACTTCTCATTATTGCTCCAATCCTCATCTTTCTGTTCCACGCATCGTTCTTCGTGGCCATCCTCATCTATTTTGGTATTCCCTCACTATACTTCTCAATCCGAAACCCACACGCAGTAAAAAAAGCAGTTCTTATGGCCCTGCCTGCGCTTCCGCTCTGTCTCATCCTTGATGCGCTAGCATTCATGAACAAAGCATGGGACGTCGCCAGCGTATTCTCTTTTAGGCTACTTCTCATACCTCTCGAGGATTTTCTCTTCTCTTTCCTCTTCGTGTACCTCATCGTCATCGCTTATGAACAACTGTTCGGCACCGACGAGAAACCGAATTACCGCAGGCTGACCATCTTCTGGCTAGCAACTATTATTCTTGTTCTAGCATTCTTCGCTGCCTACGCGTGGGCTCCGAGTATTTTGAACATTCCTTATTATTACACGTGGCTTCTAGGAATTGTTTTCATCATTCCGTTCGGCCTCGGTCTGCTGTTCATGCCCTTCCTCAGGAAATCTGTGCTTCTGACAGGAGCATATTTCTTCGTGCTCATGCTGCCATGGGAGATCATGGCCAATAATTTTGGCATGTGGACATTCCCAGGAGATTATGTTACTAGAATAACTCTGTTCGGAACATCGTTCCCCCTAGAAGAGTTCCTCACGTGGATGGTCTTCGGCGCTGGGACAGCTTTGATTCTATCAAGACTCGGTATAGGACGCGAACAAGTGGACATTAGTCAGAAAGAGTGAAATACTGCGAACGATTCCAAAAGTTGAGAAACACTCTTTCATGGACACATACACAACCTTGATTACTTATACAGTTACATTAACGACGAGAGGAACCACGCAAGCTTTATATTGGCCGGTCAACGTCTTAGGGTTATGAAAGAGAACAAGCTTACAATCCGCATACACAGACCGATTGACGAAGTTTTTGAATTCACAACAAATCCAAATAATACGCATTTATGGATTCCTTCAATTCATGAAGAGGTTGCAGAAGAATATCCTCCGAAAGTAAATACGAAATACAAGAATCGTGGAACAGATTCAGGTTGGGATTTTTACAAAGTTGTGACATTCGAGAAAAACAAGGCATTTGTCCTATCTGACCTCGATGAAAATTATTTTGTCAGATACACGTATAGAGGGCTTGGTGCTAATGAAACCAAAATGGAGTATTTTGAGTGGGTGACTGCTGGTGAATTGAAGAATCCATTTACAGAAGATATTTTACAAAATCTGAAATCCGTTTTAGAACAATCAAACCTGATAAGACAGATTGCGGAAATAGTAGAAGATGCCTGCAAGAAAGAAACCAATTATTTCGGCTATGGTATCTGGAAATACCACATCGTCAACGTGGTCAAATACGCGAAGATGATGGCCAAAAAACTCGGTGCTGACGAGGAAATCGTGGAAATCGCTTCCTTGTTGCATGACTATGCTAGTGTCATAGACCATGACCTGTATGAAGACCATCATATTCACGGGGCCGTCGAGGCAGAAAAGCTGTTGAAACAATTCAATTACCCTCAAGATAAGATTGAAAAGGTAAAAGAATGCATAATCTCGCACCGAGGCAGTAAGGTCATAGCAAAGGAAAGCAAGGAAGCATTGTGCGTTGCAGACGCTGACGCCATGTCGCACTTTGATTCGATCGGCTCGTTATTCTATCTGGCGTTCTTTAGCCATAAGATGGATATCGATGCAGCAAACGAATGGCTGATGCAAAAATTAGAGCGGAGTTGGAGCAAATTAAGCCCTGAAGCAAAAGAGATAATCGGTGATAAATATCAGGCGTGCAAACTCATATTGAAACGTCAAGATTAATTGGTAGACAGCTCATAGACGTCTCTGCGTGCTCGGAAACCAAAGAGATTTAAACATAAATGCAAACCCCCATTGCAATGAAACCGCAAGTCCTTTTGCTGACTAACGAGAGCAATGACGGGTGGCAGGAAGATGCATTACTGAAATCAGTATTACGAAATTGGTACGACATCGTGTCGATGCATCCCGCAGGAGTTCTTCCACTTGCGTTTGAAGGCACGAATTCACTGGAAAGACATTTTGACTTAGTATGCATCCGCAACGATGGAAGATTTGGATGCAATGGCGTTGGATTGGAAACATGAGTATGCGGGAGTCGTTGAACGTCCGGATCTTGCGTCCCGAGGCAAGAAGTACATGCTAACGTACACCAGGCAATATCCTGAAGGAGGAAGCGTCACTCTAACACCAGTTCAGTCCTGGTCTAGCAAAAGCCAAAACATCAATTCGGACATTGCTCCTGGAACATGGCATCGCCTTGCTTTTCCCTCTCTTGACAGTCTTGCGGTGAGCCCCCTCACGATTCCGCCACAGCTCAAGGAACAACTGCGACTTATCGACACAGACGGCGATGGACTGCTGGAATCATACTTAAGATACGGAGATGGAAACGGAGGACACACTCTGCTGCCTGTTGAGTATCTTCCTGGCGAGGGCTTCAATTATCCCACATTGAAGCTTCATGACTTAGAACCCATTAAATGGGCCGAGATGAGTTTCTTTGACAAACTCGGATCTGGCTTCAAGGGCTTCGAAGAATATTCTCCAGGACACCACAGGAGCGTCTTCAAAGTGAAAGGAGTAAAGTATACCCTTGCCGAAAACGGCCGAGCCTTATAGCACTAATGTTGAAAGAGCGTATCTTCGCAGGCACTCACGAATTTCGGAAAGATACACGCTACGCACACGTCGACCACCTGGGACGAAATGTTTAAATGCGTGTCAGTATTACCAAACGTTATGGAAGATCGAATAGTCTACCAGAACAAGCTTGTGAATCCCCCTGAAGGCATGATCATCGACGCGCTACGCACACTGCCTTGCTTTCCAAGCGCGGCAGACATCGAATTCCATGCGCACCCTCGCGTCTTAGAGATGCAAAAAGAACTCCTAGAACAAGGTCACGAATTCACCAGAGAATACCAACAACTCCACCCCAACGTCGTGCCATTCCAACATGCACACTTTGAGTACGAGCCAAGAAGTTCCCGTACAAACTATACAGTTCATGGATTCGGTGATAAACCAGACATTGCCACGCGCATCAATGCAGATCCTTACGTAAATAACGCAATAACAGGATTAATGGCAAAAATCCAGGCAAGCGGTGGAAGGCCTTCGCACTTTCATGTCTCTATACGTCATCCGAATGCGTGGAGACACTTCGAGAACGACCATTGGGGGAACTTGACTGACCAAGGATACACTCCTGCAGATGTAAACATATATCTCGATGCACCAGGCGACCCAAAATTCCACGATCAAGGTCTCCCACCAACACCGACACAACTCATCTTCAGACCAGATAATTGTTTGGATCGCATCCATTCTGACAAGGTAATATACATAGTAGGCACGACTGGAATGAACGTGGAAACTGCTGTAAAGCAATGGTTCGACGAGTTGCAAAGAAGACACGGAATAAACCCGGAAGAGAAAGAAATAACAGGAAGCCCTTCTGGAACCACTTTCACGATGTAGCAACTGAGAACGAGAAGAAGACGCACTAACTTAACAGGACGAAATGCTTAAATGCCCGATAACAGTTCCCAAAGCTATGGAAACCCGAGACTACAAGCACATCCTCGTCAATCCGCCTGAAGGCATGGTCATCGACGCGCTACGCACTTTGCCCTGCATGCCAAGAGCGGCACAGATTATGTTCTCCGCACACCCGCGCATAGAACAGTTTGAAGAAGCGCTAATAAACCACGGTGGAACCTCAATAGGAGAATTTGAACGACTCGCTCCAAATGTCGTGCCATTCCAGACTGCAAGACTCGATTATGGATCTAATTATGAATCTGGGTGTCCGCGTATGACCTATACGGTTCATACTTTTGACAAGCCAGGACTAGCCGCGCGTATTCTAACAACGCGTACTTTCCCACCAGTACACATCAATAACGCAATAATCGACCTCATTGCAAAGACCCAAGCGAAACGAGGCATACCTGCACACTTCCACGTTGCAACCCCGAACGAAAATTCATGGAGCCGTTTCAAAGACGACCACTTTGAGAACCTAATCGCTCAAGGATACATTCCAGAAATGGGAAAACTATATCTAGATGCGACGGGCGAATCAAAGTTCTACGAGCAAACCACAGGACATGTGCCAGAGCCAACTTCATTCCTATTCAAGCCTAAAAAAACCATGGGCCCTGCGCATTCCGACAAGATAATAGGCATAGCAGGCACGACTGGAATGAACGTAGAAATACTAGTCAACCAATGGTTCGACGAACTACTCAAACGCCACGGAATAAATCCCGAAGACAAGAATAACAGGAAGTTCGTCGGACTCGAATATCAAAACGTAGAATGATGAATAGCTGGAAACGAGAAGAAGACAAGTACTAACCGCTGTTAAACTCTCCCGCAAGGGATTGAATTTTAGTGCAACTTTCCCGAAGGGAAAAATTCAAAGTAAAAAATCGGCGTATCGAGTGCGGAGCACCATTATCCATGGCAAAAATGGTTGTTTATGAAGACTCTGAATACTATGTGTGGTGAATTCCTACAACTCCTTGCCTAACAAGGAGTTTGTATTAGCGGCAAACTCAAAATAGTTGCATGTCAACTCCTCGCCCTTTTGGATATCCATTTTTGCAATTGTGTCTGCTTTATCAGAATTGTCTGTATTTGGAGTTTCAGAATGATTAAAGAATCTCGCGTCATCAATGCACACAACATATCCACCTTCATCTTTATTGTAATACGCGTATCGCAAAACCCACGATTTTGCAATTTCAGGAAGCTCATCCAAATCTTTCTTTTTCAATACAAAATCCAGTCCAGGAGTAAATCTCCAAACGAGAGTTCCTTTTGGTATAAATTCAGCGGCAAACAACCCTATTCCCTGTATCTTGCTCGTATCAAGATAAGTTCCTACTAGCAACATGATTAAGCGAGGAATTTTACACTTTTAAATTGCTGTGTTGCATAATTATGGGTCTTTGATGACTATTACGTAGGCTCTTTTGCCGATGTATTTTTTCTGTGCGTCTACTTTCGCGGAGTTTCCGAATGATGTGATGACGCGTTCGTATATGCATTCGACTTTTTCTTTGAT
>JBDRGA010000040.1:0-39142 GCA_043818175.1 Candidatus Woesearchaeota archaeon | reverse complement strand
AGTGAGTCTATTGATTGTCCTTTCTCCGCACTCTTTTTATATACTGGATGAGTTGCCAGGTCTATACACTAATAATCATCAAAGATATAAGTGACAGGTCCTCCATTGTCAGAATACCGATGACAGCCCGGCGGGGGCATTACATACTTTTCTGACCGACGAGGGGATGACTTCTGGATACATTTAAGGCTCCAATCACACTGAGAGCGCAGTATAATCGAATGAAATTTAAAGAGTGCGCTACAAGCAGAAGTAATGGCATTCAAGCATACGCTCCCTGCGGTCGTAATTGCGCCATTATTGTCTTTGTTTCTTTTCGTATTCATTCAATCTCTGTTTCCATGGAATCTGATTGAATCTGTGTACATTCTGGTCTCTGCTGTGCTAATGGTTACCGGTGTTCTCGTTTTAATTGTTTTCTGGAAACGATATAATCAGATTCTCATTGCGATAGGCTTGGGACTCTTTCTCCTGGGTTTGCAGTCGCTAATAGTATATTTTAATCTGAGAAATGCAGAAATCCTGCTTGTGTTAATTGGTTTTGCGCTACCTGTGCTTTCGCTTTCAATTCTTGCCTGGCAAAAGAAGGCCATTGTTGGGAAGGTCCTGTTAGGTCTGGTTGTGCTTGGCTTGCTTTCATGGCTCGTTCCATTCCAAATCCATGGTAATTCATGCATCGGAAGCAGCATCCTCAAAGATAGCTTTGGTGTTGGGTGGTGGTCCCTTGCTGTTGCAATTCTCTTGGTTGCGGGTTGTGTATTGTCAGTATGGACTGTCTGGGGGTGGCGTGCAGTCGCTATATTTGTGGTAGTGGGCGCCGTGTTCTCCCTGTTTACATTTTGGTACTTTGGATTGTTTACGCCAGACCGTTACCTTCCCAGCAAGTGCACAATAAGTGGTGGTTTCTCTTGCACGGAATACAAGATCTCGTATCTCAATGGGTCTGGATTTCTGATAGCAAGAGTACAGAATAATTTAGGCGTTGACGCGACTGTGACTGGATTCAATGTGACTTCTTTCTCGGGGAAAAGTTGTAACATCTTGGCCGAGAAGTATTCTTGCGAACCTTGTGGCGACGATTTGTGCGGTGCTGGTGGATTCTATTTGAATGGAGACTCGCACTGGCTCAACCTGACGTGTGGACCGATACAGAAGGATATGCACATAAGGTACGTGCTCACTATGCTGTACGACACGGGTGTCAAGCAGGGCACTGCAGGAGGAGAAGTTAGCGGTAGGCCTGAATAGTCATTTCTTCTCTTTGATACCAAGAAATTCAGATGGCTTAAGAATTCTAATACCCTCAAAACTCTGTAGCTTAAGCAAGTGTTTGTCCTGTGACACGATAAAATCAGCTTTGCCTGCTTTAGCACACTCCAGGATTTTATTGTCGTCAGGATCGTCTTTCACGAAATTAATTCTTTCTTTTGGGTCTACAATTTTGGCTTTCTGAATCACGCTTTGAACAATCTTAAACACAAGAAGATTCTTATTTTCAATTTTTTCAACAATTTCATTGCTGGAGATTATCCTGTTATACTCTTGGATGATTGGATTCGACAGGACTAGTGTTAGCTTTCCACCATCTATGAGTTCCAGAATTCTGAATGAGTCCCCGATCCAGTACGTGCCTGACACAAGTACATTAGTATCAAGTACAACTTTCATCGCTTTCGCATCCTATGTATGAGTGCGTCTACTTCAGATTCAGCTATCTTTTTCTTTGCAAGCTTGAGCGGTTTTGTTATTTCTGCAAATGACGCGGTTGTGACTTTTTTCATCAGAATCGTGTCCCCCTCAGCAAAAAACAGCACTTTTGAACCATCCTCAAGACCTAAATGTGTTCGCATATCTGTAGGAATCGCAATCTGTCCTCTGGAGCTAATCGTCCCCATCTCAATCATAGTATTCATTGTAACACCTCCACTTACAAGATAAGTAAGATATATCTTGTATATAAACATTACGCTTAACAGGTGGCTACAAGAAAAAAGAAACCTTAAATTTGTGGTCACCTAATTTGATGCTGGCAAGGGCCAAACGGTGTCCTCCTCTGTCATCAAACTCATTTCAGCCCGGCGGGGGCATATTCTTGTTAGTTGTCTAGAATATTTGCTTGGGTACGTGAATTCTTCTTGAGTCCGGATGAAGCACTTTTTTCATAATCAATAGGTAAATGGGTGTTATCAACAGGCTACTAATAATTAGAGCAATGGTCAGCTGGTAGCCAAAGATTGTTATGATTCCTGCGTGTAGTCCTGCTATTGCCAGCACAAAGCCAAATTCGCCTACTTGTGAAAGAAGCACGCCCCCATATGCTGCGTTGTTCCAACGTCTTCCAAGCATTCTCAGTATGAGTGTGTTTATACCTGTGTTAACAACCAGTACTGCGATTACCAGACCAATAACTAGAAACAAGTTCTGAAGAATAAAAGATAAGTCAAGAATAATGCCTATGAAGAGGAAGAATGCAGCCATGAAAACTACTTGCAAAGGATATAAATGTTTGTGGACCCATTCTGTTTCTTTTGTTGTTGAAAGGATAACTCCTGCGATGAAGGCGCCAAGCGCAGTGGACAACTGAAATAATCCCGACACAAATGCAAATCCCACTGCAAGAATTAGTGCTGCTACCATTTCCAGTTCGTGGTCTCCTTTGAACTTTGCAAAAAACCTGAGCCGGAGTGGTCCTTTTCGAATGACAAACGTCATTAAGAGCACGAGAAGCACTCCTCCAAGCAGAGGCAGTATGAATCCGCCTGTACTTGTGCTGCTCATGCCACCAATTATGACGAGCATTATCACAATTGCAATGTCCTGGACAATGAGTATTGAGAGTACATCACGTCCAACCCGCGTATTTAGTTCGTCCCATCCTTTGAGTAGTTTTAGAACCACTGCCGTACTGCTAATGCTGATGATGAATCCAAAGAGCAGGATTCGTTCAAATGGCCATGCAAAAAGGGAGCCGAGGATGAATACAGCAGATATGCTTGCGATTATTTGGAGGCAGGTTCCAATTATGGCTATTTTCCAACCCTTCATTAGTTGAGGTATGCTTATTTCCATGCCTATAAAGAACATGAAAAGTACCAGTCCTATTTCTCCTGCTGCGTTTAGGACGTCTGTGTCCTTTACTATGTTTGTCACGGATGGTCCCAAGATTATTCCCGCGAGAATGTAGCTGATTACATGGGGCTGGTGGAACTTTTTAAGGATAAACATTATGGCGAACATGAGAATCGCAATCACCGTGACCAGAGAGACTGTTTCAATGCCTACTGCCATATTCTGTTCTTGAGACTTTTGCTCTATAAATCTATTCATTAGCTAGCGCCTGGCGGGGGCACTCGTTGTCTTGTTTATGCTGAATATTCCCTGGTTAAGATTGTTTGTCTATCTAATGGTTCAAGCCCATTTTACGTATCTCCCATCTTTCCTCGCGTAAACGAGGAACCAGATGAAGAGCAGCATGAATATTGCGTCGAT
This sequence comes from Candidatus Woesearchaeota archaeon, assembly GCA_043818175.1. Classification (GTDB taxonomy): domain Archaea; phylum Nanobdellota; class Nanobdellia; order Woesearchaeales; family JBDRGA01; genus JBDRGA01. The sequence goes on along the minus strand of JBDRGA010000040.1, from coordinate 35,653 downwards.
TATCGCGAAGTAGAAGAAGGTTATGTTTGCGAGGTTTGCGAAGTAGAAGTAGCCTGTGAGCACGCTGTAAACAAGTTTGTAAACAACACCAAGCTTCACTATGTCGATGTTCCTGTACATGTTCCTGTAAACGAAGAAGTATCCAATGCCCATTGCCATTACAAACGCAGCGGACATCTGCAGGTACATGGGATAAACGGGCAACGTGATATTAAACAAAGAATAAACGGGCTTGTAGAAAATGAAGAACAGTATTCCAAGAATGAAGTCATATGTTGCTGCTATGAGGAAAAGCGTCTTGAACAAACCGTCTTTATTGTTTGCCATGAGATTACTTTGCCAATGCTGTATTTAAAGGTTGGCGAGGCTTCCAAAGGCCACAATGCTTATAAACCCCTCGTGAATCCAGGTCGAAGATGAAGAGAAGTTCCCGACGCTGGAAAAAGAAAGGTCAGATGCGCTGGAAATGGCAGCGCAAGCGTATGAAGAAAGAAAAGAGAAAGAGAGCGCAGAGATAGTAGTATGTTCATTGTTCTCATTTGGGTACGACAAAAATCTTAAGTATAAGGTTATCGCTCACCCATTATGATAGTTTATCCATATGAGTCACTTGAACACGCAAAGCTGAGACTGGCTGCGCATCAAGAGACCACTGCTGTTTATATGAGATCTGCATTGGATGCTGCAATCGAAGGACATGAGGTAGATTTGCATTCATTCACGCGCGCAGATGCTTCGAGGTTATTGGAATATGCAGCTATTTACGCGGGCGCCCTCGGGACTCCACGAGAAGCGACTGGTGCAATGTTTCACTCGGAATATGATCTTGTGGTGCGTGCTTTTGGAGACGTTCTTCCTACGTCGGATTGTATGACTATGCCTGAGTTATTCGCGCAACGGCATGGTCATGCAGAGATAATAAGGGGCTTATGCTACCATTGTGGAATCCCTTGGAAAAGGAGGGGTTAACGAAGCATCTGTTGATGAGCTCAAGGTTTTGCGTGGTGTGTTTACACAATTGGAGTCCATTGCTGCAGGCGCACTGACTGATTTACGATATGCGGATGCTGAGGATAATGATTAATAAGTAAATTAATCTGGCCTTGATTAGTAATATTGGTGCTCAACCCGGAAAGTTTCTGGATTCTAGGTAGAAATCGTTTTATTGAATTCTATCTTATCATCTGAATGCAAAGCAAAAACTTAATATATACATATGAATATACATATGTATGGCTAGGGCGATAATGGTGGCTGACGATGTTTACAAGGCGCTGACCGAGAAGAAGGGTGAAAAAAGCTACAGCGAAGTGATAAGAAATATGCTCGGAGAGGAGCGCAAGACAATTCGTGGACTATTGAAGCATGCCGGAAAGTTAGCAAATGACCCTGAAGAGGAGGAATGGCTACGTCGTATTAAGGAGGCACGAAAATCATGGACTCGCAGATATGCATAGATACGAGCGTAGCGATAGAATGGCTAAAAAAGCGTAAGTTTGCAGAGACGTTCGCCGAATTGCATGGGGACTCGCGCGTCACTTTGTCTGTTGTTAGTCTCTTTGAGCTTTTGTTGAGAAAGACTAAGCTGGAAGATGTGGAAAGCTTCAGAAAAGACGTTGAGTTATTGGAAGTCAACGAGTCAGTTGCACGTACTGCCAGCATACTGCACAAAGAGCTTGAGCGCAAAGGACGGATGATAGAGTTCGCTGACATTTTCATCGCGGCTTGTGCAATGACAAATGGCTGCTCTCTAGCCACCCTCAACAAAAAACACTTCGAGAACATTCCAGGACTGAAGTTGGTTGATATCTAGTGCTTGAGAAAGCATTCCTTGATTGTTTGGAACGAAACAGATTCCCAAATGATCTTTTTTTGGTTGTTTAGTGGTAGATACGGGATTTCATAATGGCGTACCTGATGAATAAGCAAGCAGATTGGAGTTTGCCAAATCAACATATTTATATAGTAGTAACTACGACATAGTAGTTATGTTGGAAATACTCAAAGATGTGCACGAAACTGTAGATAAAATGGCTGAAGTTTATTGGGATAGGCGTGCTCAATTAATGCAGGAAGCCATTGATAATGGCACTCTGGAGCGTATTATTAAGGGCGGATTAATCTCAGGTTCCGCCATTGGATTGGTTGGCAAAGCTACTAATGCACCTATAGTGGAGGGTATTGGATATGGTATTGCGGGCATGAGTGGTCTTTATGGATTATTAATTTATGGTTTGAATCGTTCAAGTTCTGATGACAAATCCCAATCATAAATAATCTAGTGAATTTCTATTTCTTCTTTATTCTCGCCACAAAGAATCCTTCGCTATCGTTGTCTTGCGGGTAAATCCTTAGACAGTGCTTGACTCGTTCATCGTATTTCTTGCCTTCCCATTCCAAGATTGGCTCGGAACGCTTGATATCAATATCAATTGGGAGCAGTTCCGCATCTTCATTCTTAGATAAGAACTCTGAAATAACGCCTTCGTCTTCCTCAGGCTCGAGAGTGCAAGTGCTGTAAACCATTTCTCCTCCTTGCTTCAATGTTTGCCATCCTGCTTTAAGCAAAGAATGTTGTTCGCGGGCAAGGTGCTGCACGCCTCTTGGAGACCACATCTGTAATGTTCTTAAGGAACGTCTTATTGTTCCTGTGGCGGAGCATGGCGCGTCAACGAGCACTCTATCAGCAACAGGACCAAGCCGATGCAATGCCTGTCCTGGACTTAGAGTTAAGATTTGGTTCTTCACACCACATCTTTGAAGATTAATTGAAAGTGGTTGAATCCTAGGCACTGAAACTTCGTTGGCAATCAGTATACCTTCATTATTCATGTACTGTGCAAGTTGCGTACTCTTAGAACCAGGTGCGGCGCACATATCTATTACAATGGCATTTTCAGGCAATGGCGTTAACGTTAAGACAACTGGTGGTATCATTGAAGCGGGCTCTTGAACATAAATCTGTCCCAGGAAGTGTTCAGGCGTATTCCCTACGTCAAAGCGTTTCTCTTCAGCTGTTGAATCAATCCAGAATCCTTCTGGGCACCATGGTACTTGTGTTAACTTCCAATTCTTCGATAATGATTTCTTAACAGTTTCAATGTTTGCTTTAATCGTATTTATTCTAACTCCTTTTCTAATATAGCTGGAAGAGTATTTCATGAACTCTTCATACCTATCTCCAAGAAGTTTCCTGTATCTCTCTTCAAAACCAGGCTTCACAATAATGTTTTGTGGTATTTGTTCGAGAGTCATAATGCTTTCACCATATAAGGACCTTCAAGCGCATAACCTAATTTTCTGTAATAGCCTCGCACACCTATTCCTGAGATTACTACCATCTTGTTTTTTTCATGCTTTAATGATACGTCTTCCGCTGTTTCCATCAATTTCTTTCCCACGCCTTTATGCTGTCTATCTTTAATGTTACTTTCATCTAATATGCCTATTGCTCTTCCATAAACATGCAACTCTCTTATAATGCCTGTTGTTTTGGTTATCTCTGCACGTAATGAAGCCGAGGGAAATCGTAGCCTGCAGAAACCAAGCAGTTGGTCTCCAGCAAGTTCTTCTATGAAGTATTCAGTTCCTTTGCTTGCAGTGTAATGTGTTATTCTCGTCCTTCTTTCACCGTTTGCAGGTATTCTTTCTCTGCATCTTATGCAATTACATGTCCATTTGTTTTTCTTCATCTCAGTATTAATGTACTGTCTTAAGTTGGTAATATCCGCTCCTGCTTCAGTTACCTTCGTGGGAATGTCTCTCTGGATTCTCATAATTCTGCAATATCTGGGGATTTTACTTTTGAGTATTGCAATCCTTTTCCCAGCTTCTTCTGTACTAAGAGGAATAAACTTGCCTGCTTTATAATCATCAAATAATGGAGTTCCGGGCATCACAAGACAAGGATATACCTTCACCATATCAGGTCTTAATCTTGAATCGGAGAACCATTGCAACAGTCCTTTGACATCTTTTTCTTCATCAACGCCAGGAAGTCCTGGCATGATGTGAAAGTTCAACTTGAATCCTAAATCTCGTAATTCTTGGGTGCTCTTGTACGTATCATTCATGGAATGACCTCGATGTACGATATCAAGAACAGAATCATAAGGACTCTGCGTGCCAAGTTCTATTCTCGTGCAACCCAATTCCAAAAGTTTGTTTCCATGCTTTGCAAAACCCCAATCTGGTTTTGTTTCGATGGTCATGCCTATACATTTTATCCTGCTTTTTAGATCGTTGTCTTCCTGAACTTCTTGTAAGCTCTTCTGATTGTCTGCTTTATACTTGAGCATGAATTCCCGAATCTCCTTGGCTCTTGTTTCGTCATGCATACTGCCAGGAAGTTTGAATACGTTCTTGAACTTGTCAATGTCAAACTCATCTGCATAGCATATTGTACTAAAATCATTCATTGCCTGCAATGCATCCCTAACAAATTCTTCCTGGTATCTTTGACTGGTAGCTGGAAACGTCCCTCCCATTATTATCATTTCAACTTTCTCAGGATTCTGTCCCAATAAGATGTACTGCTGCAACCTATTCATGACCTGTAAGTAAGCATCATACGCATTTCTCATAGCACGCATTGTAGCAGGTTCATTACCAGTATAGCTTTGTGGAACCGAACCAAAGAAACTATTAGGACCCCCCGGACACATCGTGCACTTACCATGAGGGCATGCTAATGGTTTGGTCATTATTGCAACGACAGTAACACCGGACCCGGTACGTACTGGTTTGGTAACAAGTACTTCCTTGAGTATTTTTCGCACCTCATCCGTGGAATGTAAAAGTACCTCTATGTCTGTAGGTATCTTCTTCACTCCCATTTCTCTTGCGAGGACAACTTTCTCTTTGGCTATTGCTCCTTTTACAAGCTTCTTTGAAACAACAGCATTTGAAAGTGCTTTCGCGAACTTTTCAATCATCAAGCAAGAGAAGCCCTTGGCGTTTTATATGCTTTCGCCCCTCGCAACATGGCTTTGATAAGATGCTTCACTTCATCGTAGAGCAATATTGTCAAGCTTATCAGCCCTGCAATTACCCAGTCAGAAAGCGAGAGTGCTTGCGTTCCGAAGATTGGTTGCAAGGCACCAACCTGTACTACGAGCACCTGAAGCACAAGGCTGCTGATTACTGCTGCCCAGAGTCTTGGATTATTGAATATTTCTTTGGAAAAGAAACTTCTATTCAATGTCTTGCAGTTGAACACGTTTACCAACTGGTACAACACCAGTACCGTAAATGCCATTGTGCCTGCTTTAACTGGATCTCCGCTGTATGCCCAGTAAGTTAGAACTGTTCCAGTTCCAATTACAAGTCCAGCTCCCAACCAATCGACGAATGTTCTTGCCGGAACCATTCTTTCTCTTGGATTTCTTGGTTTTTTCTTCATTACGCCTGGTTCAGCGGGGTCTACTCCCAGAGCAAGTGCGGGCAACACATCCGTTCCCAGGTTCACCCAGAGAATCTGAATGGCCGTTATTATTAGTGCTTCGGGAAAGAATAGCATACCCAACGTAACAGCAGAAATTTCTCCCAGGTTTGAACTGAAGAGATACCTCAAGAACTTTTGAATATTAGTAAAAATTGTCCTGCCCTCTTCAATTGCAGAGACTATCGTAGCAAAACTATCATCCATTAAGACAACGTCTGCATTTTCCTTGCTAACGTCAGTACCACTTATTCCCATTGCAACACCAATATTGGCAGCTTTCAATGCTGGAGCGTCGTTTACACCATCACCAGTTACGGCAACAATTTCGCCGTGTTCCTTAAGCAAAGTTACGATGCGCATCTTGTGTTCTGGAGCAACCCTGGCAAATATCACTTCTTCCTGCAACGCCTCAATAAGGTCACCGTCGTTCATCCCATTAAGTTCGGCGCCGGTTATGACTCTTGTTCCTTCATGACCTATTCCTACTTGAAGCGCAATGGCTTTGGCAGTAGGACCATAATCTCCAGTTATGATAACAACTCTTATTCCAGCTTCCTTACATTTTGCAACTGCGTCCTTTACTTCATCCCTGGGCGGGTCCATCATTGCTTGCAACCCTACAAAAATCATGTCGTTCTCAACAGCATTGAATTCGTTCATGTCGCTGACATCTCTGTACGCAAATCCGAGAACACGAAGTGCATTTGCAGCCATGTTTTCATGGGAGGCCACCACTTCTCGTTTTAGTTCATCCGTTAAAGCATATAATTGTCCGTAAAAATTAATCTTAGTACATCGTTCAAGTACTTCTGCTGGCCCGCCTTTCGTAAACACCAGTTTCTGGTTTTGGTATGTGTGCACTGTGCTCATCATCTTTCTTTGGCTGTCAAAAGGAAGCTCGTGGATTCGAGGGTATTCCTGTTCCAGACTTTTCTGGTTGAATCCTTTCTTCATAGCAGAGACGAGCAAAGAGCCTTCGGTAGGGTCGCCGCTTAATTGCATATTTGAGAAACTTGAATCGTTGCAAAGCGCTCCCAACATTAAAATGAAACGGAGATTACCATCCTCTGATTCTCGTCCATCTTCTAGGAATCTTCCTGCAGGAGTATATCCGGTTCCTTCTACGTTTATTGTTTTATGATTGACCCATACTTTCTGTACGGTCATCTGGTTCTTGGTTAAAGTTCCGGTTTTATCAGAACAGATTATAGTTGTGCTTCCAAGGGTTTCTACGCTGCTTAGTCTCCTTACGATAGCGTTCTTTTTTGACATGCGTTGCATTCCAAGCGCTCTTGCAATTGTCAACGTCGCGGGCAGTCCTTGTGGCACTGCTGCAACTGCAAGACTAACAGCAAAGAGAAGCATCTCCGTTATTGCCCTGCCATTCAAAATGCCAAGTGCGAACACAACAATACAGATTCCGATGGTTGCTTTTGCAACGAGTGCAGCTACTTTCGTAAGTTCCTTCTGCATTGGACTTCTTTCTTCAGGAATGTTCTGAGTCATGTGTGCTATCTTCCCGAACTCAGTATTGTTTCCGGTTGAAGTGACTATTGCAGTACCCCGTCCATGCACGGCAACAGTGCCCATGAAGACCATGTTCTTCAGGTCGCCAGGGGTAAGACCGCTTCCAGTTATCGCGTCAATTGTCTTTGTAACTGGTGTGCTTTCACCAGTCAGGGGCGCTTCGTCAGTTGACAGCTCAGTCGTTGATGTGAGTCGTGCATCTGCCGGCATCTTGGATCCTTCTTCGATAAGAATTATGTCCCCTGGAACAAGGAGTTGAGCGTCAATTTCTATTATTTGGTTGTTTCGCATTACTCTTGCATGTGGGGTCACCATGCGCATTAACGCTTCCATACTTTTCTCAGCACGATATTCTTGGATGAATCCTATGATTGCATTAAGAACCAGTATGAACAGAATCACGCTGGCATCAAGTGTTTCGCCCATGAGGTAACTAAGAATGCATGCGAAAATCAGTATCATCACAAGCACGTCTGTGAATTGCCGTACCATTGCTTTTGTCAGCGAGAAATTCTTTGGTGCTGCAATTTTATTAGGTCCATAATCCTGAAGTCGTTTCTCTGCTTCTTTATCAGTAAGTCCGCCGGGCCCTGTATGGTACGCTTCGAATATGTCTTCAACGGACACTGTGTGCGCGGCCTCACCTCTCATACTCCTGAAGCCCTTCTGTACGTTTTTAAAGATGTGTTACTATTGAAAAAAGGTTCTAGGTTGATAGTATACATTTATTAAGACCCTTCCCAAGTTTAATGCATGGCTTCCCAAGACGACATGTCTCCAGAAGAGATAGCTGAGTTGCAGAGGAAGAATTGCATTTTCTGCAAGATATCATCAGGAGAAATGAAGGGGCAGGTTGTCTACAAGGACAGTATGCTTGTGGGTGTTCTAGACATTAATCCCGCGAGAAAAGGTCACACTCTTCTCTATCCTAAAGAGCACATACCAATATTGCCAATAATGCCCAAGGAAACGTTTGAGCATATGGTTGAGTCGCTGCCTTTAATATGCGAAGGAATAAAGGAAGCAACTCTCGCAAAAGGAATTACGGTTTTCATGGCAAATGGTGCTGCTGCAGGCCAACAGAGTCCTCATTTCATTACGCACCTTATACCTAATGATGGTAAACCGTTTGCAGTTCTTCCAGAGAAGAATGTTGAGGGTCAGCAGGAGTTGGTAGCCAAACTTAAGAAACGCCTTGGAGTGACTTCCGTGTCCACAAAACCGGATGTTATTGCGATGTTCCTTGAACAGAATCCTGAGGCAAGGCAGGTTATTATTGAAAATCCATCCAAGGCGAAGGTTCTCATTGTGGGTGACCCTGAAGCGAGCCGCCTTTTTGAGGGCATTGACCTTGAAAAACTTAGTCTTCAGTTAAGGAAGATTGTGGAGGCGCGCAAATGACCATAGATATCCTGGCCACAAAGCACGTCTCAATAAGATTGCCTGGAAAGCCAGCCTGCCTTGGGCACGTCCAGGTTTTCCCTCTAAGGAACGTTCCAGCGCTGAATCTTCTTTCGAATGAAGAGCGTCACGAACTATTCACAATCTCAAACACGTTATCTGCAATATTGTTCGAGATGCTTAACGCACACGGAACAAATATCATCGTGCAGGAGAATCCTGTGCGGGCGGATATAATAGCAAGGTTCCAGGATGATGGTATTGACCTTCAATGGTCGGGAAACCGTGCAGAGCAAAGCGACCTTGATTCTACCAGGAAAGCAATCAATGACAGGATTGACGAGTTGAAAGAAGGGGCCGAGCCACAGGAGCACGAAAAGGTTCATGTTGAACATTCTGAGGAAGAGAAACCCAAAGACGATAACGTAGCAGAAGTTCACATCGCGCCTCAAAAACCGCGTCATGTAATACGAAGGATTCCTTAAAGCAGGAACGCTAATGGGCTTCCCGCAAGCATGATTAGAATGTATGCAATAAGGAATACTGGAACGAATGGTATGCCTTGTCTTATTCTTGCCTTTTGATTTCCTGCTTTCTTTTGCAGGATAGAAAGTTCTTCGAGAGTCAGACCGGTCCTGGAAGGTTTGACCAGCACTTTCTTCTTGAGAAGCACGGGCTCTACCAACCAGTCTCCTTCTGTCAGTTTCTTTACGGGCACTGTTTTTAGCATTGAAGTTGCTTCTACAGTGTGCACGAACGCAAAAAGGTAGTATAGTCCAAATACTAGAAGCGCCATTGATATTGTAAGGATTCTGATTTCGAAAGGTACGAGGATTGTTATGACAAGTAAGATTGCCGTGATTATTTGTATGACTCTTCGTTCTCTCTTTACTTTTGGTGTTCTCATGCTTTCCATGTATGTCTTCTTGAACTCTTTCTTGTTCTTTGTTGCGAGGTAAACACTCCACACCAGTCCGTAGACGCTGCCTGTAATTATCCACCACACCCCAAAGCCGAGCATTACGTGGGTTTGAATTGGTCCACTGATTGCAATTCCCATCACGGTGCCCATGCCCATAAAAAGTTTCGCGTCTCCTCCTCCCCATTGGCCTGCATAGTACATCGCATATCCTATTGCAATCGCCACGGCAAGACCTATAAGACTAATAAGCAGGGGGAGCCAGGATGATTCTGCAATGGATAGCATCACCGCCGCAGCTAACCCTCCTGCAATTAACGAGTAGTTTAGCCAATCAGGTACTTCTCTCGTCTTCATGTCCTGATACGTGGCTGCAACGAGCCCAAGAAGCAATGCACCGTGCGCTAGGGCTTGAATCATGCTCATTCACTTGAAGGACGATTTAAATAATTTGTCCTGGGAAACGCTTATATACGTGGTTTATGTCGCCAATTGCATGCTCAACCTTCCCAATCTGAATCCTCTAAGACCAAAGCTTATTCCAGTGCACGTTGCTCTGAACACAGGCAGGATAAGAGCTTGGGCCAAGGAGAAAGAGAAACCTCTTGAGGAAGCGTTGAAGAGGCATATTGAACTCCTGGAAACATGTCTTGACTGGCAGGAAAAGAGAGACGTTCCGGTGCTAAGCATAAGAATAACACCCAATATTCCTGAGGAGCAGAATGCTTTGGCAAAATGGCTTATTGGTCTTTCGAGTAACCCTGATTTTCTTTCAAGGGGAGTCCGTGTGTTCGTCATAGGCGACTGGTATGGTCTTGAGCCAAACCTGGTTGATGCTGTAAAGAGCATTATGGACGCTACCAAAGATTTTGACAAACGATTTTTGAACATTCTTTTGCAATACGACGGTCAGGAAGAAATGGTAATGGCCATTGAATTGATTGTTAGAAAGATTCTTGCAGAGAAGATGAAGATTGACGAAGTAAACAAGGAAACAATCAAGGAATCAATATACAGCAGCAATTTTGTTCCTCCGGAGCTCGTCATTGAAACGTCACGCAAATACTCGGGAATGTTGTTATGGGACGCGAAGAACGCATTGATATTCTTCACCGAGAAGTTCTGGCTTGACTTCGACAAAGGCGACTTGGACGAAGCATTGGACTTCTACGCCAAAGACAAGAAAGAAACAGAAAAGGAAGAGAAGGAAGGGACAAGTGAGTGATGTTCTAATCTCTTTATAACTATTATAAACTGAACATAAAGCTTATATAGTAAGATTGTTTGCTGGTTTTATGGCAAAAACTATGATTCAGGTGGACGTGGAAACAAGGGACAAGATTAAATCTCTGGGAAGGATGGGCGAGTCTTATACAGAAGTTCTAGAAAAGCTTTACAGGTTGGCTATAAGAAAGCAGATGGAGAATTACCTAATGGACACTTCGGGATACATGGATTTAGATGAACTAATATGATTCAAGTTAAAGTATCTCCAGTTCTGGTGAGGAAGGTTCAGAAGAAGTTCAAGGCGAAAGCGAAGAGCATATTCAGATGGATGAACCAGCTCAAAGAACAGCCTAACACTGGAAAATTTATTGCTAGCATCGGGCTGATTGAGCTCAGGGAGTTGAAGTACGAGAATGTTTTCAGATTTTATTTCTTTACGAATGAAAAGCTGGTCAAAGTTCTCGATGAGGATGAGCTCCAAGCCATTCTAATAAAATTCGTTGAAATGAGCAAGAAAGGCAAGGAACAAAAGGAAGTAATAGACAAACTCAAGAAAGACTTAAGGAAGTTCGGGTTTGACTGGTTTTGATGGGTTGTGGGTAGATAATCTCTAGATAATTTAGATTTTGTATAGCTTTTCTCTTAATCCATAGACTTCTCGTGCTGCTGCAATTTTAGGAGGCTCTCTGGACAAAGTGAGCGTTCTTATAATCCTTTGAGCTGTAGACTGGCTAGCATCATACGCATCGATGGCCAATTTCAAAGTCTCATTAGGCAAAGCCAAAGCTTCTCTCTTCTCTTCTTTGAAACGAGTATCCCACTCTGCTTGTGCTATTGCATTAATTGTGATACTTCCTGGACATTCTGCTTGAAACATAGAAAAGGGGTTGTATTAGAATTATTTAAAACATTCGTAAAAAACCATCTGATTATCCACATTAACTAACCAAGTCTAAGTTCATAACGCATAATTGACTAAACAAAGCGCAAACAATTGTTTACTTGTGGGATTCCCAAACCTTTAAAAAGCCCCTGAGAGTCACGTCCTTTACCGATGAATAATGACCCTCGTTGAGGGGAAGGAGGATTAAAATGGAAAAAGTCTATCAGGCAATTGAAATAGCGTTTAAGACTGGCAAGATTAGAAAAGGCACTAACGAGGTAACGAAGGCCATTGAGAAGGGTCAGGCAAAGCTAGTTGCCTTTGCGGGAGACATAAGCCCCAAAGAAATCACGATGCACCTGCCTTTGCTTTGCAAGGATAAGGGAATACCTTGCTTTGAAGTATCAAGTAAAGAAGAGCTTGGCGCGGCAGCGGGTCTAGGCCTTGCAACAGCAGCAGTCGCAATCGTAGAAGCAGGAGACAGTTCTGACATTATAAAAGAGCTTGGAAAGAGTGAGTAAACATGGTAAATCCAAGAACAAAAAAATCACAAGAGGACGCAGGTCCTAAGGGTAGTGTTACGTTCACAGTGGGTTTTCCTGGCGAGATTCAGGAGATTGTTGGAAGGACAGGCACTAGAGGAGAAGCAATACAAGTAAGGGTTAAAGTGCTTGAAGGCCGAGACAAGAACAAAGTCATAAGACGCAACGTCCGTGGTCCAGTGCAGATTGGCGACATACTTGTACTGAGGGAAACGGAAATAGAAGCAAGGCCGCTCAATCGTGCAGGCCGCGGTGGTAGCTAAGATGGCAAGATGTGATTTCTGCAGTGGGAAAATAGAACAGGGTACTGGCAAAAAGTTTGTCCGCAAGGATGGTCGAGTTCTCGATTTCTGCGGTATGAAGTGCGAGAAGAACATGCTTGTGCTCAAGAGAAAGCCACACACCACCAAGTGGACAGGCAGCTTCCACAAAGACAAGAAGAGTGCAAAGGACACTACTAAGAAGAAACAGGTAAAGAAGCCAGCAAAAGGTAGCAAGAAATGAGCAGTCATAGCATTCATAAGCACCCACTTGTTGAGCGCACTTTGGTTTTTGCAAAGCACGATGCGGTTCAGCGTGGACTCATAGGTGAGATAATTACGCGCTTTGAGAACAGGGGATTCAAGCTTCTTGGGATTAAGATGATTGTTCCAACTGACAAAGAACTTGGCATGCATTATCCAGATGACATAAACTGGAAGCGTAATTGCGGTGAGAGGCAGAAGCGTGTAAGTGCTGAAAAGGGTATTCCTTTCAACGAGGACGTAATTGAGTTTGGCACGAAGGTGCGCAAATGGAATATGGACGCGTTGCGTGGAACACCTCTTGTTGTGATGGTTTGGGAAGGTTTTCACGCCGCGGAGATAGGCAGAAAGATTGTTGGTCACACGGATCCGAGTCTCGCAGTTCCCGGTACCGTGCGTGGAGACTATACTGTTGAAAGCTTCAGGATTGCGGACGTGGAACAGCGCGTTGTGCGGAATGTTGTTCATGCTTCAGGAAGCAAGGAAGAAGCTGAAAACGAGATAGCGATCTGGTTCAAGCCTGATGAACTCGTAAGTTACGACAAGCAAGTATGGGTTCAGATGCATACGTTCGACTAGCGAAATATTTTTTATTTGATTACTCATTTCAAAAAACAATGCGAATAGTATTTCTAGGAAGTCCTGGCGTTGGGAAGGGAGTTTACGCACAGCTCCTTGCAGAAACCTATCCCTGGCCACATATATCTACAGGCCATTTGTTAAGAGAGGAAATCCAGGAAGGTTCTATCATTGGAAAGAAAGCTGAATCGTTCATGCTACAGGGAAAGTTGGTGCCTGATATCATAGTAATTGAACTGTTGAGGAAACGCCTGGCAGAATCCGATGCGAAGAATGGTTTCTTCCTAGATGGTTTTCCGAGGACTCTTGAGCAGGCAAGGGAGCTTGATGGTATAACAAAAATAGACAAAGTCATTAACTTTGAGGCTGACGAGGAAAAGATAGTACACAGACTTGCCGGACGACTAACTTGTGAAGAATGTGGCAAGATTCATCATGCTAGCACAGGTCTGAAGGAAGATGATCCTTGCGAAGCGTGTGGTTCTCCAATTTATCGTCGGGAAGATGACCATGAATCAAAGGTTAGGGCGAGGCTTCACGAGTATGAAAATAAGACAAAGCCACTTATTGAGTACTACCTTAAAATGGGGAAACTGGTGCGCATCAAACACAACGAGCCCATAGCAAACTCGAAAGAAGCGTTCCTCGCCAAAGTCAGACCTCATCTGATTTGAGTGCTCTATCTACTACATCTCTTACTTCTTCTGCCTTATTCAGGGAAATTCGCCCGAGTCGACGTACGATGATTTGTTTGCAGGCGCTGAAAAGTGCAGTTGGCTTAACCCAGCTAGTGTATTTGAGCGTCCCATCAGTGAGATGTGAATCCCTCAATATTCTGCCCTCTTGTTTTTGTGGTTGGCTTGTTAACGGGCAGCAAATGAGATCCTCGTGCGTGTTATTATGTTCATAATTTGAAAGAATCAATGCAGGTCTGCGCTTAAAGCCACTTAAATCGCTGTAATGGTATGGCACCAGAACAACATCATATTGTCTAGCAATCGTTCCAACGTTCGTCGAACTCATTGTCCCAAATTTTTCTCAGAACTTCATCAGCTATTCCGTATTTTGCGCGCTTCATTGAATAGGGGTAGACGCTTGCATTTATATGGGTTTAGTCGATAATGCTGAAACATTTTCGAATTATGGCAGACATCACACAATAATCAATCCAGCCCGTAATCTTTATATACCCGTCACGAGTCGCGTGCATATCACATTCCCGAGGGAAAAACTATGGCAAAGATGGCAGACAGGGTTATGACCCTGATGAAACAACCGAAATTCATCCGCAACATCGCAATTTGTGCGCACATTGACCACGGAAAAACTACGTTTTCCGACAATCTTCTTGCGGGCGCGGGCATGATGTCTGAGGAGCTTGCAGGAAAAGCATTGCAGCTCGACTTTCACGCTGACGAGCAGGAAAGGGGAATTACCATTGATGCTGCTAACGTTTCGATGGTTCACACTCTTGAAGGTGCGGAGTACCTAATTAACTTGATTGACACGCCAGGTCACGTCGACTTCGGCGGAGACGTTACGAGAGCAATGCGTGCCGTTGATGGTGCCACTGTTCTTATCGATGCAGTCGAGGGAGTAATGCCCCAAACAGAAACCGTTCTAAGACAAGCGTTGAAGGAAAGGGTCAAGCCCATTCTTTTCATCAACAAGTCAGACCGTCTCATAAAAGAATTGAAGTTAACTCCGGAGGCAATGCAGGCGAGGTTCCTCAAGAACATTGCTGCAGTCAACAAACTAATCATGCAGATTGCCGAACAAGGATACGGAGAAAAATGGCAAGTGAGCGTTAATGATGGGTCAGTTTGTTTTGGAAGCGCATTCCATAACTGGGGCCTGTCAGTTCCGTACATGAAAAAACATGGCATATCCTTCAAAGACATCATTGATGCATACGAGAATGACTCGTACAAAGACTTGAAGAAGAAGTGCCCATTGCACGTTGTAGTTCTAAATGAGGTTATCAGGCATCATCCCGATCCTGTTGACGCCCAGAAATACAGAATTCCAAAGATATGGCATGGAGACACAGATAGCAAGCTCGGAAAATCATTGCTGACTGCAGACCCCAACGGACCATTGGCATTTGTCGTTACCAAGGTGGTTGTGGACCCGCAGGCAGGTGAAATTTCAGCAGGCCGTTTGTTCTCAGGCACGATGAAGAAGGGCGACACTGTTTATCTCGCGCAGGCAAAACAAACCCTGAGGACGCAGCAGATTTACATATACAATGGAGCAAAGAAGGAAATTGTTGATAATGTTCCTGCTGGAAACATCATAGGCGTTGGTGGTCTTCGAGGAGCGTACCCCGGAGAAACAGTATTACACGAAGAAGACACACCATTTGAACAGATTACTCACATTTTCGATCCAGTAATCACGAAGGCAATCGAAGCAAAGAAACCAAGTGACCTTCCCAAACTTATTGAAGTGCTAATTCAGGTAACAAAGGAAGACCCAACTATAAAAATTGAAATCAACCACGAAACGGGAGAACATTTGATGTCTGGAATGGGAGAACTTCACCTTGAAGTAATAGAGAACAGAATCAGGACAGAAAAGGGCGTGGAAATTCAATCAAGCCCTCCTATAGTTGTGTACAGGGAAACAATACAGAGCAAGAGCCCCGGAAGCTTCGAAGGAAAAAGTCCAAACAAGCACAACAAGTTTTACTTTTCGGTTTACCCAGTTCCTGATGCATTGCGTCTGGCAATCAAGGAGAACAAGATATCCCAGGGAAGAGTAAAGAAGAAGGACATGGAACTATGGAACAATCTTGAAGAAGCAGGTATGGAAGGAAAGGCAGCAAGAAGTGTCCGTGATATTTTCAATGGTAACTTGCTCCTTGACAATACAAGAGGTATCGTGCACATTGGAGAAGTCATTGAAATGGTTATGGATATGTTCGAAGATGTCATGAAGGCAGGTCCTGTTGCTAGAGAGCCGTGCTTTGGTGTCATGGTCAGCATCGACGACATCAAGCTACACGAGGACGCGATTCACAGAGGTCCTGGTCAGGTTTACCCTTCAGTAAGAGATGGTATCAGGGGAGCGATGCAACAGGCAAGACCCATGATATTTGAACCAGTGCAGACTTTGCAGTTCGAAGCTCCTATTGAATACATGGGAGAAATAAGCAAGCTGATTCAAAACAAGAGAGGACAATTACTGGACATGCAGCAGGAAGGAGAAACCGTTGTTGTAAAGGGTAAGCTTCCTGTTGGTGAAATGTTTGGTATGAGTTCAGACCTTCGCTCAGCAACTGGTGGAAGAGGAAGCAGTTTCCTCGTTGACCAGAGTTTCGAAAGATTGCCGGATGAATTGCAGAAGAAAATCATCACACAGATACGAAACAGAAAAGGTCTCAAGGAATCTGACCTTGTCGTCGGTCAGGAAGAATAATTTTCAATATTTTTTCAGTTCTTATATCTCTTTTTTTCTGTCGTCGCCACAACAGAAACCTTTTTAAACAAACTACCTTTCCTGCCCCCTATCACGCTTTCAAGCGAGTGAGGAGGAAAAACGCAATGGCAAAGGAGAAACCCCATATCAACCTGGTTTTCATAGGCCACGTTGACCACGGCAAGAGCACAACTGTAGGAAGGCTTATGTTCGATTCAGGTAACGTTACAGAGCAGGAGCTTCGCAAGCTGAAGGACAAGGCCCAACAGCTTGGAAAGGCAGGATTTGAGTTCGCGTTCGTCATGGACAACCTGAAGGAAGAGCAGGAAAGAGGAGTAACCATTGACCTTGCGCACAAGAAGTTCGAAACAGACAAGTACTACTTTACAATTATTGACGCACCTGGACACAGGGACTTCGTCAAGAACATGATTACTGGCGCATCACAAGCTGATGCCGCAGTTCTCGTTGTTGCTGCAAATGACGGAGTAAACGCGCAGACGAAGGAACACACCTTCCTCGCAAGAACACTTGGCGTGGGTCAGATGATTGTAGCCATAAACAAGATGGACATCTCAGGCGTTGACTACAAGGAAGAGCGCTTTAACAAGGTCAAGGAGGAAGTAAGCACACTTCTGAAGACAGTAGGATTCAAGCCAGACCAGGTTCAGTTTGTACCTCTTGCTTCGCTGAAGGGCGACAACGTCGTCAAGAAAAGCGAGAACATGCCGTGGTACAGTGGCGTTACGTTGGTTCAGGCAATTGACAACCTCACTGAGCCCGAGAAGCCAGTTAACCTTCCATTGAGAATGCCAATACAAGACGTGTACAACATTACAGGTATTGGAGTTGTTCCCGTTGGTAAGATTGAAACAGGAGTCATGAAGGTTGGTCAAAAAGTCATCGCAACTCCAGGAAGAGAAGGCAAAGGAGTTCCTGGTGAAGTGAAGACCATTGAAATGCACCACACTCAAATGCAGGAAGCAAAGCCTGGTGACAATGTTGGTATTTCAGTAAGAGGATTTGGAAAGAAGGATATTGCTAGAGGAGATGTAATAGGACCTTCAGACAGTCCTCCCACTGTTGTAACAGAATTCACTGCGCAGATTGTTGTGCTGAACCATCCGAGCGTCATCACCGTCGGTTACACACCTGTGTTCCACGTGCATACTGCTCAGGTTGCATGCCAATTCATGGCAATTGAGAAGAAGCTGAACCCGGCAACAGGAGAAGTCCTACAGGAGAACCCTGACTTCATCAAGAATGGAGACGCTGCAATTGTAAAGTTGAAGCCAGTACAGCCTCTTGTGATTGAGAAGCAGAAGGACATCCCACACATGGCAAGATTTGCTGTAAGGGACTCCGGAGCAACGGTCGCTGCAGGAATGTGCATCGACTTGGTGAAGAAGGCATAATTTTTTCAAACTATTTTTCCTTATTATATAGAGGGACAACATGCAGAAAGCACGCATCAAGCTCGCAAGCACCGACATCGACAAGATTAATCAGACTTGCGAGTACATTAAAGGTATAGCAGAGAAGACTGGTGTTATGATGCGCGGTCCCATTCCCTTACCTACTAAACGCATGAAGCTTACTACAAGGAAGAGCCCTTGTGGTAATGGCACTGCAACGTGGGAATGCTACGAGATGCGCGTTCACAAGAGATTGATTGATTTGGGTATCGATGAAAGAGCGCTAAGATTGGTCATGAGAGTCCCCATTCCAGAAGGCCTCAACATCGAGATTGAGATGTTGGATGCTTAATTCTATCAAGTTCTGAGTATTTCTTCGCAACAATCCGTTTTCTTTACTGCTATTTTTGTCCAAGCTTTATAATTCCACAGAAGGCTAGAAAATGAGATAATTATTTAATGTGGTCTGACTAGCATGTAATATATGAAAACACGATACAAATATGTACTATTTGCAATTGTACCTGCCATTCTCTTGGCCACAATCATCACATTTTCAGCGTTTGGTTTTCTTGCTGGATTATTGTGGATTTTCTTGTTTGGTGATCAAACATGGCCAAAATATGCTGAGATTATCTTGATAATTTTAACATTTGGCCTATTCACACTTATTACTCTGAGTGCACTATTATTCAGCTATAAATATGGTAAAAAACGCGAGATGAGTGATACGCAATCACACGCCAAATCCAAACGAGATTTAACAGTGCTAATCATCATAACAGTTGTGACGTTAATCATAATTTTAGGTCAACAGCTAAGCGTGGGCAATATTGGAACTAAAACAGAAGGAGAGATATGTAGTGATTATTGTTCTCAATTGAATTATCGTGCAAGTGGAAGCGATCCAAAATTTGAGGAAAATCGATCTTGTTATTGCATAGAAGATGGTCAAAGAGTGGCTGATATTTCGATTGAAGATTTAAAAGGCTTAATAATCTAGTGATTATTTAGTCCAATCCAGTAAACTAAGGGCTAATGGTTTAGGAATGCTTTTAAGTAAATACGTGAGAACCTTTTTAATGAAATGTAAAGCGTATAGCAATGAAGATTACGACGCTCTTTGTGGTTTTATACGAGATAATGATTATGTTTTTCCTTTACTTGTAGATAGACAAAAAAGCATTGAAGGATATGTAAGAGAGCGATTAAGGAATGATGCGAGGATAGTGATTGGGTATGAGGGTAAGAGGATTATTGGTACTTTTATTTATGAATTTAAGAATTCAGATGTAATACAACTAATGTATGCCCTTTTAAAGCCAAACATGCGAAAAAGTAGATTGCTATTTGATATGATTAATCATGCAACAAAATATGAACCTGACATCTCTCAGATTAGAACAATAAGAGCACAAACTTGGACTGCAAATGAAAGAGTTATTGATTTGCTTGAGAAATATGGTTTTAGTGTTTTAGAAGAAAAACCAAGGCATATGCATCCTGACAGAACAAGTCTTATATTTGAACGAGATTTTAGGAGTCTTGTCTCAGTACTTACTTTTTATCAAAAGGTGTACAGAACAATCGATGATTTTCTACATATCTTCCCAGTAATTATGCTCTCTCTAAAAAGCAGCATAAATCCAAAATGGTGTTAATTTAAGCAATTTAGCTATAATGTAGTCCTCATAAACAAAGATTACCCTTATTAAAGAAAGAGCTGAGTTTTCACCAGCGATTTCTTTATAAATGTAGTTATATTTTTTCTTTCGTATGGGAGACAAACTACGCAGGGTAAAACTAGGATACGAGATTGCGAATGAAGCTCTTGAACGAGTTATTTCTAATGCTGATTCGTTACCTGATAGTATTCATGTTCAAAGAATTGAGTCGTTTTCTGAAGCACAGAATCCTTGGGAGGCACTAGGATATATTGGAGCCATTGGGAAAACTTTTTTGAAACACCCGTGTGAAGTTATTGGATTGTACTTAAAACGTTAATTCATATCCTTGCACGTGTGACTTGATTTCTTTAACACTTTAAAGTTATAAATAACCAAGTGATTTTCATAAGAATTGCTTCGCAGGTAAACAAGTCTTTTGCGCAATGCCTCTTTAAGAGTAGCTTTCTGTGCTAAAACGCTCAAGTTTGCCAAATATTTAAGAATCAAACGTTTATTCTGCCATTTAATAAGCCCACGTCGCAGTTTGATACTAAATAGTTCCTCTTGGAGACTATGCCTGCAAAATATGCAATACCTTTTTTTAAGGCGTGTCCTCACTGCTCCCTCAAATTCGTGGTTTGACTGTATGTTTAGAATGGTAGCATTGTAGATTCTTGCAAGGTTGGTGCTATCCATGATTTCATCCTCACTCGCGTTTATGATGGTAAGTTCGGTTTTCAACGCCAACGCATTGTAAAGTTCGCTGACTGGCGTGTTGAATCTCTCTGTCCAATACGCGGGAGGTATAATTGTTATGGTGCCGTCGCTTCGCTTTCTACGTGTTGTCTTGGAGAAATCAACACCCCCTATCGCATGCTTACTGTGTCTCTGGCGTACTTCTTCGATATCTGTGTGAAAGAAGGGTGCAAGTAAAATTGTTTTCCGCACATCTTTGGGTTTTGCAAGAGCGACAGCAACGGCTCCTTGTGAGTGTGCAACTATATCGATTATTGCGTTAGGGTGGTCCCGTCTGGTTTCTCGAATTACTGTGTGCAGCCTCATTGCCTGCTCGCTAAAGGGCGTTACGGTTACTTCCTTTGTTTGCGGGTTGTAGTCTGAATAATCAAATAGTACTGGTTGTATGCCACTCTTTCCTAACGTATCACCAATTTCGGTGAAAATCCCTCGGGAATCCTTCAAGACGCCCATTCCATGCGAAAAAATGACGATGTGTTCTTGCACGTTTTTAGTCATATAAACGATGAGTATTGGGGAGTAGTTTTATAATTGTTTGTCTTGAATACTAAAATCAAGTATGGCCTTCTCTCACAGTCCTCAATGTACTCAAAATGAAATGCTTTATAAGCAAAAGTTGGTTGCCCTTCAAGTAAGCCCACGTCGCATAACCTGGTACGTTGGCCGTAGGACAACGTTCCGAACGCCAGTGCAGGAAATTGCACAAGCCTGGAAACTTGCCTCGGCAAGTTCCGAGCGCAGCGAGGTCAGCTTGGCCCTCACGGGCATCCCGGTTCAAATCCGGGCGTGGGCGTTCTTGACCTTTGCAAGAACGTATATAAACAAGGCAACAATTCCTATGTTTCGTGGTGTTCAGTGGCGGACAACGTATATGGCTTGTAGATGATAACCATTTCACGCGCGAGAGCTGGACATTGGTTCTGAATAACAGAGGGTATTGTGCTACTGCGTTCTCTGTGCCAACGGAAGTCACTGAGTGCATCAAGGATGGAGTACCTTACGATTTGCTTGTTGTAGATTACGTTCTTGGGCCTGAGCAAGGCAGGACTGCATTTCGTCATGATGCAATTGACATAGCCAAGCTTTCCAAAGAGGTTAATCCTTCTGTACCTGTCCTCCTGAGTTCGGGCTATGGCGTGGGAGAGATTGAGTCTATTATCAGAAGAAGCAACGGCGTGTTTGATGGTTACATACAGAAGCCTTTGTTTCCCGATGACTACATCAGGATAATGGAGACAGCACTCAGGCATAGTTGCATTTAGGCAATTCTTCTGGTTACAATGTAGTCCGAAGCATTTAAAAGCCGATTATCCGTCCCAGAAATCAAGGGGCTGTGGTGTAGCTTGGTATCATACGTGGTTCGGGGCCACGTGACCCCGGTCCGAATCCGGGCAGTCCCATCTTATTTGTTATAATGCTCTTTGCGGTGACAGTTTGAGCAAAGTGGAATACACTTCTGAATTTCTTTGAGTATTCTTATCTTTGAAAATCCATATTTTGCCATCCAACTTAACGTCTGTAGTTTGTCGCTTTCTTTTCTGTGGTGAAAGTCTATACATGCAGGATGGTCTTCACCACATCTGATGCAACAGTATTGACTTCTAAGCATTTTGAACCACCTGTTAATCGCTTTTCTTCTATCTTGTCGAATCAAGTTTTCTCTGTCCTTGTGTCGTGCATACCAGATTCGCTGAGCACGCAACTGCATCTCTTTATCTCTATACGTCATGCTTAGAACGGAGCAAATAAAGCTTTAACTCGTTTTCGTCCACTTGTCCAGTGCCTGTTTTATTGGACTACTATCAATTGATACAGCCTGGTTTTGTCTTTATCTGGTCCAATATTAGAATCTCAGCAGCCCCACATTGTCATTCCACACTCGTTCGAGCGTGAAGCTAGAGTTTCATCATCTAAGACCTAGAGGGTCGTCAGTGTTGTATTTCGCGATTCGGTCGAGTCTGACTCTAAGGTCGATGCGTCTTCTGTATATTCTTTCTTTGGGGTTTTCTTTTGTACCTCTGAATGTGACCAGTCCAACATGAGCTGTTACACTTTGGTTTGTTGATGAGTAATGAATCCTGGGCTGACTCTCAAGTAATATTTTGACCACGCGGTCATCTAAACGGATTCCCCTTCTTATACTTGTTAATATCTTATCTGTATCCACAATCTCGTGCGCAGTGTACGTTGGAAATTTAACTGGGTTGCTTTTTTGCGTAAATACTCTATGCATATGATTTGGTTCTGGTGTGTCAACGTCGGAACACCCTTGGCACATATAATGGCTGTACATTACCTGTGCGCCTCTTGCCTTATGCTGTGGCGTTCTCACGAAGTCTGTCAATGTTCCGTTAAATATGTCGTATGGTTCTGTTCTTCTTTGCCTGAAGCTACGAATCCTGGCAAGGATTGTATCGTCTGGAAGGAATAGTGGGTTTTCGTGTGCAACTTCAATATATCTTACATCCCTTGGAGCAAGTTGGTTCTTATCTGTCAGTATCTCGGTTCTTAACGTCGATTCTAGACCTGGCGTAACGATGTATGGCTGTATGGGCAGGGGCGAAAGTGGCACTTCCTCTTGTTGTCGTAGCATGGTCACGGAAGCACTTCCTCACTATTTAAGCCGTTCGGTTGTTTGCTACCCTGGAGGGGTTCTATTGCTTGGCAAAGCTCCCTGCAACCAGCAATGGGAATGTTAACGTCGCATCTGAAACAACCTTCACGTTCTTTGCTTGCGTGTTTACCTTTGCCCAGCTCATTGCTTCCTGTTGATTTCCTCCAGAATCAGAACCGTCGAACTCCTGCGCCGTTGTTAGGTAAACAGCATAATCCAGACCATCTTTGAAGATGTTAGCATTCAGCACATAATGTTTTGAAACTCCTCCCCCAAGCAATATCACTCCTGTCTTCTCCTGCGTTAACACCAGCTTGATTATCTTCTCGTGGTCTCCTATCAGGTCAAGCATGAAGTCCTTTTTCTGTTGTCTATGAAAGTACCATAAATCCCCAATGCTTCCATCGACCAATGCGGGACAGAAAACCGGAATGTCATTCTTAGCGGCCCAGTGCAATATACTTTCTTCGCTTTCCACTTTCTCTCCGAGCATCTTGATGAATTCTGAGGGAGTGAATGGTCTTCCTTGTTCTTTCTGCTTTACGTAAACTTCCTCGAAAAATGGTCTCATGTAGTCCTCAAAATGAAGATACCGGTCAAATGGTGCAAAGATATTGCCAATCCTTCCTACCCCTTTCTCGAGCAAAACGCTTCCTGGCGCGTCATAACTTCCAATAACGAATGGTTGTAATGTCTTAATTACATCTTCTTCTACGGCGCCGGCGCTCATCACGAGGCAGTGTATTTTCTTTTCCTGAACAAGCCATCTGATTATGTCTCGAACGCCAGAACTGCCCATGTTGCTCGTTGCAGAAAGGAAGATGAATGTCTTTTCAGCAATCATTTCGTTGACTATGTCTATTGCCTTTCCCAGTTGTGTTGCCTGTAATCCTGTGTGCTTCAATGATTCAATGAACCTGTTGAAATCCAGCCCTTGCGAAAAGTCGTATCCTTTGACTTCAGGCCATCCTTCAAGCGTTTCCCATTTCCTCATTGCGTTTTGGTTCTTTTGATATTCTGAATTTTGGAATTTCATGGTTTTTACCTCATTTATCTGAAAAGTATTGAACGAATATGCTTAGAACTAGTAATCTCTGAAGTGCGCGTACGTTCCGTATATGAATAAGTGAATCATTGTAGTGGGTAATTTGTCTTGCTTTTTAAAGCTTCTTTTGGAGGGTTGTAATTTTCTGGTCTATTAAGTTGAACAGCACCTTGTTTCCTTTGAATTTTGCAGAATCATTCTTTATGTTCTTTCTAAAGTAGTCCAAACCGTTCAGGAACTGTGCGATTCTTTTCTCTGTGGGTTGTTCGTCCATTAGACCATAACCAAGTTTCTCCAGATAGTATCCGTTAACATATTGCTCGAATTGTCCTGGTATTGGGTTCGCGTAGTACGGTTTTCCTAAATAGAGTGATTCGCTTGGCAGCATGAATCCGCCGGTGCCTAGAACTGCTTTTGCTGAAGCCAGGTCTTGGAAGAATTCCTTCGTGCCAGTTTTTTTGTATGTTATATTCTTCAAAGAGCCCTTATTGAACCCGTATGCAACGGTCTTTATGCCAAGTTTGCTAAGAATTTTGAGCGTCTGATCTTGCTCAGGATGCATTGCATACGCAAGTACATGACTGCCTGTGCTTGGTTTTAAACATGTTATTTCTTCACGTAAGATTGGTCCCACAATTGTTGCTCTCTTCTCGTATCTTTTGCGTAATTGTGGTGCGTAGAACGAGCTTACGTAGTAATGGTCTGCGAACCAGTACATGTTTGCAACAATATTCCTCGCGAGTACGTACTCATCATGTCTGCTGTACGGGTATTCTACTTTTGTTGCTTCGAGAATATGCTGATGGTTTATGCTGATGAATGGTATTCCTATCAGTCTTGCAGCAAATGGTATAAACGGCTCGAAGTCTGTAATTGCTATCTCTGGTTTGAACTCTTTCAATAATTTGATGATGCTTCTAAGTGTTTCACGAGCTTCCAACCCACCCCTTTCAAGGTTTTCGCGTAATGTCTCTTTCTCGTCGACCCGTTGGTCTTTGAACGACATTCTCAACCCAAATATTTGGATTGGTTTGTACTTTGAGAGAAGCTGCATACCTTTTCCGCTTGTTAAAACACGAACTTCATGTCCTTTATTCAGAAGGTGTTCGATTATTGCCGAGCTTCTCGCGCTGTGCCCGAAACCATCCCCCTGAACGCCGTATATTATTCTGGTCATATTGCCTGAGGGGTAGCCCTACCATTAAAAAAGTAGTGAATTTCGCGAGTTATTGACTCCAATAACTATTTAAAAAGAAGAAGTGCTGAAATAAAATGGTTGTGGCTCCTCAAGGAACCGTGTCTTTTTCTGTGGAGCATGTTGAAGTTCGTCTTAAGAATTTCTCGATGAAAGAAGTGAATTTTTCGCTCAACAAAGGGGATATCCTAGGATTGGTGGGTCAGAGTGGAAGTGGAAAGTCAACGCTTCTAAGAACACTCATTGGAGAGTACAAACCTGTCAAAGGCCAAATAATCGCATTGGTTGATGGTCAGAAAGTACTTCCTAGCAGAATTGTAGGATATTCGCCACAGGATAATGCTCTGTTCCCGTATTTGACTCTCGAAGAGAACATTCTCACTTTTGGAGAGCTTCATGGGCTTTCAAGAGCTGAGTGCAAGAAGCGTATGGTTAATGTGTTGGCAGATTTGCACTTGCTTGGGAGTGAGAAGAAACGTATAACACAGCTTTCTGGAGGAATGCAGAAGCGCGCCGACCTTGCTGTAACACTAATTCATGATCCCAAAGTAGTCGTTCTTGACGAGCCATTCAACGGTCTGGACATCAGCTTGCAGAAATTTCTTTGGGAAATTCTTCGCAAACTCGCCTCCAGGGGCACAATCATAATTGTCTCCAGTCACTTTCTCGCTGACATACAGGTCAACTGCAACAAGTACGGCTTAATCCACAAGGGAGTTTACTACAACACACAACAAATTGTTAAGACCATTAAGAACCATGCAACACTTGAGGCTTACCTGCAGAGCCTCTTCTCTGAACAATGAAAACACTACCCTTGATATTGGCGCAATTGAAGGGATTTGTAAGGGACTGGAAGAGCATACTTCTGTTGGTTGTCTTTCCTCTTTTACTCATCTGTATAGTTTTCATGTCCTTTAATCCAGATGGCCTTAGGCCTGTGCACGTGGGTGTTATTGGAACGGTAGAAGGGTTTGATTTTGAAGAATACCAGCCACAATATTTCCCACAATTTATCGTAACTAAGTATGAGAATCAATCTTCCTGTGTTTCAGCGCTTGAATCCTACAATGAGTACGTGTGCATTCAGGTAAGTTTTGTGGATGTTGTTGTCGTTGATGTGCTTTACGACAACACACGCGAACCGGTAATCTGGGAAATAATTCAGCAAGTTAAGCTTGGCATTGACCTCATCCAAAGAGAAAAGTCATTGGAGATGGCTGATGAGTTCCTTGATAAGTTTGATGAAACACAAGTAAAACTAGGTGGCTTTGAATCCAAACTTGCTTCAACAAACCTCTTGCTTGATGCATACATTACCAGAACACAGCAAGCACAGTCTCAGTTGTCCACTGCCCGAACTGATCTTTCTCAGGCGATGACCGATATGGGCAATGATATCGACGATGCAAAAAACATCCGGAATGATTTATACTATCAGAAGAATTCATATTATGAAGATACAAACTCGCAATTAAATCAGATTGATTACATTCTTTCTAGTCTGAACAACAGCTGGCCTGCAAGAAATCAGGTCAGTTCAGCGAGGTCAACGCTCAATAGCTATAACAGTCAAGCCAACAGCAAATTCTACGAGTTTGACAATAAAATATACCAATATGAACAGGCACGTTCCAGAGGTGTTGGTTATTTGAGTACGATATCTTCAGGTATATCAGGACTTCAGAGTGCCGAAAATGACCTTCGCAATTATAAGATTCAGATAAGAAGCCTACAAGATGAAATAAAGAAAACGAAAGAAGATTTTGCGGTTGTTGGTGGATTAACATCCGATAAAATCGTAAGCCCAGTCAGATTATGGAACACGCCACACTATATTCCTGACGTGCAGAATATAATATCTCAAAACAGTACGAACGAAACAACCGCTCAGCAGGTTCAACGCGGTTTTAATCTTATCAGTTTGCAAACTGTATTCCCCAAACTCCTAATTTTGATTGTAGTGTTCCTTTCCTTGCTTATATCGAGCTTCATTGGCGTGAACGGGATTAATAGTCCATCTCAGAACAGACTCCGGCTTATTCCAAGAATTTTCTTCCCCGAGATTATTTCTACTTACGTTTCAACACTGATTATTGTTGCTTTGCCAACTTTCATAGTCATGCTCGTAGGCCAATTACTTTTCCGTCTTGATGTTCTTTCCAACCCGCTGGCATATCTCGTATTGTTCCTGGTTGCTAGCATATTTATTCTGATGGGTCTTGCTCTTTCATATGGCATTAAGAAGGAAAGCACGACGTTGCTCGTGAGCACGTTCTTTCTCGTATTCACTATATTCTTCTCTGGATACATTCTTCCCATAGAACGAATGAGCACAGTTAGCGGCGTGGTAGCAGAGTACTTCTCAGGTAACGTAGGTTTGGTAATCTTCAACAGGGCAGTGTTCTATGGTCAGCATATTGAGTCTGTAAGCTCTGGCATAATTGTGCTGCTCGTTTGGCTAGTTGGTTTGCTTGGAATAACCATACTCCTCAAGTGGCTCCGGAAGATTTAGTGTTCTACTGGCCCTTATTTGCAATTCTTACGGTTATATCGCCGAAGCATTCTGAAACGCGGATTCATTCGCTCAATAATGATACTCCAGATATTCATTGCAGTTCTTCTCGGCATTCTCGCCGGCACGTTCACAGGCCTAATCCCTGGCATTCACGTTAATCTTGTTTCGGCGAGCGTTGTCGCCTTATTCTATGGTTCGTCCCTAAATCCCTTGCTAATTGCTGCATTCATAGTTGCGATGGCCGTAACGCATTCGTTTCTGGACAGCATTCCTAGTATTTTTCTTGGCGCTCCAGATGCAGACCAGGCCATGGGTGTTCTTCCAGGTCACAAGATGCTCTTAGCAGGTAGGGGGATTTTAGCGGTAAAGCTTACTTTGGCGGGCAGTGTATTAAGCTTGCTTCTTTCCCTTGCTCTAAGCCCTCTGTTCTTTCTTCTATTAAAGTATGGCTACGTGTACATCAGACCATTCATCCCCTTTGCTCTCATCGCAATCGCGCTATGGCTTATTCTCAGGGATTCCAAACCATTCTTTGCGTTCTTCGTGTTCGTTAGCACGGGCGTGCTTGGCTACCTCGTATTCCAAGCGCCAATCAGAAACTCATTATTTCCATTGTTAACGGGGCTCTTTGGGATTGCAACGCTTCTTCTTTCCCTAAAGACAAAGCCCAAAATTCCACCACAGGATTCTGTTGGTATGCATGCATCAACAACGAAACCTGGAATTGTTGCTGCCTTAACAGGAGGTCTGACTGGTGTACTACCAGGTATTGGTTCAGCTGCTGCCGCTGGATTAGCAAGTGTTGCCTGGAAGCGGATAACACCTGAGAGTTTTCTGGTGCTTGTTGGCGGGATAAATACGGCGAACTTCATGATGAGCATTTGGAGTCTTTATGTTTTGGAAAAGGCAAGAAACGGTGCTGTAATAGCAGTGCAATCAATTCTGGAGCGTGTTTCCTTCTCCCATGTGCTTCTTTTCATAGGTGTGGGACTTGTTGCTGGAGGCCTTGCCTTCTTCCTTGCCCTTAAACTTACGTTATTGTTTGCTAAAATTGTGCCAAGAATACCTTACAGCCTGCTCGTAAGTTCAATCATAGTTTTCCTTGTCGGGATGACTTTCGTGCTTTCTGGATGGCTTGGATTCGTTATTTTGGCAACGAGTGCTTCTTTGGGCATGATTGCTCCCTTGGCTGGCTGTGCACGAGTCCACGGCATGGGCTGCATCCTAATCCCAGTGGTCATTTTCCTGCTTGTCTGACCAGCAACATTTATAAACCCTTCACGTCTTCCACAGTATATGGACGGACAGATAACTAATTACAAGATGGCCAGGCACCACACTACTGGCAACCAGATGATAGTGCAGATTCCAGGTGTTGACAGCAAGGAAAAGGCCGAGAAGTACGTTGGTAAGAAAGTTACGTGGAATTCAGGAAAGAAGGACATTGTAGGCGAGGTAAGGTCTGCCCATGGAAACAAGGGCTGCTTGAGAGTTCTCTTCGAAACGGGAATGCCCGGTCAGGCAATTGCCGGCAAGGTTAAGGTATTATAATTACGTTTTCTAATAGTGCCTTTTGTTTCAGAAAAGCGATTAGACTCACTTCATCGCAAATGCCGCAATGAATAGAAGTATTCCCTCTATCACGAACAGAATATTGTATACTATGTAGCTCAGGAATGGCACTGCAAACCCTATTACGCCGAACTGGTGCAAAGCACTAATAATTCCTGCAGCAATCACAATCAAAGCAACTGCAATCGTTATATGCTTGTCCGTGCTGTGCGTGAACTCCATGAACGCATCAATTAGAAGATAGAAGCCAATTGCAGCGATTATGTATATTCCGAAAGCGCCTATTGCGTTTTGCAGGAACGTTGGCAAGTCCCATGAAATCACGTTAAATCGATGCAGGAATGGTATTGCACCAAGCGCCAAAGTCAGTATTCCTACGATGAGTGCTGCCCAGCCCTTGCCTTCATCGAGTGCCATGTTTCATTTCTTGTGAGAACCCTATTTAAAGTTTTCTACGTGCGCATATGTGCTTCAGCATTGGCTTCTTTTTTTAGCTCTTCTGTGAGCTTCTCTTCCTGCTTTTTTTCCGCATCCACTTTCTTGAGCGTTTCCTCGGATTCTTGTACTAGTTTCTGTCCTTCTGCTATTAGTCTGCTGCAGTGGTCCCTCATCTCGTTGACTGCGTTGAGTATTGACACAAATTCTCCTCGAAGGTAGTTGTAGTCATTCTGGATTGTGGCAAGCCTCTCATCCCTTACGTCATCACCAAGAATGCCGAGGTGTTCAATACTCTTAATTGCGTATCCCAAGCGTTTTACTGCATCATAAATAATCCTGTACGCATCCTTGAAATGATCCTTTGCCTGTGCTTCCAAATGTGCAACACGTTCCATTCCTTGGATTCCCTGTTTTGCTTCCCTTGCTCCTATTCCTTTGAATGCGTCGCCAAGTCTTTCTGCTTCATGTTCTTCCTTGAAGAATGCATCCATGTCTTCTCTTATCTGTTTTTCCTCATCGACTTGCAGATTGATTGTTTTCATCACGCCAAGGGCAAAGGCATTGAGGGCTTCGTATTCCTTCATGAGTTCAATCCTTAGCTTGGGAATGAGTTCTATTCGCAGGTCATAACGGTGTTTTTCGTGCTCTTCCAAAAGAGAAGGGTCTGAATTTGAATGCATAATATCCCTCAAGGTTCCGAATGCCTCTGCGTATGCTTTTTCTACTTCCTTGAGAATCTTATCGACTTTCTTGCTCGTCTTGGTTTCTGCGCGTTCTTCTTTGGAAAGATGTTTGAGTTCTTTTTCTTCCTTCTTGACGTCTCTTTCAACGTCTTTTCTTTCTCTTCGTTCTCCGCTAGTGTATTTCTTGAATCGTCTTGCACTAACCTGTCCTCCTGTTAGGCCCCAGCCTCCAAGATGTGCTATGTTGGTTAGGACGAACAATACGACAATTGCTATTCCCCCGAGAACAAGCAGTTGCATATCTGCTATTATCATTTTCTTGAAATTAGGAAACGTGTAAACCCAGATTGGCATTACGATGAATACCAGAATTCCAATTCCTTTCCTCAAGGGCGCGTGTTGTCTGATTAATGGCGCGCCCGCGATTATTCTATACGTGAGCACTAGCACGATGACAAGCATTGCAAAGAACCGTATTTCAGGGTTTGAGAACCATCTTCCCAATAAATCAAGAACGTTGCCAAACGCATCGCCTATGCCCGATACTGGGCTTGCGGCGAGTGCACTCGGAATGGCGAGAATTGCTGCAACTAGCCATTTGATTCGCATAAATAATCTCGAATTCCCGAGGTATATAAAGGTTGTTCAGGCAGCTTTCTTTTGAACTGCCTGTTCGCCATAGAATAGGCTTTCGAAATCCTTCTCTACCTTGTGTCCTGCTTCAGCCCATGCTTTCGCTAGCTCTTGATACTTGGCATCGCTGAATCCCTCCTGTTTTATTCGCTCCAGGAAGTAGTGTATTTCTTTGTAATCTTCGTTCTCCATTCTTGCCGCGAGAATCATAAGTGCGTGTTCCGTGCTCACAATCCAGTCAATTTCTTTTTTGAGTTCGTGGTCGAATTTGTTCAGAATTCCTAGTAGTTCTTTTCCATGCTGTGCTGCCTTTGAAGGATCTGCTGCATGTGCTATGTATTCATTGACTTTCTGTTCGATATGTTTGAGTTTCATTGCTTCTCTTGACTCTTTTCGTAGTTTTCGTCTTAGGCCTGACAAAAGGAAGGCATATGGTACTATCGAGGTTTCGCGCATTCGCTTGTGGCCCAACATGATGTCCCTCATCTGGCTTTGAAGTTGTTGAGCCTTGTTCTTTGCGTAATCAGATAGTTGCTCTAATTTTTGGATTATCACATCATTCTTGTTATTCATCCCACGTACTTTGGCAATTATTGCGCTTAGTTCTTTTTGGAATCTGTACTCTGCAATTTCACCCATCTTTGCAGCGTCGATTAGGACACGGGCTTCTTCTCGATATTCTTCGATGACGCTTCTTTCTTCTTCAAAAACAAGGGGTTCACTCCCTCTGAGCTCTTTTCTTCTTGCGGTTCTCTCCCCGTGTTTGAGTTTGCGTCTGTCTCTCTTGAAGTACTTTACATCATTTCTTGCTTTGTCGATAACGGCACGGGTGGTGGCAAGTGTAAGAGTCATAGCGATCTGTTGTCGCTCCTT
The DNA here is from genome assembly GCA_043818175.1 of Candidatus Woesearchaeota archaeon. Classification (GTDB taxonomy): domain Archaea; phylum Nanobdellota; class Nanobdellia; order Woesearchaeales; family JBDRGA01; genus JBDRGA01. Next base: position 3,779 of record JBDRGA010000040.1, on the reverse strand, counting down.
GCCGAACAAACGTAAGTGCCATGCCATTGTTATACCTCGTGAGGAGTGTTATTTAAGTGTTTTGGTGGGCGGCATTCTGTGCTGCCTGCTGTTCTTGTGCTATTACTTGGCTCAAGTACCTGCCATATGCTTCCTCAAGGTCTCGGAATGTTCCCTGTGAAGGTCGCAGTAATGCTGCCTGGTTTTGAAGGATGAACCGCCTCAGCTGTGCTGCTGAATCCGTGTCATCTGGATCCAGCCACGCGACAACTCTGCTAGACAGGGCAAGTTGACTTAGTGCTGGCAATAATACTTGTCCGATAAACTTGAGATACTCTTCGAACTTTGGTAAGTGCTTCGTATATTTCGTCTGAAGTTCAGTGTATATTTCTTTTACGTTCTTCTTATCAAGCTTGCCTTTTGCATTTTTGATGTCTTCTTCAAAGTCTTTGACAAAGTTGAGCGCGTCTTTGTGATTGTGGAGAGCAGTTGTGATTGTTTGCAGAATTCTTTCTCTTGATTCCAGTTCATGCGCGTCATGCCTGTCAATAAAGTCTGCCATTGCCTGGCACATTTTCCATGCATTTGCGATTGCTTGTTTGTTTTCTTCTGTTTGACGCTCAGGTGGTAACTGGTCCCACTGTAACTTTGCTCTTCTTTGTATTGCTAATGCAAGATTGTGCTTATCATCGTTTTCTTTATGATTTGCTTCTGTTTCTTTTAGCTCTTGCTGCATCTGCTTAAGAACGTGCTCGAAATACTCAGCCATAGCGTCCTCGCTGGAGAGTTCGGGCGCGCGTTCCTTTACCGCGCTCAGTAATTCTTGTACTTTGATTAGATATTCATCGAGGTCTTTGTGCAAGATAAACCACTTATTCTCAGTGGCTACATTTTTCATGTGCTGGTACGTCTCTTGCGAGTGTGCAAATAATTCTCGGAATCGCAGCAGTGCAGTTTCGGCCTTTTGTGTTTCTATTCTGAGTTCATGGGAGAGCGCCTTTTCATTCTTGGCGAGTTTCTCAACGTGTTTCAGAACCTTGAGTGCCACTCTGTCCTTGTCTTCAGGAGCCTCTGGTTCTTTTCCTAGCAGTCTTGCTGCCAATTCCGGCGGCAGATTGGTTATCTTGTGCACTGGCCAGGAATCATATCGCCATTCGATTCTTGCAGGGTTGTACTCCAGTCTTCTGTTGCGTCGGCCTTGCGGAGTGCCAATTCTTGTCCTTGTTTCGAACGTCCTTGAATCGGGACCTAGACCCCAGAAACCACCGCTTACTTCGCCAGCTCCTAGGGCAATTACCATGCCTGGCTTGAGCTTGACTTCAAGTTCTCTCCATGTTATTCTATCAGTGAATGCGTATGTGTCTACTGGACCGAATGAGCGCCGTGCTACGTTTAGCACTCCGAGGAATTCGGCTTTGACCTTTCCATTGTTGTGTGTTCTTATAAGCTGGTCGACAAGTTCAGTATCCAAGTGCGGTGACACGGTTTCCCAGTGTATCTTCCTGTTTCCCTTGTCAGCTGGGTATGTTATGGGGCCTTCCTCGCATTTCTTCACATCTTCCTCACTATCGAACAACCACCACATGTAGACGAAGTCGCCTCTGTACTGGCCACCAGAGAACCATTCCCAGAATCTGCGCCCACGACCGTCACCTCTGTCATCATCGTCCGATTTGTCTGGTTCACCAGGTGTGGGAGGCAAAACAGGTTGAGGAATTGCCTCTTCCTTCATTCGTCTTATTGCATCGTCAATTGCTTTCTGGGTGTATGCTCTTGGAACATAGCTGTCTTCTTCTTGTCCTTTTGGCGCTCTCCGCTTCTTTGGTGGGTCGATAATTCTGCTTCTTAGTTCAGTTAATTCATTGTCTCGCAGAACATTTGCGTCTACGCTTAGTGCTTTTTGCTTGATTCTGGCTTTAATTGCCGCTAAAATCGCAGGCCAGTGCCTTGCAAACAATTCATCTGCCTTCCTCTTGCTGTATTCATCTGCAACTTCCTGGACTCTGCCTGGAACGAGGAAACTGAATCTTGGCTCATGCTGGAGCCATTGCTTGAGTTGATCAATGAACTCTCCATTCGATAAAGCGCCAACGTCATTGTCCTCGTAATGTTTCTTTAATCTTCCTTCTAAGAATGGATACAATTGGTCCCAGTCAATATCTGACCTTCTTCCAGGCCTGCCATTCTGAATGGTCTGAAGCACTTGTTCGATTGGTTCGGTTGTGTATGCTTGTTCTATGAATCCTTCGTGACTTGATGGAGTTCGTACTGCATTGGTGAATTCTCTCTCGTATTCCAGATATGCTCTTTGAACTGCTTCTTCATCAGGGAACTCTTCTCTTGCTTTGCGTTCGTTAAATTCTCTGAATAATCTGTCCCAGTGCGCCTGAAGCCTGTTCTTTTCGTCTGCTTCGTGCAGTTTGAAAACCCGCGCAATATTCTCAGGTGAGCCGCCGGTAATGCCTAGCGCGGCAAGAATGGCTTCCTGGGCAATCTCGCTGCCAACTGCGTTACGACTATTGTTCCTTCGGTAGTATTCCGTTAGTATTGCGGGAATGCGGTTGAGGATGTCCTCGTCACTCATTGGATGGTCGATGACTACAGTATGGTCATTGAAGAACTTGTCAAGCACTGCTTTTGTGAGGCCATTGGGCTTGTACTCTTCAGGGTCCTTGACGAAGCGTGAAAGAAGATCCTGCTCCCATTCTGTCTGGCTCTTGTTTTCATCATTACTTGGGTTCCTTTGTTTGTAATCATCCCATAACGCTTGCAGCTGAGGATAAAGCCATTCTTCGTAGAGCGGGATAATCTCAACAACGTGAGCCAGCTTGTTCACGTACAAAACAGTGCTTTCATCGAGTCCCTCGTGTTTGTCTTGAAGGACGTCATTGCGCCATCTTACGATTACTGCTCTTGTAGTATTTTCGTCGTATGGCCCTTCTTCATTTGGAACTGTGTCATAGTGTTTGGCAAAATACGATTTTATGCTCTTGAACAATGCCTCCCTGTGTTCAGCTGATAACTCGCTTGGTGCAGTGGGTCTTGGCACGTGAACTAGCGCATTCTTTCCGAATTCTGCGATGAACTGGTCAATAACTGCCTTGGGTATGCCTTCTGGTTGCTTTGGTTCTGTTAATCTGGTTTCTTCTGCAGACGCGACAGTAGCTACTAGGACCTGTTCGTCAGGTCTGTCTGGAGTAAGAAGTTCGCCAAGTGTGGTCTGGACATCGGGTGGCTCGTCGCCTGTCTTGACGGCAGCTTCTGCTTTGTCCCTAATTCGCGCTACTGCTCTGGCCAAATCTTGCAATGATTTTTGCTTCTGTGCTTCTTCGAGCAGTTTGGAGAAGAACTCAGCCAGAATCTCTGTACGAATGCCATGCACGTAATGCTGGAAAAGCCGCTTTCTTCCAAGTTCAGTTGTGCAGAGTTCCCGCAGTTGCATTGCACCTTCTCTGCTTGTGAATGCTCTTGCTAGCATTCTTAGGGATTCCTTGTCTCCACGTCCAAGCAATTCGAGAGCTCTCATCACTTCCTCGTCGCTTGGTGGATGAATAATTCGTTGTCTTCTCTGGTAGAGTATGATGAATTTTCTTAGTTGCTCGACTGTTTCAGGATTTATTGACTTCGTGGACGGGTCATTTTCCGGGCGCATGGGGCGCACAATTACTCCATTCTGTTCGAGTTTTCCTTTCAATGCAAATATGCTGTCCTTTATGGCTCCAAAAATGGCACCCTGAATACCTTCCATCGCTTCAATCCATTGTTGACTGGTATATTGGTAATCCTTTCCATCGAGATTG
>JBDRGA010000039.1:0-25467 GCA_043818175.1 Candidatus Woesearchaeota archaeon | reverse complement strand
GACCTGTATTGCTTATGCTTAGTGTTACATCTCCAGTACTACCACTTGTTATGGGTCCCTGTTCTTCGATGTTCGTAACGTATTGGGGTGTCGCGTCAACTCTCAAACCAAAACTTGAAGTGGTGGTGTATGTAGTGCCTGCAGTATCTTGGTACGTTAATGTGAATGGCACGTTGTACACTTTAAGCTCTGCATCGTTGTTTGCTATGAGCCTGAAGTCAACGCTCCTTGTTTCTCCTTGAGGGATGTTGCTTACAACTTGTTGTGTGCTTGAGCCTGCAACTCCAAATGGGAGGTCTGTTAGGTCCAGTGTAACTTTAACGTTTCGAACGTACGAATCCGCGAGATTGTCCAGCGCAAAAGAAACCTTTGTCTCGTATCCCGGTTTGACAAGTTCAGGGTCTGCCTTTACGCTGTCTATTGCTAATACTTTCTCAGTGCTTTCCACGCTCACATAAAATCCTCTTACTTGTGTTGTGGCTTGGCTGGTTCCTGTTGAGTACTTGACTTTAAGTTCGTATTCTCCTTCTGAGGCTCTTGGATCCACTTGAAGGCGCCATTTTAGAACAATTGCTCGTTCATCTTTTATGTATGGGTCGACTATGCCTAGGTTTCTCGTGGCGTTATCTGTAGGTTCTAGGGATAAGGGATACTCTGGAATGAGTTCCACTCTGAGATTCTTTAGGGAGTCTTCTCCTATATTTTCTACTTTGAATCTTACGTCAACGATGCTGCCAGGGTCAACAGGATCTGGGTCTTGATTTAGAAATGTGATGCTTAAATCACTGGAGCCTATTGTTGGGTCTCCTATTGTGGATGTTGTTACTGCCTGCGCCATGGGTAGTATTATCAAGAGTGCGATGACCAGTACTAGTGCGTTGTTTGTCTTCATTTTTTCACCTTTCAAAGTTTGTCTACTATTTGTCCGTCTTTCAAGTATGCAATTCTATCCGCTTCCTTTGCTAGTTTAATATCGTGAGTGACCATTATGATTGTTTTGTTTTCATTTTTGTTTAGCTTCTTCAGGAATTCAAGTACTATTCTGCCTGTCTTGCTGTCAAGGTTTCCTGTTGGTTCATCTGCCAGAATCACTTCAGGATCGTTTGAGAGCGCTCTTGCAATTGCCACTCTCTGTTGTTGTCCTCCCGATAATTCTGTTGGTCTATGGGATGTGCGGTCTCCTAGTTCTACCAGTTGAAGAAGGTAATCAGCTCGTTTCTTCCTTTCGTTTGCGGGCACGTTCTGGAATGTCATTGGTAGCATGACGTTTTCCATCGCGCTCAACACTGGTATAAGGTTGAATTGTTGGAAGATGAATCCTATTTTCTTTCCTCTTATCTTTGCTAATGCGTCTTCTGAAAGATGGCTTATATCCTTTCCATCAAGATATACTGCTCCTTTTGTGGGAATGTCAAGACATCCTATCATGTTTACTGCTGTGCTTTTTCCACTTCCTGAAGGCCCCATTATTGCTATGAATTCTCCAGGCATTATAGCAATGGTCATGCCCCTCAACGCTTGAACCTGCTGGCTTCCCATCTCATATATTTTCCAGACGTTCTTCAGTTCGATGATGGGTTTCTTTTCCTTGGCTGGCTGCATTGATTTTGGTTACGTTGTTGGGTTTATATATGTTATCCACTAGAAAGCTTTATTAAGTGCGTATCTTCAGAAATACTATGCCTTCAGATGTTCGTTATTCCATTGGTTCGGTTCTCTTTGTTGCGGCGATTGTGCTCCTACTTGGGATTGTCGTGCTCCTTTTCAAACCAGGACAGCCAATTGCAGGTCAGGCGGGTGTTTTTGTTGGGCCATCAGTAACGAGAACTCTTAGTTCTGATACCATTGCTCCAGAGGAATATCTTACTGTATTTCTCCACGTCGAGCCGGATGAGGGGAATATATATGCAATTGATGAACTAATTCCTGCAGGTTTCATTGTTGATGATGCAGGGGGTGCCAGTGTTGAAGACACAGGTCACCTGAAATGGCTGTACGTAAGTGAGTCCGTTCCTGCATCGCCAACAGTTCTGGCGTACAGACTTTTTGCTCTCCCCGATTCAGTTGGCATGAATGTCTTAACTGGGAGTTACCAGTTTCAGTCAAGTTCCGGGTCAATGCAAATTACAGGTTCTGCGTACGTGAACGTCTCAGATGATGGAGGGACGATACTGGACTGTTCTGGTGTTAGTTACTTGATGGATTATGATAATGATAAGGTTATCAGTTTGACAGATGTGCAGGTGTTCAATGCATATTACATTGTTGATGACATTCGCGCGGACGTAGACAACGATAGTATTGTGACAAAGGGAGATTATATCTGCTTTGCAGGTTACGCTTCAGGCAATCTCGAATTCCCACCATCAACTCCTGATTGTTCTTTGGAGTGCGCTCCCTACGTACCCTTCTGTGGAGATGGTCACAAGGATGCAGGCGAACAATGCGATGGCTCTGTCCCGTCCGGGATAACCTGTCAGAGTGCAGGATATGTCTCTGGGACGCTTTCATGTTCTTCATGCACGCTTAACTTCAATGGTTGTGTGAAGAAGAATACTGCACCTCCAACGAAACCACCTAAAGATAAGATTGCAACTATATAGCTGCTATCTTGTGAGTTGGTTTTCCAGGCAGTACTGGCGAGCATGGGACGACCTTGCAAATGCTGTTCTTCATGTTCAATCTTCCTGCACCAAGAAGTCCTGCGTAAGTTGGGTTCAGTGCATCTATGTTGTCCGAGCCACTCTTTAGAATTGTTCGCACCTGTTCGTTCGTGAGTCCTCTGTTTGCTGCCTTTAGCATTGCCGCTGCCGCTGATACGAAAGGAGCGCTGGCACTTGTTCCACTTACTGTATTGTATGTGCTTCCCAGCATTGTTGTCATTATCTGTCCGCCAGGAGCACTTATGTCAATCCACGTGCCGTAGTTTGAGGAGTACCATTTCTTGTCGTTCCTGTCGGTGTTTGCAACTGCTATGACTTCAGACCATGCTGCAGGGTACTGGGGTGTTGTACTTGCTGCGTTTCCTGCTGCGGCAACAAGTATTAGTCCATTGTCATGTGCGTACGTGATTGCGTCGTGCAACGTGCTGCTCTGAGATGTAAATCCAATACTCATGCTTACCACGTCTGCATTCTTCTCTACAGCATATCTCAGTGCCCATGCAACTGCCAGTGAGGAGCACGCTCCATTTATTCCTGTTGCTGAATTCTTGTAGCATACTCTGAGAGGCATTATTTTGCAGTTTGGGCATGCTCCCACTATTCCTATATCGTTCTGTGCTGCTGCTGCAATGCCTACCATTGCAGTACCATGGCCTGCTCCATCGCTTGGGTCGTTGTCCGTAGCACTACAATCTGGGTCATAGCACGTACCAGTAGAGTACACGAAGTCATACCCAACTAGGTCATCCACACATCCGTTGATGTAGCCGAAATTTGAGGGGTAATCCAAACAATTATTATCATTATCAATACCGTCAAGGTCCCCTCCTTCTGATGCGGGATACCAGTCTGCCCTTCCGTTGTGGTTTATGTCCTCTCCTGGGTTCACCCAAATCTGACCCTGAAGGTCCGGATGGTCAAGTTGAACGCCTGTGTCTATGATTGCAATTATTGCTCCTTTTCTGGAGAATGCCCACGCTTCAGGAGCATCAATGTCTGCATCAACAGTGCCTCCTGACTGCCCGGTGTTCTGCAAAGCCCATTGTTCCGAGAAGAGTGGGTCTGTTATGCTAACAGAGGCAGTTTCCAGCAAGTAGTCCGGCTCCGCATATATGACTCCAGGTCTCTTTGAAATGGCTTTTGCCAGCCCTGGGATGTCCTTGTCTTTTACCTCGAGAATATGAATTGTGCCCTGGCCCATCTTTGCCTGTGCGATTTCAAGCCCAGGAATACCTTCAGGAAGGCTCTTATCAGCAGTTTTAACGATTAGGACTCCTGGTGTGTAATCTGGAGTGTTGTCCGTTCTTGCCATTACTATGGTGCTCAGAAGAAGGAATACTACACTCCAAACGAGCTTTCGAACCATGCTGTTACTACGACTTCGTAGTTAATAAATGTTTCGGTTTTTGGGGCTTTTCACTTATAAAGGGGTTTGTTTGCCTTTTCCTGTTCAACCAGGATGTTTAAAAGGAGGAGGGCCTGGTGCTATTTCATCTTTTTCAGGAATTCTTTTCTGGTTGTCTTCAGGTCTTCCTTGATTATTGAGTTGAGAAGACCTGGGCCGAGTTCCTCTCCTGAATGGAAAGGAATGCTGGTCTTTCTTCCATCTGAATGCACGTAAATCATATGGCTTCCAGTTGTTCTAAGATGCTTGAACCCAAACTTTTCAGCGATTCTGGCAGCTTCCTTGCCTGTAATCCTGGGAAGCTTCATGCCTCAATATGTTGTATTCCCACGAACTCGTGCAGAATCTCTGTATCTTCGTCCTCTCCCACGTATGCCTGTATGGCTTCCTTTGTTCTGGCTAGAAGTTCGTCCATGGTTTTGCCTTGGGTATGGCAGCCAGGAAGCCCCACTACATTGGAAACGAGCCATCCGTCTTCGTCTCTTTCGATGATGACAGTATACTTTCTCGTCATGCCCTGAGACAGGTCAACGTGGTTCTTAAAGGTATGTCTCATGCTGTTGTGGAATGCTTATTCTTCAAGTGCTTTGTCCTCGTAAACATGGAAGATTTTCGGAGTTCAATGTATAAATCCAAAACAGCGTAAGTACATATCAACAAAACAGATTCATGACAGCGTGTTTGGCTTCTACTTGTACGTCTCATCAATTTGTATTGTGGGCAGGCATGTCTCGCAGAACCATGTAGGAACCATCCTTTCCAGTACGTCGTCCAATCCTGCGTCGTACTTCTTTTTACTGCCTAATCTCATATGGCCTTCTTCTTTTGGTGGTGCTCTTATGTCCACTATTTCATACAGCACGCAGGTATTGTCCGTGCAGTGTGGCCCCAGAGTCAATTCATGACCTGTACGATCATTCACCCATGTTGCCATCTCAAGATGAGGCGAGCGTACTACTTTGTGGCCTATTTCGTGCACGGCCACTGCTTCCAGTCTTCTCATGTACTTTTCATTGGGGACTTCAAGCGTGGTACGTGGTCTGCTGTCTTGTCCTTTCATTCTGGCGGTGGAAACAAGAGTGGCCTTGTCTGCGCAGTATCCAAATATCCAGTCGTCATCCTTGCTTGTTCCTGCATAGATGTCTCTTGGTGTTATTACCATTACTTTCTTGTTGCCGAATTCCTTGAGTGCTTTCTCAAGATAATAATCGTAGGCCCAGAAACCCTCTAGTTCTGACACTTTGACAAATGCCCCTTCCAGATCTCTATCTATGAGTTGGCTGTCAAGTCCGTATACTTCTCTGAACGTTCTCGCAAGTCTACTGGCTTCTTCTCCTAGGCCTTCATGTACTATAATCATGGATGTGATGGTACTTTCATGTATAAGAACCTTTCGATTATGTTACTACTTGAAAGAACTAACAGTATTCTAATTGGGGCCAACAACATTTATATGCAAAAGAACACCAGGTAACCAAAGGCAAAATGATTAAACTCAATTATTGGAAGCTGATTGCATCAATTCTTATTTGTCAGCTTGCAGGTTTCATTGGTTCGTTCTTCACGATTACAGCCATTAATAGTTGGTACAGTACACTTGTGAAGCCTTCTTTTAACCCCCCGAACTGGTTGTTTGGGCCTGTATGGACTTTGCTTTACTTGCTGATGGGTATTTCTTTGTATTTGCTTTGGGTTAAAGGATTCAAGACGAAGCAGGGAAAGCTTGCTCTGACATTCTTCGTGATTCAGCTAGTTCTAAACACCCTATGGTCTATACTGTTCTTTGGCCTGCAGAATCCTATGATTGCATTCGTTGAAATAATTGTGTTGTGGGTCAGTATTTTGCTTACAATAGTATTTGTGTACAGAGTATCCAATGCATCTGCTTATTTGTTGGTTCCTTACGTTTTATGGGTTAGTTTTGCAGCGGTTCTGAATTATGCAATATATGCACTTAATTGATGAATGTGGCTGAGCAAGGTTTATAAACACCGAATTGGTTGAATGCAGTGGTGATATTATGACTGACTACACGACTGTAATGCTTGCGGTAATAATTGGAGTGTTGGCGGCCGTGGTGTACACTTTGAGAACTGTTGTGGCAATGGACAAGAAAATTGACAAATTGATAAAGCACCAGGGGTTGGGAAAACCTTAATGGAGGAAAAAATGAAATGTACTGAGCGATTAAACAAATGTGTATCGAAGATGAAATGGTACGACATGTCTATTTTGAAGTTATGTGTGTTCTTCTTCACGTTGTTCCTTGTAACGGTGTGGCCTGCCTTCAATGGGTTGGTAATAAGCATTGCATGGTACTGGTATCTCATTGTTGCAGTAATATTAATGATACCGTTGTTGAGGAAGATGTTCAGTGCTTAGGGGTTATTTTTTTAACTTTCAACTTCCAGGCATAGCTCGATGGCTTCCTTCATATTATTCATGAGCTCTTCCACTGTTTTGCCCTGGCTTAAGCAGCCTTTGAGTTGTGGGGCTCTGCCTATGTACATGCCGTCTTCATCCTGTTCGATGACAACGCTGAAAATACGCCCCATGCTGTCAGTATGGATTCCTGGTTTATATGCGTTGTGGGCTCCTGAACTGGTCATGTTGTTTAGAACAGTTTAGTTCTTTAAGACTGTTTTGTGGAGATAATTGAAGGATTTGCGGGGGTTACTTGCAATACTCGATCAGTTGTTCTGGTTCAAGCACTTTAGTTACCAGTGACCTCGCTGGCAATTCCTGCAATGTCTCAGATGAAACAATCTCTTTTCCTCTAGCGTGCGCATATGCTATTTCCATCGCAACAGTCTTTCCTATGTATCCTTCTTTCGCGTAGACGTAGCATACATCTGATTCATCAATGTGTCTGAAAGCCGTTTTAAGGGCGTTTTGTTCTCCTTCAAACGTGTCTTCTTTAGTTCTGTCCCACTTGCCTGCTGTGTTTGCGTTGATTCCTGCAGCACGAAGTTTGCCAAGCAAGTGTTCCATCTCGTCGAAGAACTTCCTGCTTCCTGCAATGAAGATTGATTTCATTCTCTTATCATGTTTAATTGATATTAATGTCTTGTTACTAGTTGACTTTGTAGCCTGCAAGATTTTCACCTTTTCCGAGGAAATCTATTTAAGCAAACCAACGTTATAACAATTCATGGCAACCGTGAGCATTCCCATTGAAGATTATGAGGAATTCATCCAAATGAAGAGTAATTTAGCTCAATCTATATCTCGTCAGTCTTGTCGAGTGAGTCATTCCGAAGCGAAGGCGCGCATAACATTAATGGTAAAAGCGTGGAAAGCTGAAAATCGTTCTTCTATTGATGTCTTGGACATTCACTTTGAAACGCGATTGCCTTTTGACCAGATTAATAAGGTTCTTGCAGAGTTGGCGCGGGAGGGTTTGATTCATGAGTCAAGCAAAACTGACTGAAGTTATGGTGCCTGTCGTTTATCTTGATGAAGAGAAATGGTTGTTGTTGAATAACATAAGCAATTCAGGTACCGTTCGCGCCGTGAAGATAATAAAATCGAAGAAGCAAGTTCTTGAGTCAGATGGGCATCACTGCGACCAGGCATCGCTGCAGTCCAGCATCCGTTACAAGCCAAAGAAATGGGTTATTGCGTAATTGGGATTCTCGTAGTTATTTTTCTGGGGTTTTAGTGGAAGATCTCCGCAAAACTTATATTTGAAAAATGTTCTTTTCAGGATATGGCTCTAATTTACGAATCTGAAAACTTTATTGTTGAATCTTTTGAAACGCCTCATGTGGACAGGGATGATGGTGGTCACATCAAGATTTATCCAAAGGTAAAGGTTTTGGACAGGCAGCATCTCTCTGCAAAGAAAGCAGTTGAGTTGATGAGATTGACAGTTGTTGTGGGGCAGGCGATGACTGATGTTATGAGAAAGCACGGTGTAGACATTGGGAGAATTAATTATCAGGATATGGGAACTTGGGGTGTGTTTAAGCCTGAAGGTCCGTATCTTCACATTCATGTTTATGGTAGGGCGAAAGGAGCGAAGTATCAGAAGTACGGGGATGCGTGCTTTCTTCCTAAAAGGAGCGAGAATCCGGAGTTCTATGCACGATTCAAACCACTCAATGCTGACGATGTTAAAGATATTCACGACGAAATTGTCAGATTGCTCAAGGAGAAGAAGTTCTCGGATAAAGAGTGGGGTCTATTGTAGATAACGTTGGTACGCTTGCGGTGAATCATGCCGCGCTGGCTGCATAGTTATCGTATTTCCTGAACACGCCAGAACCTCAGCTACATTATGCCCTTCCTTCAATCATCAGCGTGGCTCGTGTTTGTACGAGAAACTGGTTTTGTTCAATCCTGCAAATTCTTCCTTCTTGCTTTCCCAAGGGAATATGCGTATTTTTTCAAATGGTATTTTGAGTTGTTTGCATTCTTCCTTTGACAGTTTCCTGTTCTCGTTCGTGTAGACTCCCTGGGTTATGAAATCTGCTCTAACTGAATCTTTGAATGCGTAGTCCCTAGTGAGCGATACGTATATTATTGTTGAGTCTGGCATCTGTTTTCTGATTTTGTTTACTGCTGTTTTTGCTATCTCGCCTGTTGAATGATTTCCCTCTACAACAAGAATCACTGGTTTTGTTTTGTTGAAGTCAACAAGGTTGCTGAAGTTTGTAGTTAGCATTCGCTTCATCACTAACTTTCCGTCATGAATGAAGTATTTCTGCTGGACTGGCAGAATCCTTACGTTGTTAAACATGAACGCGAGCATCGTGCCAGGGATTGCGCCTCCTCTAAGAATTGGAACTATCACATCAATTTCCAGTTTGTTTTTCTCAAGGTATTCCTGGACATCTGCGTGTATCTTCTCTACGTACTTTTGGATGTCATCCCAGGTCAACTGCACTATATCAGAGGCCTTGTATTGCATGCATTTCATTGCTTGCACACGAATATAAATGCTTTTGGTATGCCAGTCGAATCAGAACTGCAGTCCTTTATTCTGCAATGCTTTTTCGAGTTGTCTCGGGCCTTGGAATGCAAGAACGTGCATTCCCAATGCTTCTGCCGGCTTCAATAGTTCTGGTTTGTCGTCTATGTACACGCATTCTTCTGGTGGATTGCTTGCTTTGCTTAATGCCATCTCGTAGATTCGAGGGTCTGGTTTTCTAATATATACTTCATGAGAGAATATGCCTCCTTTGAATTTCGCGAGGAATTTGTACTTCTCTTCCAGGTAATCTACTCTTTCCTTTATGTTATCTGAGAGGAACAAGACTTTGTATCCTGCTTTGTTAAGTCTGTCTATTATGTCTGCTGTTCCTGATATTAATTTGTAGCCTTCCAGCCACATGTTTGAGAGTTCTTTTGTTTCTACGTTTAAGTTCAATTGTTCTTTGGCCTGTTTCCAGAATTCTTCGGGAGTTACTTCTCCTATCCTGTACTTTGTTCCCAATGTCCCCTGAAGCACTTCCTTTACTTTCTGTTCTGGAATCTTGTACTTCTCGCTTATAGTGATTATTGCCTTCTTCGTACCATCTGTGAAGTACACACCTCCAAGATCGAAGATGACTGTTTTGATCATGAACGTGGTTTAGAGTTGTCAGTTAATAAGTCTTGCCTGTGGACTAGTTGAAACGGTGAATCGTGCAGAGCTGGCTGTCCCAATAGTATAGAGAACGAAAACGCCAGACCATCTTCACCCTAGCGTTATCTTCGTCTTCGGCTTTCCTGCAGGCGTGCAGATTATCTCGTCAATCAGGCCGTTGCAGTTGTCGTCGATTCCGTTGCATGTCTCCCTTGCTCCAGGGTGTACGTAACTGTTTCCGTCATTGCAATCGTTCCATGCAGGATAGCCGTCTGAGTCCATGTCGTTTAATGGCCTGTAATCAATGCCTCCGCCGTCTCCAGGAATGATGTACTCGTCTGGATAGCCAGGGTTATTCAAAAAATTGCTCCAGTAGTTTCCTGTATTGCTAATGTTCCATGCATTTCCCGTGCTGAGTTCATCTTCGTATGCAAGGTAGTATCCATATTGGCTTGAAAACGTGTTGTTCCATATCATGTTGGAAGTGCTGGAGGCAAGCTCAATGGCGTTCCCTTTGTTGTCAATATTTCTGTTTCCAGTGATATGACTGTACGTCACGCCGTTGAGTCGGAGCCCTGAATATGAGTTGGAAGACAGAGTGTTGCCAATAATCGTTATTCTCGTGCTGTTACTGAGCAAGATGCCATAGCTATTCCCTTGTGACAGGATATTTTGTATTGTGACGTCCTCGAGGTTAATTCCCTGGAGGCCGAACGTACCAGAAGCCAATGTCACACCTGAGATTTCAGAACCATCAGCGTCGCAAAGCAGGATTTGTGAATAAGATCCTCCTGTAATTGTTACGGGAGTTTCGCTGTACAATACGGGGAGGCCTCCTATTCCAATGTTGTCTGTAAATGTGTTCCCACATCTTGAGACGCGAATTGGCGTACCAGTGGCTATTATGTTGTTTGTGAATATGTTGTTAATACCTTGAGATATCTGCATACCTATTGAGCTGCCGTTCACGGTGTTGTAAGCGAAGATGTTTCCCGTGCCATCCGTGCCTCCCCAGTCATTCCTGTACATCAAGATGCCATTACCTGTGTTTATCATATTGTTGTACTCGATGATGTTATTGTCACTGGCCATAATCTTGACGCCGACCGGGTGCTGTACAATCGTGTTGTACCGAACAATATTATCTGTTGTCCTTACTGGAGAGCTTTCGAGCGTGATTCCATTGTACTTGGAGTTTGTGATTGTGTTGTGCTCTATCCTGTTGTAGCCAGAGCCAGAGTAGAACCTGAAGCCGTAAGTGCTCTTGGTTGCTGTGTTGTACGTTACGTTGTTCCATCCGCTGGTCCCGTACGCGTAGATTGGAGAGTGTGTGTTTGTTATAGTGTTTCCACTGATATCATTCTCCCAGCTGGAGAACGCCAATTCAATGCCATAGCCGGTTAGGTTGGCTATCGTATTGTTCTCGATGCGTGATCCTGGCGTGAAGTACTGGTGGATTCCTGAGCCGCTGCTCGAGATTGTGTTCTTTTCGAGCAATGCTCCGGACGCCCCATTCTTTAGCATTATTCCGTCGTCGAAGTCAGTTATCCTGCAATTCAGGACATGGAGTCCTGTCCTTCCCTCTGCATACACTCCTGCCGAGTCCTCGACCTTGGTTCCATCAATGGTGTGTCCTTGGCAGTCAAGCGTGATGTCAATTGCGCCTATGTTTATCCCGTTTCCAGGACAGTTCAGAAGATTTTCTGTCAGTGTTGTGCTATTGGTTATTGTGGTTCCACAGGTGATTGCTATCACACTGGGAAGCAAGAGAAGGACGGCTAGCCAAGATAGGACTTGACGCATACCCTTGGTAATATATTGAAAGATATAAGTCTTTCTCCGTTTCGGTGAATGAATGGGTGCTGAGCGGTTTTTACTCTCTGATGCTGTCTCCCATTGCCGTGCAGTCCAGCTCAATCAATGCGCCTAGAGGAAGGTCCTTTACTGCGAGGGCTACTCTTGTGGGGAACTTGCCACTGAATGAACTGCCATAGATTTCATTCACCTTACCGTAATCCTTCATGTCCGTGAGGAAGATTCTGACTTTTGTTAAGTTACTTAGGTTCCATCCTGCTTGTGCAAGGATGGCCTTGACGTTCTCTATAGCTTGTCTTGTTTGTGCTTCGAGACCTTCCGCGAGTTTCCCGTCCTTGAGTCCTATCTAGCCAGCTATTTCCATCGTGTACTTAGAGCTTGAGATGATTGCTGTTGAGAATGGCAAATTGGGTGCGGCGGGGATTATCTTGGTTGTCATTTGATTTTGATGTATATCGAGCTATATAAGATTTATGGGAGATGAAACGGTGAATGGATTCTGGGCTGGCTATCGTCTTAAAACCTATCGCAGCGCTTTCATGTCCTGTTCAAGGTCTTCTATAGAGTAGCTTGAGGTGTGGCCTTGTTCTATCATGTATTGTTCCATTTCCCAGATTGTGAGCTCTGCTGTCTTGGCTGCTTCGGATATGGTGAGCTTTCCTTGCTTGTACTTATCAAATGCTTTCTGCTTCATGAGGTTTTGGTAGCCGAGTTGCACGAGTTTTCTTATTGCCGTGCTTCTGTCTATAACTTCTTCTTTGCTGAATGCTTCAATCTTTCCGAGAGTGTCATCGTCTAGCCGTATTCCTATTGCTTCTCCCATTGTTCCGCCTCCATTATGAGTTTGTCCAATATGCCTGCTGAGAACCATCCTATCTTTCTTAGTTCTGCAATGCTGTTCCTGAATTTCTGCATCGTTATCTTCTTGTTCTTTAGAAGGGTAAGCAGGATTGCTGGTGTTGATGTGGTGTTAAGGTTCATAATTGCCCTCTTCTTTCTCACGTTGTCGTCGTCAGTGATTATTATGTTGGCTTTTTCCTGCAGGTACACGGCGATGCTTTCTGCTTCTCCTCCTTGGATGTTGAACTCGTTGATTCTCTTGAGTTGGTTCTTGTCTTTGACATTGGTAATTGTAATTTTCTGTTTCTTGATGAGTTCTAGCATGATTGGCACGTCGGGGAACCCTTTTTCCTTGCCTTTGAGCACTTCGTCGTAAACCATTTTCGGAATGTGCACCTTTGTGAAGTAATCGCAGGTCTTCTCCAGCACTGTGATTTTTGCGAGGTGGATAACTGCCATCGCATCCAAAACCACATTCATGTTATACATTGTGCACATTGTAATATTTAAGCTTTTCCCTTTCTTGATAGAATTGCCATTTCCAAGTCTGTTAGATAGTCGTTGAAGTGCCTTGCCGCAAGATCCTTGGCGTATCCTTTCTTCAGGTTTGCTTTCTTGAACTTAGATGCCAGATATGCAGAATATTCTGTGACTAGCATAGTCGTCTTGAGCTGTCGGATGCGTTCTTCAGTATTTGAATCAAGCCATTTGGCCCAGAATGCGGTTGGAATGTCTTTCTTTGCCATTGTTCGGAGAACTACCTGTTCTTGAAATGAGTTTCGGCAGGATGTCCAGTGAAGGACAGATGGGATTTCCCTGAGAACAGCTAATCGTGAATGAGTGCTGCGCTGGCTGTCTAAATTCAAATAGAACGAAAACGCCAGACACTACTACTTCCCAAACGCTTCCAGCGTAACCCCTTGCTTCTTCACAGCACCAAACTGAGACAAATCAATCCTGTCAGAAAAGAATCTGGCCAAAGCCATCTCGTATGCAAACGTACCATCACGTCCTTCGATAGGGAGTACTTCGCATTTAACGCCCCATAGTTTAATCAGTTCGTCAATGCGTTTATCAATAGCTTTCTGGAACTCGGGGTCAGTGCTTCTAATCCCATCTTCATATGGCATTTTTGTTATTGGAACCTTGAACAAGTAATCATAAGTTTGCATCCATGAAGGACCAATCTGGTGAAACAGATTCTGCTTTCCAAATTTATGCTCAGCATAAGCGATATTATCCAGGTAAGCTCTATCACAGATTACAATGTCATTATGCTTCGCTGCTTCTTTCTCTGCGTCAATTTGCGTCTGCGCAATCATCTGCTGCGCTTCCAAAGTAGTTTGCTCGTTGATTGGTATCTTCTTCTCCCTTGAGAGTATTCTAGCAACTTCAGAAACGACTTCAACGCGTGCATCGGAGCCATCTAGCAACTTCGCCTTAATCAAGTAAGCCAGAAAATGGCACGTGCTCGTCTTCCCAACGCCGTGAGTGCCAATGAACGCGATTTTCACAGTATTTGGATGGTCGTGCTTGTTTATCTTTGTTGTGGTGGGGGGGAGTTTATTGCATTATTTTTCTGCAATCTACTATTAGATTTAACCACCATAGTCCAAACTAGATATATTTATTAATCTGCTAATTATCCAAGTATCACAATGATCCCTGGTGTTCCTGTGGGGACGCCAGATGACCTTCTTTTCGAAAATTCTCCGGAAATTGTGACGTTTACGTTTTAAAGTTGTAACGAATTGCTGGTTCATGAATGCGTTGTGGCCTCTTACGCTGATATTCCTTGATCTTGGTTATTTGAAGAAAATCGGTGAAAAATTCGATATTTGGATTGATTATCATAAGCTTTCGATTTTTATGACCAATCATCATTTTTTGTGTGCTGAAAACACATTCTTGTACACAGCCCCACCATTTCAGGCTGAGCCTCCTAGTCGTGACCAAGCAGAGCGCAAATCGAGATATGACAAGTTCGTAGCTGCCCTCAGGAAAGAAAATATCATAGTTAGAGAGGGTCGATGTCAACTGATTGGAAATGAGTTCTTTCAGAAGGGTGTTGACACGCTCATGACGATGGACCTTGCTAGCATTCCAGTGAAATATCCACATATCCGACAGATTATTGTAGTGGCCTGTGATACTGATTTCGTACCTGTTTTGAACGAACTGCGCTCTTCGGGAATTAGGGTTCATCTCTTCTATTATTCAGATTTCATTAGAGGGTCGATGTTTTCAATGTCCAACGAGATGGAGAAAGCAACGGACACGTATACATTGTTGACGAAGCACCAAATTGAATCGTGCAGACGCAAGAAGAAGCGATGAATTTAATGTAAAGCCTCCGGAGGGATTTGAACCCTCGACCTCCTGATTTCCTTGTTTACGTACAAGTCAGGTGCTCTACCACTGAGCTACAGAGGCATGGTACTGAGATTAAGCGTCTCCTTTTAAGGTTTTTCTCGTTCTCCGTACACTTGAAGCGATCCAACATGCTTTGGCTTCTTTGGAGGCCTTTTGTTCTGTCGTTTTTTAACTAGAAATACGGCAATCAGGCAAACCAGCAAAAGCAGTATTAGTACCTGTCCAATGAGTGAGAATGAGTAAGGGCTTTCGAGGAATAGGTTTGGTTCTTCTCCAAATACGGGTTTACTACTTTGGTCTTTAGGCATCTCTTCAATTGGTTTTTCAATCTCCTCAACGGGTTCTATTGGAATCATCTTGGCAGGACCATCTATCTTATACACTCCAAATCCAGGTATGCCTGACTGGTATGAAACCTCAGTAACTGTTTCAGAGGGAGACACTGAAGCAACTTCGTTCCAGAATCCTTCAGAAAGGTATGCTAGCCTCACATTTGGAATACTCACACTATTCTCCTTCAGCCAAGTGGTTTCCACTGAGTACTTAACGTTCATCCACGCAATATCCTCATTTGCGATATTCTTCCCTTTTATCTGCACGAACTGGTAAAGCACGTTCTCCTCGTTTAAGTCAGCACCTTTTAGGACGTTGGCTTCAAGGTTCACGTTGTTCAGCGTTCTTGTGACCATGAACGTGAGGGTCTTGAATGATATGCCTGGCTCGTCTATGTTCCAGACTATTAATTGTCCAGGTTCAAGCACATTCCAATAATGACTCTTTGTTATTGGCGTTGCGATGAAACCTTCCGGGCTCGCTGGTTCAATAACACCTCCTCCCCCTCCTCCTCCACCGCCGCCACCTCCGCCGGTAGTGATTGTTGTTGTGCTTCCTTCGCAGATTACGCTGACATTAAACAAAGGACTGATTGCTGAGAGTGTTCCATCTGAAGCGTTGACTCTGAATTGTTCTTTTTTGTTGCAGGTACTTCCATAGAAGAATGCTTCTCCATTGCTTTGAATGATGTACGTAGAAATTGTGCTTCCTCCAGTTATGTTGAATGTGAGTGCATCTCCGTCAGCATCAGTGAAGTAGTTGTTCAGGAAATACAAACTAGTGTTCGTGCTTTGCAGGATTGACCTTGCTGGTAATGCAGAAGAGCTTACTGGGGCGTCATTAGTGTCGTTGACAGTTATATTGAGAGTGCTGCTTACGATGCTGTTTGAGCATCCCTGGTCGTCATTTACGCTTATTACTACTTGATGGGTTCCTACATCTGCCTGTACTGGTGAGAATGAAATGCTTCCGTTGGAAGTTATTACGAATAATGTCCTGGCTGTGAGGAAAGTGGAAGAGAACGTTAGGTTGTTTCCGTTCGAATCTGTTGCTGTGGCGTTGCAGGAGTATGTCTCATTTTGTAGGATACTAGTCGGGCAACCCGCAAGGTTCAGTACTGGCGCACTATTAATGCAGAATTCAACTCTTGCCTGGGTTACCCCTGCTGTTGCTGTTTCATGTGCTTGAGCAGGCAATTTAAGCAGCAGGAATCCATTTATACCCATGTTGAGAACTAGAAGAACTGCCGTTATCCATATGAGTGTGTTGTTCTTCATATTATCTTTCTTATTACGGTTGTTGTTATTGTGCCTGAATAGTTCCCTTCTTCCCTGCTTGGAATTGTGATTGTGATTGGTATGTGTATCGTTTCGTTCTTTTCTATTGTTCCTGTCCAGTTAGCCTCAAGGATTCCTTCCAGTTCAGGACTTATAGTTGTTCTATACTTTGCAGGATAATCTGAGTGCAAGATTATCTTTCTTGTTATTCTCGTTCCAGAAGGACCTCCTCCAAAGTGTAGTCCCGTTGTTTCAGCATTGAACGCTACCTTGTTAGTTACTTTATACGTCACGTCCATGCTTGCACTTTCAGTGAGTCCTAAGAAGATAAACAATACAGTTGCAAATATGCACACGAACAGGATTGCAACAAGCAAAAGGTAAAGGTTATTGCGGTGCATTACTTCCTCCTAACTAGCAGTATGATGACTACAGCAAGCAGAATTACTATAAGCCCTATTCCTGCAACGAGTATGCGTGTGGAAGACATTGTGCTTGTAGATTCTGGTTTCTGCTCTTCCGGTGCGCTCAGAACTGTGACGTTGGATGTGTAATTGTGAGTTCCTCCTTCAAATTGGATGGTTATGTCAACTGGCCATGTTCCCAGGGGAAGATCTTCGGTGTTAAGATATCCCAGTAGTGTGTATTTTTTCCAGGGAGCAAGGGGAAATGAGAATGTTGTTATCTCTTCTGTGTCGTTTGCAACGTTCACTTTTACGTTTGCTCGTACGTTGGGTATTTCCTCAGGCCAAAGGCTCTCCACAGTTACCTGGAACTCTCGTATTCCTCCTTTTATTACTTCACTGGTGTGGCCTGTCATTATAACATCAAGTTGTCCAACCTTGAATTTTGTTTGTGTGTTAACATTTTTCGTTCCGTATGTGATGTTCACGATTGCTTTGTATACTCCTGGATTCGTTAATGCGGGTATTGTTTTGGATATTGTTCTGGTTTGGCCTGATAGTATACTATTTTCTGTTGTTAAGAAAGTGTGTGCTATTGCACCATCTGGGTCCTCTATCTTTATTTCTGTGGTTGCCTCGTCAACGGTTTCAGTTCCCTTGTTATCGAGTTTCAGCGTTAATGGCACGGGCTGACCTTTCTTCAAATTTGGTACGTTAATTGATGCTTCAAGGTAAGGTCCTTTGTAAGGTATGTATACTCTTATTTGGTGTACTATCGTGAATGAGTATCCTATCATCTGGCCTTCTTCTGGAGGCATTTGTTTTACGAGTATTCTGGATTCGAGCATGCCCTGGTATTCTGTGCTTTCAGGCATGCTTAGTTTGTATGTGAAGCATTGTATCCCCACAACTTTGAACGGGCCTTGGTCTATTGTTATGTACTGTGCCCATGGTCCTTGTGGTTCAAAAGCCACGTAATCAGTTGCGCCCTTGGTATCAACACAAAGTTCCAGGCTTACTGTCTTGCCCGGCGCGTACTGCACCTCACGTCTGCTCGTCGCTCCAAAGGCATGAACATTGGGTACTAATAGAAGAATTAGAATTAAAAAAAATATAATAGCCCTCATGTGCTCAAATCTGGGTAACCGTGAACGTCAGGGCTGACGTCTTTGCTCCCGTAGGTGCGTCGTCAGGGATTGTTATGTTGAACTCTACCCTTATAACGTCATTCGCGTCCGCAAAGGTGAAGTTGGCACAGATGAGTTCTGCATTACCCGAACCCTGTGGAACTGCAGCATATACGGCATCCATGAAGTGTGCTACGCCTGTGCTGTTTACACAGCCTGGTTCTGCTCCCGCTGCATCGGAAGCTGCTCCGCTGTTCGTTCCGTTTGCCATTGTGTATTTATATGCTGGCGAGGTACCTCCGATAAACGTCGCTGCGGTTACATCAGAGTACATTGTAACGTTGATATTAACATTACCATCGTTCTCCAAGACGAGTCCTCCACACGTGTCTCCAGAATCGCAAGCGGTGAATCCCAGAGCACTCAAATCCGTTTCAGTTGTCAGGTATGTTGTGCTGCTTATTGTTCCCGTACCAAAGCTTACGTTGAATAATGTTATCACGCTAGCTTGAGGGTCAACGGTAAGGTCAACCTTTCCTGCCGTAACTTTGCCTGTGCCTCCTGTGGCTTTCTGAAGCTGGTTCAGAGTCAGCAGCGTTCCGCCGATAGAAACAACTATCGCCAGGACCAAGAATATGGCTAGTGTCTTATTTGTCGTGTTCATTTGGTTCTACCTCATGGTGCTTTGGTATTCTCGATTGTAAGGGAGACCTTTCCGTTCTGTGTTGCTGGTGGCAAAGGTGCTTCCTTGATTCCGAATTGTACTTTTCCTTGGGCTGCCGTTGCTCCTGCTGTGTTCTGATTTTGCGGCTCTGAAAGCACTTTCATCGTTACAGTGAAGGTGCTTATCGTGCTAACGACAACAGTAAGAAGAACGAGCACAACAAGTGTGGCACTTGATACGTTTGGGTTATCGTCGCTCACGTACGCTATTCTTGAAGATGTTGTTATATAAAGTTTTCCATTGTCGAATGACAAATCAGTTCTTTTTCCGTTTCTTGAGGCTTCTTTGATATGTGGTCCATATGGTTCTGTCGTCTCTGTTGGTTAATTCTGCTATCTCGTGATAAGTGCATTTCTCTTTTTCCTTCAGGTATGCAACTATGCTTTCCAGTATTGCAAGTCTTCTGTCCTGGAATATTATGCTGGGCAGGGTCTTCATTGCCCATCACCTCTTACATTGTAAGTATTATCTTGAGGTTGTTGTTTACTTACATTGTAGGAAGGAGGTTTCTTCCGCATTCTAAGGAAGATGAATATTCCTACAATGTTCAGCACTATTAATACAAGCACGGCCCAGACAAGAAGCGAGGTGCTCGAACCTCCGGACTGGCCTCCTGTGGCGCGTGCAGTAAGAGTGTCCCTGACCGTTATCTTATCCGCGCCAACATAAGTTGGGAAAAGTCTTTCTGAGGAAGTGTCTCCGTATGCAACTTTAACATTAATATCATAATCTCCAATACCCAATCCTGCAGTATCCCAATAACCAGTAACTGTTGATTCTCCAAGGGCAGGCACGTCCGTTGGCGGGCTCTTCATCGTGCTTACCTGTTTTCCATCCTTGCTAACATCGAACTCACCCACAACACCTTTCATATCTTCATTCCAGTTGTTTTCAACAAGAACATCCAGCTTTCCAATCGCTCCCAATCTAAAATCGCCAACAGTAAGATCCTTAATCTTGACGAGCTTTGAGCCAACGTTGAACGTTTTGTCAATTGTTATGACCCTTCTACCATAGTCAATGTAGGCTGTGGCCTTGTACGTTCCAGGATGTAAATCGCCAGAATAACCAGCCACGATTTTACCTTCCTTACCTTGAGCTAGTGATATTGAATCGGTTCTTACTTCTCCCAATTCTTCATATGTTGCGCCAAATACTTTGATTCTTGCACTGACATTAGAAATGTCTTCCTTGCCAAGATTAATCACGCCAACGGTGAATATCAATGGCTGACCAGGGTCTGCATTGTTAACGTACAGTTTTCCCTGAACATACTTTCCAGGGTATGGAACGCTCACAGCCACCTGATGTGCTACTCCAACAGTTGCAGTTACTTGCGCGCCACCTATTATTTGAACTTCATCGCCTATCACTACAACCTGTCTCTCTTTTGGCACTTCAACAACGTAGATTTTAGCCTGATGACTTCCAGGGTCAGTGAGGTTTGAGGGCATGGTTACAGTGAACCGCACTTCCGCTTCTCCCTTTGGACTTAGATGGTATGTGTTCCTTTCGAAAGTTATGCTCTTTGCCAGCTCTCCTTGTGCGTAAACCAGAATGTCCATGTCTCCATCCTTTGTGTTAACTGCGCTAAAGCTTCTTGTTACTGATTCTCCTGCTTTGAAGTCAATGTTGGTATGTGCTGGTGCTACGCCTACCGCATGAACAGCACTTATTGATATAAGAAGAATGAATAGTACAATTCCAACAGCTCGCGATGCTTTCACTCGAGCATCACCACCATACTTGTTATCTTGTTCCCTGCCGGCTCGCTTGTCGGCACTGTAATCTCATAGTCTATTCTTGCTTCGTCATTTGTGTCAACATAGCTGAGATTCACTGCGCCCAGTGCGCTTGTATCATTTACCGGGGTGAACGTCGTGTGTGCAGTTGCCCAATCAAAGCTTCCCGTTTCACTTGTATTCCATATCCTGAATTGGAAGTATGATGTGTTCAACGGTTGTGCTACCCAAAGAGAATCTGTTGCATGGATTGTTATGTTTCCAGGAATATTGCCGACGTTTTCAATAACCATAGGATCATTGACTCCTTCTGCAGTTGAGTTCTTTGTCTGCAATAGCGCAATGGAGCCAAAACTTGTTTCGTTATCTGTAAGGTCTGCACTCAAATACTCTTGAATTGTGAAGTTCCAGATTGCTGTTGCAGTTCCATATGCTTCTCCGTCGTATGGTGTTACGGTCCAATTGTAAGGTACGGAAACGCAAAGGTCTGTTGTTGGAGTGTAATTGCTCGTTGTTATTCCATTTGTATTAATTTCAACGCCACAGCTATAGCCCGCATCTGTTGTTACGTTCAATATGTAAGTTATAGAATCAGCATCTGCATCCGTGCTATCCGTCCAGTTGATGTTCATGGAACGGTTGCGAATAGTAGTGTTGCCGTTGCTGGGGAAGAGTAATGTGGGTGTTGTAGGGACTGTGTTGATTATTGTCCTGCCTGTTGAGTTTGTTCCTGCAGAATATGTGTATCCATCGTATCCTTTGATTTCACATTTCCAAGTTTCACCTTTTGTCGTGTTACCTGCTCCAAGGTATATACTGGTGTTTACGCCAGAGCTGACTGCTGTGCTTCCCGTTATTGCTGCAGTTGTTCCGTTCCACCATGTATAGTTTGCAGTGAATGTTGCGTTATCTGCGTCTGTTATGTTGAAAGTGCAGTTTAGTTGGACCGTGGTATTGGGAGATGTTGGTGTTAGACTTACTGATTGAACCGTTGGCAAGTAATTAACGTTAACAGTTCTTTGTTCGCTCGTGCCCGTAAGCCCTCCAAGGTCCATGCACGTAACATCAAAATCATAGAATCCAGTAGTCAATCCCGTCAAAGTGTAGTTTGCCCAAGTATTTGCTGAATCATTGTGCAATTCCATGCTGTAAAGCGTTTCTTCAGTGTCAACGCTGACAAGCGTTGCCTGGTTCGCGACAATTTGGTAACTCATTGCAATGTACGCAGTGCTCCTTGCCACATTTGAAACTCTGATATCGTCAATGCTTCCGTTGAACCAGTATGTGTTTTGTTGTGCACCTCCTCCTATTACGAATGATGTCGCTTGCACATTTCTTGTTGTTGCCCTTGCTGCTGTCGGAACGCCATTAACGTAAAGGTACATGTTTGTTCCTGTGTGAACGCACATTGCGTGGAACCAGGTTGAGATGGAAAATGCTTTGGCTGCAGTTTCTGTCGCACCATCAAAGCAGTAAATATTAGTCGAACCTGCTGTGTACATCTCGTATCCATTATCTGTTGCAGGAGCTTGTTGTACTGGAACGCAATATCCTCCTGGACAAGTTAATGAATTAAAGTAGAACCAGCCTCCATAAGTTGCTACGTTGCCTGACATCACTTGCGTGAAATTCACATAATCGTTCACGCCATCAAAACTGTTGGCTCCATCTATTTTTCCTGCTGCATTCTGTGTGCTTCCAACATTTGTTCCGTCCTTGTTGTTTGATGAGCTGTCTTCGTGCGTTCCTGACGTTTCATCAAGGTGCTGTACTGTTAGATAGTTGGAATCCCAAACTCCTGTAACGTTTTCTCCTGAACTCGCAAATTCGTTTCCATAGTATACACAAACAGTATTCTTTCCTACTGCAAAATTGGGGAACCTTACCCAGAGTTCAGCACCTGTGGAGTTTCCTTTCTCAATCTCGTAGGCTAATAATGTTGTCTGGCCGCTTCCGCAGCTTCCGTTGACTATTCTTAGGTCAGCATATGTTGATTGCATCGCGCTCTTCTTCGCAATGTGCACGTACGCAGGGAAGTTCGTTATTGCTGAGGCCTGGTTGTTCGTTATGTTTATTTCTTCTCTTGCAAGGAAGCTTGAATTCCACCATGTTGCACCAGTTCCAAGCCACGTTAGCGTACAACTTGAAACGTTCTCGCCTGTTGATACGTTAATCATCTGGGTTGAAGTGGGTATTGTGCTCTGGTTTGCAGGGCTGGGCAGTTCAAATTGTACGTTGGGTGCTTCAATGTCTATTGAGTAAGTTCTATTAACTGCAGCATAAGCAAGATTGTCAGTTGTGTCAGCTGCAAGACAACTCCAGAGATAATTGCCTTGGCCCAATCCTGATTCTGTGAAATTAATGCTGTACTCTTTTGCACCATAGTTATAGTGCGCTAGTATCTCAGCATCGGACAATGGCTGGTTGTATGTTGCGGCTTCGTCGATGGTCATATACGAACCCGACAGTGTTGTATAGGGTCCTATGACAAGCATACTCGATGCGTCGTATATGGTTCCATCATAGGCGTAGCTATCAGATGATTTTACTCCGTTTACGAATACGTTAAGTTCAGTTCCGTTCGCCCGTGCCACAACGTGGTACCATGTGTTCTCTGCAAGTGTGGTGTCAGCAAAAGTGCCTCCCTGTAACGTAAGGTCTGATTGTCCAACCTGGAAAGACAAGGCACTTGATGCACTTGCATAGTACAGCCTGAACGTCATGTTCGCACTCGCATCTATATGTTTGTTGAGAATTAGACTGTTTGACGTGTTATCGTTCAGGTTAATCCACGCCTCCAAAGTGAGGTTGCCCGTGCTTCCGTACAAGTCGCTGTTTGGACTTGTAAGTGCAGTACATCCGCTACCTTCTTCCAAAAGCATTCCCTTTCCAAGAGGGGTGTCTACCCAGGATTCTGAGCAGGACCCAAATCCGGACTGTCCATCTAGACCATTTCCAGAGAAGTCGTGGATTACCGAACCATTTTCTCCGTACGCTGATTCATTGTTGAAGTGATATATAATGATTGAACTGCTTGTTGCAGTTGGCTCACCAACCCATCTGGTTTCCCTTTGCGCCCATGTACCGCTGGTGTTAGAGTACAGTGTGATATTAGTTATTCCGTATTCGTCCGTTGCGTTGCACATATAATCTGCTGAGCTTGTGTATATTATTTGAGAGTCTGCTGGAGAATTCAGATTGACAGTTGGAGGGAAATCGTGGAGTATGATTAACGTGTTATTAGTTCCGGCCCATGCTTCCATGCCTCCCGTATCGTTTATCAGGCAGTTCCATACTATTGTCTTGTTCAGTGGGAAAATGCTTGTGAAGTTTGCCCAGTCGCTCGACCCCGAAAGAGCCATTGAGCCATTCGGTGCCCAGCTTCCTGTGTAGTTTGTATACAGAACTGCAGTATCAAGAGTTCCATCATCAGTTGCACTGCAGTTAAACAATACAGAACCATCATCATCGTAAGAAGCACTTGCAGGAGATTGAAGAGTAACAACTGGTGCAGTATTAGTATCAATAGTGAACGTGTAATTGGCAGGTGCAAAATTCTCCTGGCTTGAGTTATCTGTTGCAAGGCAGTTCCATTTGTAATTTCCATCTGCAAGAGAGTTTAGGTTCAAAGACGCATTGTACTCCTTCAGGTGATAAGGAATAAGATATATTGCATCAAGATGTGAGGAGCTCGTCCCTCCTATCATGCGCACATACAAAGGACCAAGAATTCCATTCTCTACCGTTACGTTCAACCCTCCAAAAAGCATCAAACCAGTACTTCCAGACCAGTCCACCCAGTTCTGGCCATCTTTGCTGATTTGAAGTACTGCACCACTTGCAACTTCTCGAGCCCAAACGACCCATCTGTATGTGCCGTCTTCTGTTATGTTACTGAGCGTAAAGTTGAGCATGCAGTTGTTGCTGCAATAATAGTAATCATTGTCTATATTTAGCACCGAAGGGGAGACGTATGTCCAGTTGTT
The DNA here is from genome assembly GCA_043818175.1 of Candidatus Woesearchaeota archaeon. GTDB lineage: Archaea > Nanobdellota > Nanobdellia > Woesearchaeales > JBDRGA01 > JBDRGA01. The sequence goes on along the minus strand of JBDRGA010000039.1, from coordinate 1,209 downwards.
CTTGTGCTGCGTTACTACAATGTTATTTGCTGCACTCATACATTCTTCTTCTATGCTGCACGCGCCATCAATATCTACCAGCAGGTATGGTGAATTTTCAACGTGTTCAGTTCGTATAGCTCCTTCCTCAAGTTGGACGTCATCAATCCAGACATTTCCTACGGCTGAGTTAGGCCAGGGCAATCTAATTTCAGGGTCTCCAGTTATTCCTGATACTGTGAATGTGTATGAGTAGAGAGTCCAGTCTGTGTTTCCTGATATGGTACCTGTTACTGGAGTAGCCACTCCCGTGACATCAAAAATGTATGCCAAATTATAGCTTCCTGATGAGAGGTTGCTTCGAGCCCAATAGCTTAAAGTGTATGTCTTTCCTACTTCAATTGTTGTGGTGTTTGTGTTGACTCCGCCAGAATCATACCCCGGAGCCATCCATCGTCTGATATATCCTCCATTGGTTACTTGCATGCTGGAAGTTCCACTTATACTGTACGTGCTGTTCTGTGCGCACGTACCAACACACTGCCACCAAGTTTCGTTTCCATAATGATTTGCCGGGAGCGGGTACTCAAATCTCGAGTTTGAACCTAGAAGATTCTTCCCATACGGAAAGATTGTTTGGTTGGCAGACCAGCTTCCAGAAACGTTTGTGTACACTGTAACGTTCTTGATACCTTGTGTATCCTCAACCCTGCACATTAACGAGACGTTGTTTACGTTTGTCGTATTCGCGTCAGCAGGAGTCCTCAGCATCACGGCAGGAAGGTAATCAAGATCACATCCATCACCGCCTGCTGCTGCTGTGTAATTGCTTCCAATGCTGAGTGCCTGGTTGAGCTCTTTGCGGCAGCCGCCGGGAGATTCGCAAACGACTAGTTGGTAGAGTAAACAATCAGGATCGTATTTTCGTGGAATGCTCACATTGGCTCTAACGTAATCTGTATCGCTTGAAGTAGTGTAGGCATCAGCACAAAATGTCTGGTTTACGCTTTCATTGGCAGCTGCGCATTTGGCTTCAAGCATACTGGGTCCGCATGCTTCACTTCCTCCTGGACTTCCTGTGTCAATGCACTGTGTTTCCACATCCCCAACGTAAGTATAACAACAGTCATATGATGTGTCTTCTGCAGTGTAATACTCTGCATCAATTATTTGTATATCATCATCTGGTATGCTGTCCGCGTGGAAGTCAAGGCTTGTCTCAGCGTCCGC
>JBDRGA010000038.1:0-13044 GCA_043818175.1 Candidatus Woesearchaeota archaeon | reverse complement strand
GTCGCTATTGTGTTCTTACTGTATGTTGTGTGTATGACGCTTGTTAGTTAATTGTTAGTTAGTTCAGTATATTGTGATAATTCAGTAGTATATAGTAAAGAATAAGTTCAATATTTCACTGATTACTTAAATACATATTGGAGAAAGTATTGTTTGCAGTCAGATTATTATTCAGAATCGTCGCTTCTTCTTCTTGCCAATAAGAAGCACGAGCGCCAGAATTATCACAACAAGTACTGCTGCAATGGCTATCTTGATAACTGTTCCATTGTTTACAGGCACATAATCCGCGCTGGGATTCACGTTAAGAATGGACTGTTTCTCGTACGTCAGCTTATTGTTGTAAGTTACCCGTCCCTTGATATGATATTGCCCAGGCACCCTTGGCGTGAAGAACGTCTCAAGATTAATTGTTTCATCCGGCTTTACGTTTAATGACTCAGATTCAAGTAACGCTACCAAGTGGTCATCGAGGAGGACTTGTCCGTTGAAAGTTGCCTCTACGGTCCTTGCGCCTCTGTTTCTGAATACTGCGGTCACGGGTATTATGTCTCCTGTGACTACCCAAAGTGGATTCTCGATGCGAAGGAGGTCTCCTTTGTCAGAAATCTGGCCGCGCTCGAGAATGTTGAAAGTCATGAGCGCTCCATTTTTGCAAGGGCTTGATTTTATGTCGATCCAGTACTGTCCCAGGTCCAGGTCCTGCTCAGGAATCGTTGTCATGTGGCTTTCCGTTACTGTAGGTAGGGTCTCTGCAGGCGATTCAAACGTGCCCGTCGCTACAAGAATCTCCTGGTACTTGTCCCAGATGTCGTAGTCAAATGTGGGCTGAACTCTCACGTTTCCAGTGTTGCTCACTACGAACTTAACTTCAGGTGCGTAACTCCTTTCAGCATCGAGAACAACGAAACCACCGACAGAACACGAAAGCTTTTGTTCACTCGTTACAGTAATCGTTACACGAATCCTGAACCCTGTCTTTATTGCACTACCATACTGTCCTGTTGTCTCGGAGATGCTGCTTGTTCCTACTCTTAAAATTGTCGTGTATGCCCCATTTGGTGTGTCAGATGGTGGTTGTACTATTACCTTAAAGAAATTACCATTTGCTTTTGAGATGCTTATGTTATCAGGAGAGAACGTAATCCAGTCCGTTAAGTTACCATCGACGCGAATGCTTGCCTGCACGGGTTCATCGCTGTCGGTGCTCACGTACACCCTGTCTTCAGCGTATCCACCTCTTAGAACGTCCTCGAAATTCAGGGTGGCCTTATTGACTCCTATTGCGGTAGCGTGAGCAAATGGAGCAAGAATGACTGCCAGCGCAATAAAGACCCACACTTTCATAACGGGAACTGCTGTTGCACTGTATAAAAAGGTTTTCCTCAGAAGTCTTCCATGTCCTCGAGCTTATCTAGGTACCCCTTGTGCTTGAGCCAATGCGCTTGAGTTGGTCTGTACTTGAAGATTATATCTCCCTTCTCATCTCCTCCAAGCTCCCATGGCTCGATGAGAACTATATCATTTTCCCTGACCCACAATTTTCTCTTAAGTCTCCCAGGAACTCTGCAAATTCTTGTTTTTCCGTCCAGACAGCGTACATAACAACGGCCCGCACCAAGCCTTTGGGTGAGAACGCCAAGAACTTCCTTTCCTCTGGGCAGTTTAACACGGCGTATTTCCTCCTGCATGGCTTCCTGTCTTGCCTGTTCTTCTCTTTCTTTCTTTCCCATCTTCTCGACGGTTGTCGACGGGGGTTTAAAAAGGTATCGGGGGTTTTGGGTTTTAGGCGAGGTGATTTGCTGGTCTAATCTTACTTCGCACAAACTTGGTCATCTAATACTTGCCTTACCACATTTGCGCAAGGTATGAAATATACATTTCCATTTGGTTGATTAGCTTGATCAAATTGCACAAGGGTGCGCGCGATATCGCGTGGTTCTTGAAGGACATCACTTGAGGTCTTGAATGCTATCCCTGTTCGACCAAAGGATGAAACTACCTTTTCTAATTGATTTGTTTGCATAGTTGGAACGCAGTAGTGGTTCACTCTTGCACGACTTTCGTGTGCGTATTCTATAGACATATCTTTCAACTCGTGTTTTGCATTGATATAGTCTTCAAGTGCATCAAACCCTCTTGTAAATGACCATTGTGATCCAATAGTTATGATGTTTCTAACAGATTCTATTTCTTGACAAATCTCGAAGAGTTCTCTAACATATTCAACATTTAACTCTCGCGAGTAGTTTACATTGCTCTCTTTTTGTGAGCGCGCATATCCAACTATACAAACGATGTCTGAGAACGCATTGTTTGACAAAAGATATTTGAAAAATGTCTTTCTTTCATTTTTGTCAATCAAATCATATGTATGGTGTCTATCCACAGCAAAATCGGGGGCTGTTCTTCCGATTGTTTGAACTTCGAAGCCTTTTTCTTTGAAGGCTAGCGCTACTTCCTTGCCGAACGTTCGCGTCCCTCCTATGATTAGTGCTTTCCTCATTTTCTTGCGACCATTGCCTTCATAGGCCAATTAAGGTAAACGCCACTTACTTTCGTTTCAATTCCCAAGTACTGCTCGCACCCACGAATTACTTTTTCATATCGCTCCTCAACGTCGGTGCATTCTCTTTCCATGTTTGTCATTGCCAGAAGGTCGTAGATGAAGATACCAACATCTCGTCTGGTTTTGAATCTCCATCGGATTGGAAGGTCTACAATTTCTACGGTCGAAAATCCGGCCTTTTGAGCGATTGTTCTAGCGTATGTGTCTCCCAAGAAGTGCACATCGTGTCCCGTGCAGCAATATCTTGTTACAGGACCATCAAAATGTTCACTCAATGGTGTGTTCCGCCACACATCGCCAAGTACTAACAGACCACCTTCCTTGAGTGTGGCATACATGTTTTCGAATGCTACAGCTTGTGAAGGACAGTGATGGAATGCCCCGAAGCTCCAAATCTTATCAAAACTGCCTAGTTCGAGCATTCTTTTCGAATCTTCTGCCGTGCATTTGCGAATGACTAGATTGTTTGCTTTGATTGATTTTTCCAGATTTTGCAGTTGATATTCTGAAGGGTCAGTTACTACGTACTCTCCTTTGCCATTTAAGGATTCAAGAATAGCAGGCACGAAAAACCCGTTTCCTTCACCAATTCCCAGGATTCTTTCTCCAGGTGCAGGGTTCAGGTATTTCTTCATCATTTCAATGTCCTCGGATCGAGCATCCGGGTAGCTTCTGAGCGCGCGCTCGTATAATGCGGATCTGACTTTGCTAAACTCAGCCATGTTCTCGTCAATCATCATATTTGTCACCTGTTACTACTAGGTAGTAGCCAATATAACTATATAAATGGGTGTAGTAATAAAGTATACGCTATGGATGTGTCAGAACTAAGAAAGGTAGGTCTGGGGAAGAATGAGGTCGACGTATACTTGAGTCTTTTGAAGTACGGGGAAGGTTCGGTTTCAAAGATTGCGAAGACCTGCTCAGTTCACAGAGTGAATATATACGAAGCTGCAAGAAGCCTAGTTAGCAAGGGCCTGGTCTCCGAATTTCTGAACAAAGACGTATCAGTTTTTAAGGCGAACGAACCCACGAGTATAATATCTTACCTGCAGTTACAGCAGGAGAATGTGCGTGCAATTATACCTCAATTACAGCAATCATATGATTCCCACAAGGATGTCGCACAAACATTTTATGGTGCTGATGGCATTAAGCACATTCTGAATGACATGATTGAAACTAAGCAGTCAATATATGCATTCGGTATTCCTAAGGAAGTCCCGCAGGTTATTGGCGAGTTTACGAAGACATTCCATCGAAATAGAATTCGGGAAAAGATTTCTATTTTTCACATATACAATGTGGACGCCAAAGAACGAATAAATTTCCTGAATAAGATAAAGTATTCTAAAGCTCGCCATTTGGACAAGAACTTGGATTCTCCAGCCACAACTATAGTTTATGGAGACAAAGTGGCTTTCTGGATTTTTGGAGATGAAGTATTCTCAGTTCTAATTAAAAGCCAAACGATGGCAAAAAGTTATAAGAATTATTTTGATTTCTTATGGAAAATAGCTAAGTAAACCAAATGTGCTCTTCGTTCCTGTTTTTGTTTAATATCTCTGGGCTCTGCCCAGATTGGGAGTTTTATAAACAAGAAAACTAAGCTCAAAAGCTACGAATCGACTTTTGCGCCGCAAACCAGACAACTTGATGCGTTATTCGTTTAAAGAAAGAAAGACGCACCAAGACATATAAACGCCGAATCTAAGCGTTTCGGCCAATTAGCCACTTATTAGTGGTTACTGGTCGAAACATTTATAAATCGATGTTGATTAGTACGTTAGCATGGAAAGGGCTTCTGATTATGCGTGTCTTCAAGCCGTGAGGTCATATGTGGGAGCAGCTACAGAGTTTACAGTTCTTCGGGAGTTTCCGCCAGAAAATCCCGATGGGCTTGTTCTGCATCCAAGTGGAAAACCAAACGATCCTGTTGTGCAGATTCTTGTGCGTCGAACTGACGTGTCCCAAGAGACTCTTGAATCTGACATGAGAAGTGCGAGTTGCCCTGTAGGTGTTGTGTTCATCAGGAACGATGTTCCAAACACGCTGGACAATCACTGGATTCAACGCAACAATACTCCTGCCGAGCGATATATAGAAAGGTCTGCTGACTATCATTTGGCCTATGTCAATCCTGAGACATCGAATGTTACTGTAACTGCATGGAGACGTGATGGCAACGGGCTAATAAGAATGGGTCCACTCAGCGTTGCCCTGAAGGTTCAGGATAAGCCTGCAAAGCCCGGAGAAATCAGAACGGCATACTTTGGCCAGAAGTAGCAAATTATTCTTCCATTCATAATCTCAATGTATTGATTTGGTTGCCCATAACAAAGCCATTTATGTTCTCAGCAGTCGTTTCCAGAATCCTGTGAATGGCCTCTTCAGAATTGAACGCGTTATGAGGTGTAAAGACAACGTTCTCCAATCTGAAAATTGCCTTGTCCTCGTAAACTCGTCTTAGCTTTTCCTCGTTTCCTTTTGTGAATAGGAGTTCTTTTTCCTCTTTTATCAGTTCCTCGCCTTCGATGACATCGAGCCCTGCGCCCCCTAGCTTTTCTTTTCTCAATGATTCGTAAAGAGCATCAGTATCTATCAAGTCGCCCCTGGACGTGTTGATTAGCAAAGCTGATGGCTTCATCATCGCCAATTGCTTCTTGCCAACCATATGCTTGTTATCGTTTGTTAGCGGAACATGGAGCGTAATAATGTCGCTATTCTGGTAGATTTCGTTAATGTTTGCAACGTACTTGAAGTGAAGGAGCTCTGCAACAAAATTATTGGGATAAGGGTCAAAAGCAAGAACATGCATTCCAAAACCTTTCGCGATTTTTATGACGTGGCTGCCTATCTTTCCAGTGCCAATTACTCCGAGCGTTTTTTCTTTCAGGTCGAAACCTCTTAGGCCTTCAATACTGAAGTCGTCATGCAAAGTGCGCACGTAACTCTTATGCACTTTTCTTGCAAGACTGAGTATTAACGCGAAAGTATGCTCTGCAACAGTGTTCTCTCCATAAGACGGTACGTTGCTGACAATTATGTTTCTAGCTTTGCACGTGGCCATATCAATATGGTCATAACCGGTAGACCTTGTTGCGATGAACTTAAGATTGGGAAGCCTGCCAAGAATATCTGCGCTCAGCGTGCTGGTGATGAAGCAGGAGATGACCTCTGCTGAAGAGTATTTTGATGCGTTTGCAAGGGATAATGGCTCGGAAACAAACGTTACACTATGTTTTTTTAATGCCTTCTTTAGGTATCCTTGGTCGTATGGCCTAGCATCAAATATTACAACTCTCAACAAACCACCTCTCTTTTGTGCACTGGAAGAATCGTTTTAAAAGTGTTTTGGTCAGCGGAAAGCCCTTGCGATAATTGCAATAAAGATAAGGAAACCGCCCACTATTACTAATCCCATTCCTTGCGCAATCGGCCATATCTGCTCAAACCACTTGCTCAACCCAACAAGAATGAACAGGAAGCCGACAATGCTGAGCAGGAAGATTATGCTGGCTCTTATGACTTTCTTTGTTGCCCTTTCAAGCCTTTGCTCTGCTTTATCCATTGCTGAGTCCACTTTCTCCTCCAACAAGCCTAGCAAACCAAGGAACTTTTCGCCTGCAAACCAGCCCAGAATACCGCCTACTTTACCCATTAACGTTTCCTCCTTCCAAATATTTTTGCAAGAATGAAACCAACGCCTGCAGCAATTGCAACGCTCTTGCCGGGGTTCTTCTTGACCCATTGCTCTGACTGCTTTGCTTTTTCCTTGACTTCACCTTTAACTACATCGTACGTTTCTACGCCGAGACGCTTGAACTCGTACGCTTCCTGCTTAATGCCCTTCTTGGCCTTCTTCACTGTCTTCTTGGCAGTTTTGCGTTTTACAGCTTGCTTCTTTTTCGCCATGTCTTCTCAAAAGAAGAATACTATATAAATGTGACGGGCTAACTTTGTGTGCCGGGTGTGTAGGTCACATCTACCCGTTCAACTAGTGTTTTTGGACGGCCCAATGCATCAAAGTCATTCCACAACACTACAATAATCCCTCGGAATGATCCTGCTGTGCGACAAAGATAGTTCACCTCTGTTGCTTCCCACAGGTGTCCGCTTAGGATAAACAACCCATTTTCATCAATAGTGTGGGATGGTACATTCTCAAAAGACATAGTGTCTGCATCAAGTATGTTTGATTTTGGTCTGGGCAAAGACTTGAAGTTCTGTCTGCAATAATCTATTCCTGCAGGGCCTAAGTATACTTCATCAAGATATAAATTTGAGATTGCTTTAAACCCTGATAGCTCATAGATTCGCTCCTCCAATCCAGGCAGCCACCCTGTCGTTTCACCTCTAAACCGAATTGGTTTTATCTTAAGACTACGTTCTCTCATTGTTCAGTCCCTCCCAAAGAATGAAGATTTCCGCAATATTTCAATAATTGTAATAATATACATTACGACAAGTATATATACATGTTCGCATTGACAATTGTATGGATGCCCGTGCACTGACTGATGCAGGGCTTACGGCAAAAGAATCTGAGGTATATGTTGCCTTGGTTGAGCTTGGCAGCACGTCTGCATCAGGTATAATAAGCAAGACAGGATTACACAGAGCGGTTGTGTACGATCTTCTTGGAAGACTTATTGAGAAGGGTCTTGCGAGTGAAATAGTCCAAGGAAGGAAAAAGTATTTTGAGGCTGCCAATCCTAATAGGTTAATTGACATACTCAAAGAGAAGGAAAAGAACATAAGGTCGATTCTGCCAAATCTTCTCGAATTGTCAGCGTTCTCTGAACATCTCGAAGTCAAGGTCTATAAAGGAAAACAGGGAATAAAAGCAATGTTCGAGGAGATGCTAGAATCAAGGCCAAAAGAATGGCTTTCAATGGGTTCAGGAGGAGAGACATTCAGCCTCCTGCCTGCTTATCTGAACGAATTTCATCAAAGACGAGCAGAGAATGGAATATCCGCAAGAGGCCTCCTGATTCGGAATCAAAAAGCAAAGCAAAGAGGAATCGCACTTGCCAAATTTGCTCTGACACGCATAAAGTACCTTCCTGATTCTTTTGTAACGCCTACTGTGCTTAACATATATGGTGACAGGGTGTTTTTGTATTCCATCGGCAAGGATAAGGCACCGTTTATCATCATGATAGAAAATAGCAACGTGACTAAATCGTTCAAAGAGTATTTTGATTGGGCGTGGAAACAATCATCTTGATATTCTAGTGTGAAGTGTGAGTGGGTTACAGCAAACTATAAATACTATAGCCACTATACTGGTTACAGAATGAACACTACAATCCAGATCAGCCAGGATACAAAGAAACTAATCAGCACGTTTGGCAGCAAAGAGGATACCTATGAGGACATAATAAAGCGGCTGTACAAGATGGCAGTGAAGGAACAATTAAGGCAGTTCATAATGAGTTCAGACAATACAATGAGTTTGGATGAGGCAAGAGCTTACATTAACGACTGAAATGGCAGATGTTCGAATAGTTCATGATTTGTTGGTTAATATTAAGAAGACATTCTCAAGGTCAGAAGCAAACAAGGTTCTGAACTTAATTGCGACTTTGGAAGGCAATCCCAAAAAGGGTAAGCTTGTTGGCAATGTTGGCGGACTTTTGATAAATGAGTTGAAGTATAAGAAGTTCAGATTTTACTTTATTGTTGAAGGCCATAAATTGAAGGTCTTCAGCGAGGAAGAACTGGTCAATTTGCTCATAATGGTGGTAAGAATGTCAGACAAGAAAGAACAAAAGAAGACCATTGACGAGATAAGGGAAGTGCTCAGGAAGATAGGGCCTGAAGGATTGTGAACAAGCCTTTTTGAATTGATTACTTGAATCTACGAAATCCAACATATTGAAAAGCTAGGAGTAAACTGGTAGATGCTAATTTAGATTCGAATAATTAACAAACTTATTTATACTATAACTTTTACCAATATGATATGAAAGTTAAGTATCAAGATCTAAAAGACAAAGTAAGCAAGGGTGTCAAGAAACTAGGATATACTGGAGAAGATGCTCAGGTTATTGTTGATACTCTGCTCTATGCAGAACTTAGAGGAAACAATCAAGGAATTCCTAAGATTGCTACCGGGGGAGTTCCCAAAGCTGAGAAAGTTGAAGAGTTTAGAATCACTAAGAAAAATAAATGCGGTGTTTTATTGTCTGGTGGACATCCAATGCCTTCAACATTTAAAGCTGCAACTATGGCAGTTGAGTTAGCAAAGGAGCATGGTGTTGGTGTTGTTGGATTGAATCGAACGCATGCTTCATCTGGAGCAATTGGGTATTTTGCAAGGCAAATTTCAAAGGCAGGATACATTGGCTTCATTTCAGTAGGTAACGGGAGTTTTGATGCAGTGGCACCTCATAACTCTTCTCAAGGAGTCTTAGGAACAAACCCATTTGCATACGCTTTTCCTTATGAAGGTGGTGAAGTCGTATTTGATACGGCAACTGCAGCTATAGCATATTTTGGGGTGGTAGAGGCAATGTTAAAGGGAGAAAAACTTCCAGAAGGTCTTTGTGTCAATGCTAAGGGTGAAGACACAACAAATCCAAAAGACGTCATTCATAGCGGGGATGGTGAGGAAGTTAAAGGTGCAATTAAAACATTTGCAGGACATAAAGGCTTTGGACTTTCATTATTTGTTCAATTGATGGGAAGCGCATTTACACTTTCAGGAATAGTGGGGAGCAATCAAGAAGATGGTTCTGGTACATTTGTATTAGCAATTGACCCTACTCTGCTAGCGGGAGATGAATATCTCACAAGAGCTACTAACTTAGTTAAATTAATTAAATCAGCTAAACCGATTGAAGGGAAAACGGTAGTTTTGCCGGGAGAGCTAGGAGATAGAAAAGCAAAGCAAGTTGAAACAAGCGGGGAAATAGATATTGCTCAAGGGGTTTGGGATAAACTATGTCAATTTGTCGATGGTTAATTAGTTATAGCTAATCTATAAACATTCTAGTGATTCTTCACTCCAAAACACATTTAAGCCACGGTTCAACCTGAGAGGCCATGAAAGTATTCCTCGACACGAGTTTCCTCATTGAGATGGCAAGGAAGAAGGTAGACGGTTTTACAGGAATAATGCAGGTTGTGGACGATACCGTTGAATTTTGTACTACCCCTGAGGTCTGGGATGAGCTGAAAAGGCTCAGCGAAGGAAAGACAAAGGAAGCAAGGGCTGCAAAGCTCGCTTTCGTCCTGGCAAAACAACAAAACTTAAAAACAGTCCAGGGTTTCTTTAAAAGACACACTGACGATGCCCTTCTCGTTGAAGCAAAGGGGGGTATGATAGCCACACAGGACGCAGCCTTTAAAAAGAGGGCAAAGGAAGCGAATGTGCCTGTGCTGACCATCCGTCAGGGGATGTACGTGAGACGAGGATGATTAAATGTACTACAAGGTAAAGGTTCGAGACCATATCAGGGTAGACCCTGCACTTTTCAATCTGGAATTGAAACAGTCAATCATAGCAGAGATAAAAAAGAAATATGGCGGTTTCATAAGCAAAGAGCTTGGATTTGTTGTTGACGTTTCAGGAATTGATGACGTCAATGAAGGCGTGATAATTCCAGGAGATGGAGCGCCTTACTACGATACTACTTTCACACTTATAACGTACGAGCCCGAGATGCAGGAAGTGGTTCCGGGTCTAGTAAAGGATATCGCAGATTTCGGCGCGTTCCTCAACATAGGCCCTGTTGAAGGCATGATTCATATAAGCCAGACGATGAACGACTTCGTGAGCTTCAGCAAGGACAAAACACTTCAGGGAAGAGACGGAAAGAGATTCCTCAGAGTCAATGACGTGTGCAATGCACGTATCATAGCTGTAAGCTATAAAGACGTAGCAAACCCGAAAATCGGCCTTACTATGAGACAGGCGGGTCTTGGAAAAACTGAATGGATAGAGGAAGACCTCGCCAAAACCAAATGATAAAGATCAAAGACTGGATGAGCAAGAAAGTTGAGACGGTAACTCCCAACTCGAACGTGCTGGACTGCGTCAAAGCAATGGACAAGCACAACATAGGGTGTGTTGTTGTTGTTGAAGGCAGGAAACCCATTGGAATCATAACTGAGCGCGACATATTGAGGAAGGTTGTCGCGAAGTCAAAGGACCCATCGCAGATGAATACAAAAGATTTCATGACAAAGAACCCCAAGCTCCTGATGCAGGATGCAACACTGCTCGAAGTAACAAGACTAATGAGCAAGTACGAGTTCAGACGATTAATAATAGTTGATGAAGAAGGAAACCTTGCGGGGATAGTAACGAGCAAGGACCTGATCAAACTGGTGAGCGCATGAAAACAAAAGCGTGCAAGAACTGCAAAGCAATAACCCAAACAGAAACCTGTCCAGTATGTCATGGCAACAATCTCACGGCAAGCTGGCAGGGAAGAATAACGTTCATCAACGTCGACAAGAGCTTCATAGGGAAGCAGATAGGCGTTGAAAAACCAACAGAATACGCAATAAAGGTACGGTAAACATGGAAATCAGCATAACATCAAAGGAAAAACACCCGTTGCTTCACCGCACGGACATTAAAGCGAGTGTCAGGTTTGAGGGTCCTACCCCGAACAGGAAGGAACTGCGCAAAGAAATAACAAAGGTTCTGAATGCCAAAGACGAATTGTTGGTCCTCAAGCACATTAAGAGTCAATTTGGAAATCACATCGCAATTTTGACGCTTGCATTGTACGATGACGTTAAGACACTTGAGCAATTAGAACACAAGCGCGTCATCGAGAAGCACGCATCTCCTAAGAAAGCAGACAAAGAGGCTGAGAAACCAGCAGAGGCGGAGGCATAATCATGGCAGCAAAGAAACCCGCAGCAGGCAAGGGAAAGGGAAAGAAGGAAAAGAGACAGGCATACAAGGCAGGGTCTGTTTATGACGTCTCAGGCGGAAGCATAAAGCCGAAAGCGAAGACATGTCCCAAATGTGGCGGTGGAATCTACATGGCACAGCACAAGAACAGGTCAAGCTGTGGCAAATGTGGATACACTGAGATGAAGTAACTCCATTCTTTTCTTACATAACGACAATAGCACTTTTGAACTTTACTGCATTGGAGCGGACGTCCAAATGCCCAAGTCCAGGTCATAAGGCCCTTCTGGATCCTCTAAAGGCATCAGAAAGTGAGACACTTCCATTCCAATCAGAAGTTGAGCGGGCCCTACTGTTTCCGGAAAATCATCCATGTGTTCTAGGGTGAACGCCGTGTCGCTGGTAAAGTACGGTATTCCTTGGTACCTCCCCACAAAATATAGCGCGTCAATTTCACGAGATAGGATGTTCTGCCCTGTTTTCATGTCGAGCATGGGAATCAGGGGCACGCCCTCAAGCAGCTCGCTCAAGTCCGAGAACTCGATTCTTCTTCCAAACATTCCTGTTGGATCCAATTCCATATACTGGGAATTCCTCTCTTGCTTATACATCCTTTGGAACAATATTTAAAAAGCCCTGATTCAGGGGAATTAAGATGATAACTTATCTCACCTTCTTCCTAGGAGCTCTCGGAGCATTATTCACAATAATAAACCCGTTCAGCACGGCAAGCGTGTACTTAAGCATAACAGAGGACGAAACTAAAGAAAGAAGGAGACAGATGGCGCAGAAAGCAAGCGTTACCGCAGCAATAGTGTTGATTGTTTTTGCGGTTGCTGGCACTGCAATACTGTCTTTCTTTAACATTACATTGGACGCGTTCAGGATTGCGGGAGGTATTCTGGTTGCGGTCATTGGCTACCACATGATTAAGACGGGAAAGGCCGACTTCAGAAATCCTGCAGAACATCAGGAAGCTCTGGAGAAAGATGATGTAAGCATAGTGCCATTGGCCATTCCAATGATGTCAGGACCTGGAGCGATGACAATAGCAATGGTTTTGATGGGCCAGGCCCAAGGAGTCATTGGAAGGCTTACAGTGATACTAAGCATTCTAGTTGTTTGCGCGCTTTCCTATCTTATACTGAGCAAGGCTCGTGTCATAGGAGATTATTTGGGGCATACAGGTAGAAGCGTTGTAGATAAGATTATGGGGCTAATAGTGTTTGTTATAGGTGTGCAGTTTATCGTGAATGGGTTGATTGGAGTTCTAAACAGTATTATTTAGAGAATAAAAGAAAAAGAATTTTTTTTGGCTTAAAGTCCTTTGAACCAGTCCTGTGCCCACGGACCCAGCAATGGTATTGGTTTCTGTTCTCCTTGTATTGCTCCAATTAGGCCTATGATCCAGAGTACGAACAACAGTATTCCTATAATCCATCCGATAACCGGAATCCACGTGAGCACGATTGCGACAATCATCAGGAGAAGCGTCTGCCTTAAATGATAGCCGCCAAGCTTTGTCTTCTTCTGGAAGTACAGCACCAATGCTATAATCCAGCCTATCAATGTTATGTAACTCAGTATAGCTACGAGTTGT
>JBDRGA010000037.1:0-13367 GCA_043818175.1 Candidatus Woesearchaeota archaeon | reverse complement strand
TGGTTGAAGGTCTTGGCATGCGAGGAATGATTGATCTCGTTAAAGAGTACCCTGGAGAGGACATTCCTTACATTTTTACTGCCAAGAAACCACCTAAGTACGGGGTTTGGGAAAGTGATAAGCTGAAAGCTGGAGCGTATATCCTGATAATGCAGGCTCAAGGGCTTAAAGTGGAAGAGGCAAGAATCGTTTACCTTGCTGACAAGGAAGACGCTGAACGGGAAGTTCCGATGAACGGATTCCTTAAGGAAAGGATTCTGAAGACAAGGGATGCCGTTATCAAACTGTTGGAAGGGAAGGAAGTGCCTCCGAGATGCAAGAAGTGCAAGGAAGAGTTTGCTTGTTATGGCTAGTTCAAAGTCAAGTAACTGCTTCGTTGGTCACTCATCATTTTATGTGTGTCATTATTTCTGAAACACATTCTGCTAGATGCTTATCGACATCAATTGGGATTCCGTATTGAAACTGAGTAGATTTAGCATAAACCGCCCTTGCTGCATCCTCGCCATGAGTTTTATTTCTGTTTTTGTCTCTTTCAATACATAACTCCAAGGGAGCCACCAAAGTAAAAACAAAATGAGGATAATCAAGTCTCTCAATTAAGTCTTCTATCTGAGACTTCCAGTAAAAATTACCATCAAAGACTACAGTTGCTCCAAGTTCTAGTGCACTTGTGGCGTCCGAAGCAATAATTTCGTTGACTTTCTTGAAACTCCTCTGAGAAACATAACCTTCTTCCTTATCCTTTGTGAGACCTTGCTCATCAAGTACTCTATCTACTTCGAAATATTTGGCACCTAACTCGCTTGCCAGCATTTTAGCTATTGTAGACTTTCCACAACCCAAAGGTCCCCGAATAACAACATAAAACGCCATTAAGTGAGCAGAGCAATCCCACGTTTATTAAAGTATCATCAGGTTGCACCAACATCTTTTCAGTACATTGACTAATATGTGCTACAACACAACAACTTCGTCAAGAGTATTTACTCCAAACCACAGAAAACCTTAAATAAGTAAACATACTTATTTTACTTATGGTGAACATGACTATAGCTATTCCGGAAGAATTGCATAAACTGATGCAGAAGCATAATGAAACCAAGTGGTCTCAAGTAGCTAGGAGAGCACTATGGGACCATGCAAAAAGGATGGAAACGTTAGCCTGGATGGACGAGGCCCTGAAGAACAGCGAGCTGACTATGGAAGACGCAATCGAACTAGGCAGGAAAGTAAAGAGAGGAATCGCCAGAAATCACGGCCTGATCAAGGACTAGTCGTCGACGCAAACATAGTTTTCGCAGCATTAATACGGGATGGACCGACCCGCCAACTCATCGCAAAACTAGATGTTCCCTTGCTTGCGCCAGAGACAATTCTGGCCGAAATCATGAAGCACCACAAACACCTGCTTGAAAAATCGAATGCGACAGAACTAGAATTCGACAAGATTCTCAAAGCTCTGTTCCTAAAGATAGACGTGGCGCATTTCCGCGAGTACCACAATTTCATAGAACTTGCAAAACTCTTAACAAAAGACATAGGCGACGTTCCTTTCGTGGCTTTGGCGCTTGCAAGGCAAGCAGATATATGGTCAGAAGACAAAGGGTTCCCCAAGAACGAGGACTTCAGAGTGTTTAAAACCAAAGAGATTCTGGAAAGAATCAACAGAACTGCCCTCAATTCAGACCACAAGGTTTAAATATCGGGTTCCTCTCGTGGAAATATCACATTCAAGGGTGTAAAACATGGCAGAAGAAGACAAGAAATTCTCCAAGCAACTCATCGATAAGACCGTGGTCTCTAAAACGGGAAAGAAACTCGGCGAAGTCGGCGACATAATATTCGAAACCGGCTCTGGAGAACTGATACATATAGTGCTCATCAACCCCACAGGGTACATTGAGAAATTGGAACTCGAGAGAACAAAGGACGGAGAAATCTTAATACCGTTCTCGGCAGTGATAGCAATAGGAGACTTCCTAGTTATTGCGGAAGAAGATATTATCTAATTATTTTTCTATATCTCTTTTTTACATCTGGTTCATTTCCCAAAACATTTATAACTCATTGCAGTTCCTTCAGGTTACGTCATGCCATCAATTCTTGTGACGGGAATGCAGTACGGCGATGAAGGCAAAGGAAAAATAGTTGATTGCCTCGCCGAGAAAGCAGAATACGTTGTGCGTTTCCAGGGTGGCCCGAATGCAGGCCATACAATAGTCAACAAAGGAAAGAAGACAATTCTACACCAGCTTCCTTCTGGAATAGTAAGAGGATGTCCTGTAATCCTGGGCAATGGAATGGTTCTCGACCTGAACGATGACAAGATAGGTAAAGAAATAAGAGAAGTTGCAGAAGCCACAGGAAGAAGCGAACAAGACATTATTGAATCATTGTACATTAGCAACTGTGCACACCTCATCTTGCCTGAAGACGTGAAAGAAAGTGAGAACGCAAATACTGGGACGGGGAGAGGAATCTCTCCAACTTACAGCAACAAGCACGCTTACAGAGGAGTAAGAGTGGGCGACATACCCCGAGTACTAAACAATGAAACTGAGGAGCCAGAACTCAATAAATACAAAGAGATGCTTAAACCGTACGCCAAATACATTCCAAGAATAACAAATACCCAGGCATTGCTAAACACGCTTTACGACCAAGGAAAGAACCTTCTCTTAGAAGGCGCGCAGGCAATAGGACTTGACGTGGACCACGGTCAGTGGCCTTACGTTACTAGCAGCAATCCTTCTGTTGGAGGAGCGATAACAGGCACAGGACTGCCACCAACAAAACTTAACAAGACTGTTGGTGTGTTCAAAGCATACACGACTAGAGTGCATCCTACTCGCGAAGCTCCACTTATTTCCGAGTTTGGAAACGACCCGACAATAGGAAAAGAAGTAGAAGAAACAGTAAGGGAAAGGGGAGGAGAGTACGGCGCGACCACGGGAAGACCAAGATGGTGTGGTGGCTTTGACGTGCCTTTGGCATTGCATGCCATCATGATAAACGGGCCACAACATTTAGCGATGACAAAACTTGATGTTCTTGGCGTGCTGGACAAAATTCCCATTTGCGTTGCTTACGAGATTGACGGCATTAAGACAACGGTGTACCCTCCAGACGGAAGAGAACAAAAGAAAGCAAAACCCGTTTGGAAGTTCGTAGACGGATGGAAGGGCGAAAACATACGGGATTCAAAAGGAAATCTGAATCCAAAGGCAATGGCTTACGTTGAAAAGCTTGAAGAGCTAATAGGACAGAAGTTTGACATTATTTCTTATGGCGCGGACAGGGACGAGACAATTACACGCAATGACGTGCTTCCTGAAGGATGGAACAGGTAATTCCAAACAATTTTAAAGCTCCTTGGATTCTCAGAAATATGCCTTCAGACATTTGGATTGAGAAGTACAGACCACATACATTTGAGGAAGTTAAAGGCCAAAAGGACATAATCAAACGAGTAAAGGCGTTCGTCAAGACAGGCAATATGCCCCACTTGTTGTTTGCGGGGCCTGCTGGTGTGGGAAAGACAACGCTCTCCTTGGTTGTGGCAAGACAGCTCTTCAAGGACGAATGGCATCAGAACTTTCTTGAATTGAATGCGTCCGATGAACGAGGCATTGATGTTATCAGAGTTAAAGTAAAGGACTTTGCACGTACAAAGGCGATTGGCGACGTGCCCTTTAAGGTTATATATCTTGATGAATGCGATGCCCTTACAAGAGAAGCACAGCAGGCCTTAAGAAGGACGATGGAGAATTATGCTGCAACGTGCAGATTCATCCTCTCATGCAATTATTCAAGCAAGATTATTGACCCAATACAGTCACGCTGTACCATATTCAAGTTCAAACCTTTATCCAAAGACGAGATTCACGAGATAATCGAGCACGTTGCCAAGGAAGAAGGGCTTAAGATTGACGCGAAGGCGAAGGATGCATTGTTCGAAGTTTCGCATGGCGACGTGAGGCGAGTAGAGAACATACTACAAGCTTCTGCAGCTCTTGGAAATGACATAACCGAGCAGAAGGTCTTTGAAATGGCCAGCATGGCGAGGCCTACTGAGATAAAGGACGTCCTAAAACACTGCAAGGATGGGGACTTCATCAAAGCAAGGGATAAGATGCTCTCAACCATGCTTAATTATGGTCTGGCTGGCTTGGATGCAGTAAAGCAGATTCAACAGGCAGTCTGGGCTTTGGACGTGCCTGACAGAACCAAATTGGAAATGATCAAGGCCTGTGGAGAAGCAGAGTTCAGAATGGTAGAAGGAAGTGATGAGTTTATACAGTTAGAAGCGTTGCTGGCTGGGTTTGTGCTTCAAACGAGTAAATAATAAGATATTTCTAAAAAATCAGTTAACGAACCATCCGCTGCCACCCGCGTAAGGGTAGCTGTACCCTCCTGAGTAGCCTGAGTACTGGCCTCTCCAATACATACTGTGACCGTACCTGCTTGAGGCGTAGTCAAAGTTAGCATACGTCGGATGTGGTGCTGCAACATAATACTGAGGCTGTGGTGCCCAAGTGTAGTGCGCTGGTCTCAAACCACTGACTGAATATCTGTCAATAGTAGGGTAGATGTAACTGTGTACTGGTCCTGCGTTGTTCACTTCAAGATGACCGTGACCCAGGTTACCCTGGTCGTAGTAATAGTTGCTGCATCCATTAGTGCATGAATATGCTGATGCGCCGCTCATTGCGGCAATGGCCGTAACAAAAAGAGCTGTGATAACGATTATAATCTTTGCCAGGTTCATTTTGTTCCTCCTGTTGCTACTGTAGAATGAGGATGTATATATAAAGGTTTCGTTAACGTTCCCACTACTTAGTGAAAACTAAGAAAAAAGGTTGAAAAACTAATTTGTAACGTCCTGTATCAGGATGGGCGTTTCGATGAACTCGCTGTACATATAGTACAAATCAACGCTCAATATCTCTTGATATGCTCTCGTGCCAACGTTACCATCTGTCTTGATCAAAGTGCAAGTAACGACCGTGGGTGCTCCATTGTAGAGCTTCACATAACCCTGGCTTCCTCCGATTCTGGGACAGTTGATGGTCATTCCTTCTATATCTCCTACCTTGACGTACACATCGTACTTGTCAGGGTTAGTAACACTGTGGTCACAAGGATATGTGCCGTCTGTCTTTGAACTTGAAGAAGCAGTAGCTGTCATTCCAGCGGGCAGTTCGGTCCTGTGGAAGAACTCACCAACGCCAACATGTTCTAGTGTGAAACTAATCTGGTATTTGTCATCTCCAAGGGGATTCTCAATCAAACTTCCTACGTGCACCGGTCCCCCACTATTCCTTGGGAACTTCTCACCAGTCAGTGTGCAAATGGTAGCATCTGCCAAGCTCTCCAATGCATTATCTTTGATGCAGATAGGCGTGCTCGTGTACGTTGTATAATCGTAGCACACATCTGCTCTAATAGTAATCTGCGTGTTTCCTTTGAGGTCTGGTGCATATGTTAAAGGCTCGAATATCACATTAGTTAGCTGACCCGGGAATATAGTACCGTCGAA
Source organism: Candidatus Woesearchaeota archaeon (assembly GCA_043818175.1). GTDB lineage: Archaea > Nanobdellota > Nanobdellia > Woesearchaeales > JBDRGA01 > JBDRGA01. The sequence goes on along the minus strand of JBDRGA010000037.1, from coordinate 7,825 downwards.
GTTCTTCCTCGCGCCGTCAATACGCTCATTAAGCTGCTTGAACGTCTTCATTGTTGCCCCTTTCTCAAGGCCGAACTGTGAAGGATTTATTCCTTCCAAACGTATGAAGACATTGGGATTATCAGTACCCGTGCCGACATTGGCCTCGCCGACATTCTCCATTGCAACTCCTATACCAAATGTGCTCTTGCTCTTGTCATAAATTACATTGGGAGGTAAGCCCTCTTGTAGGTAAAGTACAATTGCTTTGTCGCCGCCAATGAATGGCTGTGCGAGGTTTGGTGTTTCTGTGCCACCTGTGCAGGCAGCTATTGCTATAAGTATGATCAGAAAGAGCACGAACGTTATTGGTTTCATATTCGGTACCTCGGTTCAAAATGGACGACCTGATTATATAAATCTTTCTTAACCTATCCTCTTTATTGTTACTGTCTTCTGAATAGTCTCTCCGTAACCATACCATAACTCCACTAGCAATGGTGCCTGATAGGCAGTCTGAGACACTGAAGCGTCCCTGGGGAAGGTGTACGCACAAGTGATGCTTCCCTCCCCATTGGTAAGGCGAATTTCTCTATTCTTGGGAATGCACTCAATGCTCCTGTCTTCGTAACTGGCGCCGGAGAATATTACTGTGCCTAATGTTACTGCATTCAGGTCGCTTTCGGTAACCCTTGCATAACTCCAGGGGTCGCACTTATCAAGGGACGTTAATTTGTATATTTGGCCAGTGCCTACGTGTTTAACGTGAATCGTGAAGTAAACCATCTTGGGCGTGACTTCCTCATCTATTCTGGAGACCTGTACTGGTGCGCCTTGACTTCCAAGAGTTACTGAGCCAGCAGTGCATGCCTTTCTCGTGACTGAGTATGGTTGCGTGTCAATACACACTAAAGGAGTCGCATAAGTGGCGTAGGCATAACAGTTCGTGAACAAGAGCTGCTGCTGCGTTTCAGGAAGATCAGAAGGCCAGTTGTTTCTTAGTATTTCAACGGGGAAGTCAATTTCCTGTATTCCTCCTGTAGGATGAAAGAATGTCCTTCCTTCCATCGCATAGAACTTATCGGTTTCGAGCCATCTTGAGCTTGTTGTAGGGTTTCTTCCAAGCCATGCAAGTGCATATGCGGACATCAACCTTCCGTGTGAACCATCTTCAGGAAGAAGCGAGTTATCAATGCCAAAGCTGTACTGTCCATCCGCCCAATCAGCACCTATTACTATGCCTCGAGCCCAGTCCCATCCTTTGTCATTGGCTAACCATTCACCTATCTTCAAGTCAACGTGACCAGCAGGCGCGTCATTTCTGTCTGTTGTGAAGAAGAAGTCAAGTATTCCTCCCAAGGCACAACCAATGCTAACCCCACTAAGGAATCTGTTATTCTCCCCACCCCTAACAGCAACACCACAGTTCTGCCTCCCAACATCGTAGTCTGGGAATTTTTCTGTCCTAAAGTATAGAAGACTCCTGTCAAAACCTGAAACAAAAACCCGTCCAACCGTATATGAAGAACCAGCGTTCTCAGTTCTAATTAAGATATCATACTTGTTCGCAGTGTCGGTAACGTCTGACTTGTCAAAATAAAGAGTGTTAAGACTGGGACCATTCTCTATTCTCATCGTGACTCCTTGTGTGCCTGTATAAAGGTCACTTGGACCTGATTGGTTTGAGCAAGCAGTCAGGACAAGTCCCATGACGAGAATCAGAATTATCGCGCGCATACCGTTACCACTTGGAAGACGGTATATAAAGTTTGCCATCATTCACTCCTCTTAATCTGGATGTTCCTGTTTATTGTTGAAAAGTACACGTAAGAAATCTGTACACGAAGCACGGTGGAAAAGCTTGGCGCGTCCATACTGAACACGAGTTTTTGTGCTGTTTCCTCGCCCTGTTGCTCCACTGCTTGCGTACTTTGCAGCGTTGCCTCATCAACAGTACATCTTACTTCTCCAATACCATCCGTGAGCCGGACAATGCTAGGAGTGCACACGAGCTTCTGATTAAGCAGATAGGCATCGACTGATACTACATCGAACGCATTCCTTGGAATCTGTTCGAACGTGCAGATTTCGTAAGATTTATTGGTAAGGTTTACTGCCGTTCCCCCTCCTGTGTTCTCAACAGTTATCTTGAACTGGGGCTTCACCATTCTCCCAGAAATCGGGTACATTTCGGGCTCTATCAACGATACTGTTAATGGGGCGCCCTGACCATCAGGTAATTCTATGTCTTCAGCAGAGCATGCCTGAACTCTGCCCCCTGTCTTGTATGGGTCTGTATCTATGCATACAGTTGTGCTTAGATTAGTAACATATGGATAACAAGCAGTCACACTTACTGTTGTTGTGGGAGATTCCCTCTGGCCTGCCACTGGTTTTATCTCCAGATTTGCAAGAGTAAACGTGTTCTTATCCCCTGCCGGCCTGAACTTGCTCTTGCCATCCAGTTCAAAAATGCTTATGGCGGTATTGCCTCCACTTTCACTCGAAACAACATAATTATTCTTGAACAACCACTCAGCCACATCTTTTATGTCCTTCAATGTAGGCCTGATGTTCTTGGCGTATTCTTCTATCCCAGCAAACTCCTCTGTAGCATCCTTAAGTGCATTCTGATTTTCTGCAATATAATCTTGCAGGCTGGAAATCTTACCTCTAAGTTTTAGTATCTCGGTTGCATCTGTTGTCTTGGAAATCAAGTCTGCCAATGTGCTGATTTCCGAATTGGCCAATGCCATATTCCTTTCTGCCTCTGCAGCTTTTCTATCCAGCACTGCCTTCGCGAAGAAATAGCGCTGCTCCTCTATGTTTAGCTGTAAGTCACTTCCAGCTCCTGATTGAGTGGCAGGCTTAAGATAATAAGGGTCATAACTCACTCTGAAGAAGCCCAAGTTTGAACCAGAAACATCGTGAGCACCCAGATTGTGCGCTATCACAGTAACAGGAATTACCGAACCAGTATACACCAGTTCAGGAGGTGCATTATCAAGCAAGGACACTTGAACACCATCCGTGCCTATGAAGTAGTTGGATACTGGCGCTACTTGAGAACACGAAGAGAGAAACAAAGCAGACAATAATACCAATGCAAGAATTAAACGATTAGTTGACATGAGTTATCAGCACCTCTTCTTAGTAATTGCCACGTGCTTTGCATTGCTGGGAATCCTATTGGTTCGTTTGCAAGCTTATTCAATGTTACACATCCATGTCCGACAACATTAGTTTGTCCATTAATGTTGTATTTCTGAATCAGATATTTTACCAAATTATTAACAGCGTTCACTTGAACTGGAGGGTACACGTCAATTCCAGATGGTGCATTATTTTGAGCACAATCTTTCGTGGCCACAGATCCAACTCCACAATTATCAATCTCTATTCCTATGCTCTTCGAATTCATATTATCTATTAGACATTTTTCTGGTGCGGATGCGCAACCCGCATGACTTGCAACCTTTGATTCTGGAACAACCAGAATGACCGCACCATCCTTTGCAACCAAATAATGCGCACTTAGCCCTGTTTGACCTAAAGTTTCAAGACTAGACGTTGCTGAAGCACCAGCAGTGTGGTGTAGGATAATGTATTGCACAGTGGTTGTTCTTGGTTGGGAATTCGAGAGCAACACTTTCTCAAGGTTGGTATTCAAGATGCTCTTGCTAAGCAGATACTGTGTTACGCTCACAGAATTAGGATAAGCATCTACGGCACCCGTAACATCCCCTATGATTATTATCCCCGAAGACGCAACAACCGAATTGAACTTATCATAATAGTTCTTAATTATTTTACCATACGCATCTGAGTTGCCCGCGCCGTTATATTGTGCTGCGAAGGCAGTAAAGTCTTTTTGTTGCAAGGGTGAGGTCATTGTTGGGCGGTTAATGAACCTGAAGAATCCTGTTACCTGGTTTGCCTCGCTTTCGGAGAACGAGTCAAACATTTCCTGCACCGAGCTATAGCCGGCCAAAGCATAGTTGGAACCAAGTATTTGAGGCAAGCCCATGCTTATTGATTTCATCGCAGCGTTTTTATCCAGATTTTTTGCGAACTCGAATACTGCCCATTCTCTGTCCTGGCCTGCATGCACGTCCACCCAAGAACCACTTGTAGAAGAACGCCATTTCTGATTTGTCCATACAGGACTTCCATAGCTAAAGTGGTCATCATATTTACTTTGATGCGACTTGCCCCAGTTGTCGTAGAAACGATAGTTCTCGAAACGTATAATCATTCTTGAACCTTCAAAACCATTCCCCCCAGATTCCGCAGCAAAGACTGCAACTGCTATCGCAGGCTCTATTTTCAATTTAGCTGCATAAGTTGAGATGTATCCTCCAAACGTATTCCAAATATCAATTACTTTCCTTTCCTCTGCGGAAGCACCAGGCCATGTGCTTATCTTCTTGTTATCTGCCGGGTTCATGCCTGTAGTGGGCGCTTCAATTGGAACTTCCCCTTCCACATACCCTTCTGGTTTCAGAACATTAAGAGCGATTTCATTCTTGAGTATGTAATCATATTTTACCTGAACTGCTATTGTTCTTCTTGCAATTGGATTGCCACCAAGGAGACTCTGCATGCTGTCCTTCATTTTTTCTGGATTTGAGCCCCCTGCAAGCTTCAATCTGCATTGCAACGTATCCCACTTAGAATTAATATCCACGGGTACCTTAACAGAGTATGGAGTGTATCCTTCTATAATATCCTTCTTGGCAGTATTATTCGTGTTGTTTACTGGAGTTCCTCGATTGCAAGCGCCTTGGAACTCCAGTTCCTTCGGTAGTTGAATTATGTATTCCGTTACCTGCTTTACTTCACCATCCCGCCACTGGTTCTCAACAGTAACACCAAAAGGCATGCTCCAATCTTCTGGAGCGGTTGTGTCAATACGTGCAGGTAAGTAAATCTGCTGCGTCCCAATCATCACAGGTCCATTGGTATAGATTGCAGTTACCTGCTCTGGAATTCCATATTCAGTATTAATGTCCTTGTTCTGCGCAGTATAACTTCGGTACAATGCATAGTCCATGAATGAATATTCAGCATATGCCCAGGTTTCAAAGTTGAATTCTGCCTCGAACGTTGCAGTGTAAGATCCCGGCTTTAACCAGTTTTTGCCAAACTTACACTCGACGGCTTCAATGGTCTTCTGCTCGACAAAAATAAGTTTAGGAGTGACAGCCGCAACTGCCTTTGGTGCGTTCTCCTTCAATTTGCTTATATCGCTCGTGGATTGAGCATAACAAGAAGTTGCAATCGAGACATTGCCTTTGAGGCTAGCAGCACTCACCTCAGCCAGCAAATAAATATCCATATCTGGATAAAGCTCTTTGTCAAGAGCACGGAATCTATCTATGTAAACGCCCAGTGGCGCATCAGTATTCTCTTCGACCTGGCCGACGTAATACGCAGAAGAAATTGTGTGTTGCACGAAGTCCTTTATTGCTGTTGGAATCTTCCACAACCCTCCAAAAATCATTTTGAAACCATCCCACACCGGATCCCAAATCAACTGGAATGCTCTCTTGAACTGGAAGTCTGGATGCAATGCCGGACTTTCTCCATAAGAACGCATCGCCACGACTAGTATAAAGATGAATATTGCAATTATGGCAAGCTTCGATATGATTCCAGACCATTTGAATGCAAATGTATCTGGGGGCGCGGTCCTCCAAATGAATATGAGCCATACTGGGAAGAGAAGCACAGATGCCTCAAGTACGCTGTGCACAAGAGGCGTGCCTTTCACAAACTGAAGAAGCCATGGAAGCAAGAATGCAGACCAGGCAGCCAAGCCCATAAGCCATACAAATGCCTTTGGGTGAAGTCCATACGTAAAAATGCCAAGTAAAACGAGAAGCCCGTACATACCCATCACAATTGGGTCTCCCGGACTGCGATTCAACTGCAGAACTAGAACATCAATCAAGTATATCGCAAATGCGAAGAAGAAGAAAACATTAATCGTGAACACGCTAGAAACTCCCCAAGCAGTTGCGCCAACTATACTTTTACCCACACCATACGTTGCCTTAACAGGTTTACCAATTGCGCTTCCTGTGGCTTTGACCGCACGCGTTCCTGATGAAGCGACAGAACGCACATTACCTGCACCCCTGGAGGCCATTGAACCTAAAGCCTGCGCATCAGCAAAACGCAATCTGCTCTTGAGATTCCCTTGCTCCTGTTGCAAGGCATTGCGTTGATTAATCAGTTTTTCACGTTCTTTAATTGCTTCAAGACGTTCGGCAGCAGAAGCACCATCATCATCTCTCCTGTCCTCTTCTTCTGCAATACGCACATCCAGATTGCTTATAGTCGAATCGAGCCCGGCAATCTGGTCACGAAGCTTCTGCTTGTAAAGGTCATGTGCCAGCTTACGGTTCGCCAGATTCTCTACGGGATTCGCCATATGACTATATAATCTCCACGCGCAGTTCAGCCACATCGAGCGGCTTGTCGACGGCAGTTATCTTTACTGAATTAGGGCCGTCAGTTATGTAGCGCGAGTCGAGAACGAGATCATACAGGTAATTGTTCGTATCGAAGTACGTGACGAACCCGTTGACGTTGACGATGCCGCGCTTGGCGCTCGTCTGGTCAGTGAATCTAATGGTTATCACAACCCTTCCCTGGCCGTACTTCAGCCTTTCATAAATGTCAAGAGGGATGTTATAGTAATACGTTGGCTCAAAACCCTCCTTCATCTTCACAACTAGCTTTGCCTGGTCAACAAGGAAACTTCCGTACTCTGCTGCAAAACTGACTGTGTTTGTTCCGGGTCTTAACAAATCTTTTCCTATATCGGTACTGCTTACAGAGCCACAGTCAGGCTTTGCTGAGTAGACCAATTGATTGTTAATTAGGACTGCAAGCCTGCCCGCATTTCTCGAATCGCAATTTGGGACGAATTGGAGCTTTGCGGTCTCAAGATTCTGATATTCTGTGTCAGACAGCGCAACCTGATTCTGTGACTGGTGCTGACTTATGTCTGTTACTATTCCAGAAATGAGCACATTTCTAAGGTCCATGACATTCTTTTTCCAGAATGCCAGTCCAGGAGACGTTACTCTGAACACAAGCTCATTGGTAAAAACCATATTTTCCTTTGGTAGTTGTATTGGTTGGGGAGATTCTTCAGTAACGGGAGCATGATAAATCTCAACACCATTGAGTAATATTATCAGTTGACCTTCGCGCGTGGGCGCAGTAAAGCTCAGTAACGCATTGTCCGTAAACTCTCTGTCTATCTGAAATTCCACTCGCTGTTCCTTTTGAGAAAATGCACTTCGTTCAATTCTAAGAGCGGGCACTCGTTTCAGTTCACGGGCGTCTGTCTTTGTCTCCACTGTGAAGCTTGGAAGGGTGTGTGAGACCCCATCAGGACCAGACACTTCAATTCGCCCTATGTTCTGACTCATTAGCAGAATTGTGTTCGGTTGTTGCTGACAATTTGCACCCTGACAGCCTGATGGCGTTCCAGTATCATCAAGCAACGATGCCCTGTCCTCTGGACTCAAAAGAAGAATATAGAATACAAGGGCTGCCGAAACTATTAGTATCAGCACCGCGGCAGAGCCAGCGTTCTGGGCGCGTCGGGACATGGCTCAACCACGCCAGTGCTTGTTTATAAACTTATTTGAAAATCCATCTTTCTGACTGGATTTTCAAGCCTGAAAACTCGCCAGAAATAACCACATCACACGACTTAAACTCGTAAAAAAGAATAAAACCAAAAGGCGAGTTTTCAGTATCTGTGTAGACGACGAGCACAATATATATGAATCCTGCTAAGATATCAGTCCAATGAACATCAGACATC
>JBDRGA010000036.1:0-15030 GCA_043818175.1 Candidatus Woesearchaeota archaeon | reverse complement strand
AGGAGACCAAAATGAAAAAACACCTAAGCAGAGATGAAGAATTCCAGATCATGAAGTTGGTTCTGGACAAATTCCTGTGGATGGGCGTTCTCATCATGGCCTATGGCTTTTACAGCATGGTAGCGTTCCCAAGCATAAGCTATGGGTTGAGCATACTCATCGCCGGAGCAGTAGTACTATTGACCTTCATGGTAATCATCGTGAAGGAATACGAATTCATGAAATGAAGCTCTTCATAGCACTTCTTTTTTTTGGAATAATAATGTTAGGCAGTGCTTTGGCATGCACGTGCGCTTCTCAAAATTTTGAACAGGAATACAACGCTTCAGACCTGATTTTTACAGGAAAGGCATTAAGGTTCATGAGCACTGATGCTCAAACTCACGAATATACTTTCGAAGTCAGTGCAAAGTGGAAAGGCGAATTGGGAGACCAGATAAAAGTTCGCTCAAAAAGAGCGAGCGCAGCCTGCGGTTACACATTTCAAAACAACCAGTATTATGTTGTGTTCGCGAAAGAAGGTCCTGATGGATACGTAACAACCACGTGCTCAAGCACTGGGTTGCTTAAGGATGCCAGCACAACAATATCTGCGCTTAATGCAAAGAAGAAGGGTGCGGAAAAGCAGGTTGAAGTGGACAAAAGTGCGGACGGTTCGCAAGATGAAAAGGAAGAAGAGACTCCAAGAGGAGGAGTAATCACAAGATTGTTTGAAAGCATCAAAGCATTCTTCTCAAGAGTTTTCGGAAATACTAAGAACACAGAAACCCAAGAGAAACAATCTGTGAAGACCACTCCAGACACTCCAAGCCCCCAGACAGAAACGTGCAGTCATCCACAACTACTTTTAACAGGGAAAGAATGCAAAGATTTCAACTGCATAAAAGAGCAGATGAAGACGTGTGGCTATAGCTACCAGTTCAGTGGCTCTTGTCCTGGGAGATGGACGATGGTTTCCGGACGGATAAATGCAATATCAGGCTGTGACCTGTCATGGGGTACGTTCAATGAAACAGCTTTCTTCAGGGAAGGCTACTGCACGTATTCTGGAGATCCAGTATCGATATATTCTGGCTTCAACGGGGCAAGCGCTCCGCAGAACGTATGTCCTAATGACGGCAACAGCAAGAACAGTCACTACGTTAACATGATATTGAATGAGGGCACAATTCAAGTGCAGAATATATGGTAATGAATAGAAAAGGAATAGAGTTAAGCGTCAACTTCCTCGTAGTTCTAATACTTGGAATAGTAATCTTCGGCGCGGGAATCATGCTTTTCTACACTGTGTTCGACAAAGCAAAAGATTACGATAGAAAAGTTACGGACCAGATGGAAGAGCGCTTGAACTCATTAATGGACCAGGGTCAGATGGTTGCAGTTCTTGATGCAACACAACGCGCAGCACCAAAGCAACCTGCAGTGTATGCGCTTGGGATAACCAACAAGTTAAGAACTGCACAATACTTCTGTTTTGAAGTCTCTAATCTTGGTGGTTTCACAATAACACAAGTACCAGAACCATTCCTCTTGCAGCCAAATGGCAAACAGTACTCGCTTATTGTTGTCGAACCCTTAGACAACCTTAATTCCGAGGAAACTCTTCTGGTCACGGTGTACAATAATACTGATTCTGATTGCACTACAGGAGATACGGTCTACGGAAAGAAACAACTCATCGTGCGTCCGTAGCTAATTCTCTCAATGCACGTTCAGGGTCTTTTGCTAGAACAACGCCTGAAGCAACAAGAACACCACCAGCGCCCAATTCAAACGCTTTCAACACGTCAGCACGAGTGTGAACACCCGCGCCTACAAGAACATTCCTTCCAACCTTCTTGCCTGTAATGAGTTTAACAGAATCAGAAATTAATTCTGGATGTGCAGTGCTCACACTAATCTTGCCGCCAATCAGTTCAGGTGGCTCAATAGCAATAAGATCTGGTTTCAACTTTCCAATTGCAGCACCCGTCAAAGCATCATTGGCACAGGCAACAACCTGCAATCCAACCATATGACATCTGGTTATTGACTCTTCGAGAACATCAAGTCTGAGACGATGCTCTGAATGATTCAACAAAGTGCCTGAAGCACCAGCCAACTTAATCATCTCTGCCGTAACGTAACCAGTATGCTTTCCAGGAGCAATTGGGTCAATGTGCTGCGCTAATATCGGAACGCCTCTGTTAACTGCTTTGGATATTTCAGTCAAGGGAACAGCAATTCTTATGTCCGTACCAGTATCCTTTCTTACTTTGGAACAGGCATCCACGAGAGAAATAAGCTTTGAGCCAATGCTTTCCGCATATGCCTTTACGTTGACGATAATAATCATACCATTGTTCTGAAGAAACGCTTTTTAAAATCTATCGGCCAAAACGCTTAGCATTACCATCACGAACAACTCTAACTTCGCGTGGGTCCATCTTCGAGCTAACGTTTCGCACAAGAGGCCTGTCCTGTATCTTGGACTTAAAGCGCATTGCACATCTTGAACAATACTTCTTACCGTTTGCTTCAGCGACGCATGAATCGCAGATTCTCGTGCTACACCACCCACACATGTACAGTGCTTCCTCGTCGTGCGTTCCACACATACTTGTTGATGCCATAGCCAACAATAATGGTGATTTCAATTCTTAAACTTTGCGCTTCCTCACATGAGAAGCATTTTTCCAAAGGAAGAAGAGCATCGTAACGCCCAGAACAAGCATAATGAAACTTAATACCTGGCCCATGTTCAGACCAAGCAATACATGCGGTTCATCTCTTAGGAAGGTTATGAAGAACCTTAAGAAGCCGTACATTGATACGAAAGACCAGAAAATGAACCCTTTTGGAAGCTTTTCTCTTCGCATGTAGAGCAAATAGAGCACAATGGCCATAAAGAGGTTCTTCAAGCTCTCGTAAAGCACCACAGGATGCCTACAACCCTCAATTGTTGGGTGGTCAGGATACGACGTAACGCACCAGGATAGATTGCTTAATATGCCTGGAATCTCGCCATTAATGAAGTTGGCAATCCTACCTAAGCCCAAGGCCAAAGCAGCAGGAATAACAAGCAAATCTGCAAGGTCATAGAATTGTATCTTATGCTTTCTAATGAATAGCCATGTGACGAAAGCAGCCCCTACCAATCCTCCGTGGAAGCTTAGACCACCAAGCCAGACCTGAGGGATGAGCACAGGATTAGCAAGGTAATACGCAGGATGGTAGACAAAGACTTCGAATAACCTTGCCCCAAGCACTACACCCAGAAGAAGGTAAACAATGTACGATTCAGCGTTGTCTTTTGTAAGGCCTTTGACCCATTTCTTGCTTGCAGCATGTCTAAGCCATAAGTAACCCAAAACAAAACCAAGCATGTAGATAAGTCCATACCATCTTATTGCTAATGGACCTAGTTGCAGGAGTACTGGACTAATGTTGTGGACAATCAATAATGAAGAAAAAACAAAGCAATATAAAAAAGTTTACCCGAATATCTTCTTGATTACTGCCTTAAAATCAGCTTCTTGCAATACACCCATCTCTCTATGCACTTCCTTTCCATCTTTTAGGAAGGCAATGGTTGGAATGCTTCTAATTCCATACTGAGTTGAAACCATTGGGCTTTGTTCTGTGTCAACCTTGAAAAGATGAACAGTAGTTAGTTCCTTGCTTACCTTTTCAAACGTAGGTGCGAACATTCTGCACGGACCACACCAGTCTGCGTAAAAATCCAGAACAACATTCCCTTTCTTTGCCTTGTCAAATGTAGCATCAGTTAGTACTTCCATCATGAATCACCAAGAACCATTGCTTCAAGATGACTTATAAAGATTATGTTGTAGTGCTACGAAAGTGCATCGCGCTGCACATCTGTTAACGCCTTCTCGTGCTCTTCAAGATTCAAATGCTCCAACCTGAACCTTAAATTGCAGGGCTTGCAATAGAAAAGAATCTCCGGAGCACCCTTCACGTCACCCTCGCAGATAGGACATGCCTTGATTACCCTGTAAACATTTGACATGGTGAAATAATGGAGAGTTGAGTTTAAAAGCATTTCCCACAGAAAACCATTTAAACGTGCTTCCGACCTCGGAATAGATGGACCTGAAACAAGAGGAGGAGGACCTCCTCAAGAAATGGAAGGAGATAAAGCTCCTTGAAATGCTGGAAAGGCAGAACTCTCAAGGAAAGCCATACTTCTTTCACGACGGTCCCCCTTATGCGAACAACGTGCCGCATGCAGGTCATTTTAGGAACAACACGTACAAAGATGTCTACGTACGTTATGCTTTCATGAAAGGGTATAACGTTTTATTTCAACCCGGATTCGATACTCATGGTCTTCCCATAGAAAATATGGTGGAAAAGCAGCTGAAGCTCACAAGCAAGAAAGACATAGAAACGATGGGCATAAGCAAATTCACAGCCCTTTGCAAACAACACGCCACATTAAACAAAGAACTCTGGATGGATATGTTCGATAGAATGGGAGCATGGTATGCATGGAAGAAACCATATTTAACTTATGAGAACGAGTACATGGACTCGTGCTGGCACGCTTTTAAGAAATTCTGGGACAAAGGACTAGTGTATGAAGGCGAAAGACCAGTACACTGGTGCCCTCATTGTCAAACCAGTTTGGCGGGATACGAAGCTACGGATGCGTACAAGAACATGTCAGACCCTGGAGTTTTCGTGTTGTTTAAACTGAAAGATGACTCTGCTTCTGTTCTCGTCTTTACGACGACTCCTTGGACTCTTCCAAGCAATGTTGCATTAATCGTGCACCCAGACGAAGAATATGCGAGAACAACAGTGTCTCACGAAGGAAAGATTCATGAAATAATACTTGCCAAAAAAAGAATAACCATGCTGGAAGACTGGGGCATGGATGTAACGGTAAAGGAAACATTCCCCGGAAAACAACTGGATGGTAAGAAATACGAACCATTAATCGATTGCCAAGTACAACGAGACCTGGAAAAAGAAGAAAACGCGCTTAGAATATTCATGAGCATCGCACTTTTGAAGGAAAGAGTGCCTGCCAAAGTTGCACTAAAGAAAGGAATACCTGCAGGAGACCTTTACGAGCACTTCGTAACTGCAGAAGAAGGCACAGGAATAGTACACTGCGCACCAGGTCACGGAAAAACAGACTTTGAAGTGGGCGAGCATTACAAGATGCCACGACCCAGTCCACTGGACGACGAAGCAAAATTCACTAAAGAAGTAGAGCAATGGCAAGGCAAATATGTCAAGGAAGCCGACCATTCAATAGCAGAATACTTGCACGAGCATGGAAAACTGCTCAAGCACGAACGAATAGACCATTCATATCCATTGTGCTGGAGATGCAAGAACCCACTCATCTTCCGTCTAAGCAACCAGTGGTTCATAAGAATCGACAAGATAAGAGATAGGATGCTTGAATTCAACGAACAAACTGACTGGGTTCCAGAGTTCGCGAAAGAAAGATTGCAGTCGTGGATATTGAACGCAAGCGACTGGAACTTCTCAAGACAAAGATATTGGGGAACGCCAATACCAATATGGAAAGCAGAGGATGGAGACACAATAGTAATTGGCTCACTAAGCGAACTCGAGAAATTGTCAGGCATGAATCTTAAGGACTTTGATTTGCACGCGGCATCTGACATCAAGATAACAAAAGATGGCAAAGAATTCAAAAGGGTTCCAGCAATATTCGATGTTTGGTTTGATGCGGGATGCTCACCTTTTGCTTCATTGAATTATCCAATCAAGAACAAAGCCACGTTCGAAGAACATTTCCCTGTAGATAGAATAATAGAAAGCCAGGACCAGATAAGAGGATGGTTCTATTATCTAATGGTTTGCGGCACGGGCTATTTTGACAAACCGCCATACAAGGCAGTCAGCATGTACGGATGGGTGGTAGATGCAAACGGAGAGAAGATGAGCAAGAGCCTTGGCAACTTCATAGGTGCAAAAGAACTACTCGAAGAATTCGGAGCAGACCTCTCCAGGTTTTACGTGTGCTGGGACATAGCACCAGAAAGCCTTCAGAAATTCAGCAAGGAAACAATAAAGACAGAAGTAAGCAAATTCTTCATAATACTAAGAAACCTTGTCAAGCTTGCAGAAGGAGCCAAGCCAATAGAGTCAACGAAAGAAACAGAGGATAGGTGGCTCTTAAGCAGACTGCATTCAACGATAAAGAAAACCAACGACGGAATAGATACATTCCAAATTCACGAAGCCACAAGGGCAATTTATGATTTCGTGATAACTGACCTTTCTAGAACTTACGTGCAAATGGTAAGAGAGAGAATGGACGATGACACTATCCCAAGACACATGATCAGCCATTGCCTGCAGACAGTGAGCAGGCTTCTTGCACCATTCGCACCATTCACAGCAGAGGAAATTTATTCAGGAGAAAAAAAGAGCGTGCACCTTGAGAGTTATCCAGAATTACAAGAAGGAATGATAAACCAAGCACTGGAAGATAGAATGATTATAGCACAAGAAGTCATTACAGCAACTCTCTCAGCAAGAGACATCGCAAAACTGGGAGTCAGATGGCCCCTTCCATTAATAACAATACAAACAGAAGATGGAGCAATGAAGAACGCCCTGGAAGCAACAAAAGAACTTGTTTTATCGCAGACAAACGCCAAACAACTACAATTCAACAAGATAAAACACGTCTTCGAGATAAAACCAAACTACAAGACTCTAGGCAAAAGCTTTGGAACAGAAACAGGAGAAGTTGCAACACTCATAAAAGCTGAATCTGCACAAATTTCAAAGGCACTCTCAGAAGGAAACAAGGAAATCAAGATTGGGAAGTACAGGATAACATCAGAACATCTCGAAACCACGCTTAAACCTTCACAGGAAGACGAAATAATAGTAAATTTAGCAAAAGGAATGCTGGCAATTAACACAACATTAAGCTCAGAGAACCTGATTGATGGGTACACTCGGGAGCTTATGAGAAGAATACAGCAGGAAAGAAAGAACCTTGGTCTGGAAAGAGGCATGAAAGTGCCCATAGAAGTCATGACTGAGGATGAGGAACTGGCACCTGGAATTCTCAGAAACCTGGAAAAGTACGTCGCAAAACTGGGCGCTTCAAGAATAGAAGTAAAGGTTCAAGACCCAGGTGAAGACGCATTCCTTATACGCGGCAGACGCTTTAAAGTTAGCGTCGACCAAAAGGTATAAAAAGCGCTATGCCGAAATCAAGGGAATGCCAAAGATTTCTATTGATACTCCATTAGCGGAACTCACGCTACGCAAATACGAACCTCCAAAGGGAATGGAAGGAAGGCAACTTGTTAGAAAACTATGCCTTTCATTAGGAGTTCTGCAACCAGGCGATTCAAGGGATGTTATTGTTGACGTGTTTCAAGTATTGCTTGAACATCGCGAGCCACTTCCCGCGCCCAAAATAGAAAGAATGGTTATGGACAACAGGGAAAAATACGGTCTGCAGCTGTTTGGTGTGGCGCCAAGTAACATACGAAGACAATTGCTTCGATTAAGGGACATATTTATCGTCGAGAAAGTGAAGAACGAATACAGAATAAGGGAAGGATTGCCTCTTTCTTCGATATTTACAGAACATTTGGAACAGTATTACTTGCAAAGTATTGTTTCACGGGTAAAAGATTACTTGAAGGCCATCGACAAAGAATACAACGGGAAAACATAATAACACTTCTTGATTCTTCTCAGAATGGTGTACGAACCTCACGAAGACAGCTTCTTATTGCAAAGCAACCTGGCAAAGCACTGTCAAGGTATCGTGCTCGACATGGGAACCGGGTCAGGAATACAAGCATTAAGTGCTGCGAAAATGGTAGAGGGAGTTACTGCAGTCGACATAGACCCAGAAGCAGTGGCGTTTGTTCGTGAACTAGTGAAGCAGGATGGGATTACAAACATAGAAGTTATTGAAAGCGATTTGTTCGAGAAAGTTGATGGAGAATTTGACACGATACTATTCAACACACCCTACCTTCCGGAAGACGGAGAACCAGACCCCGCACTGGATGGTGGTGCTCTTGGGTATGAGATTGTTATTAGGTTTCTTAGCGAAGCAAAGGGACATTTAGCACCAGAAGGAATAATACTGCTTGTTATTAGCACACTCACGAATCCATTAAAAGTTGAGCAAGAAGCAAAGAAACTAGGATATTCATTCAAAATTATCGACGAAGAGAAAGTGCCTTTCGAAACTCTTTACCTTTACAAACTTACAAAATGATAGCATGCCACGACCTTAGGAAGAAGATGGAAGAAGAGACACTTCTTGCTAAAGGAAAACGTGGCGAAGTGTTTGTTACAGGAAGAGGAACTGTAATCAAGCGTTTAAGACCAGGCACTGCTGCAAAACATGCCATTGACCTTGAAGCACATTATCTGAAGAAGGCGAATGAACTGGGGCTCGGACCACGGTTTATACGGGCGAACGAGAACGAAATAGAAATGGAATACATTGAAGGTGCTAGAATTGGTGATTATCTGGCTAAAGCGACTCTGAAGCAACGGGAAGCAGTCATTAGGAAGATTATGAAGCAACTTGAGCTTCTTGACAAAGAAAAACTGTTCAAGAAAGAGTTAACGAACCCTTACAAACACATCATTGTAAGAAATCACGAGCCAATCCTGATTGATTGGGAAAGAGCACGACACACCGAGAAACCGAAGAACGTTGCGCAGTTTAGGGAGTATGTTTCTAGGCACTTGCTTGTGCAATAGGATTTATGCTAAATAATCTTGTTTCGGTAGAAAATCGTTCTCCTCTGTATGTGGATCTGCGAGCAACTGCAGTCTGAATTTCTTCATGTCCAGGATTTGCAGTGAAGCCACTTGGCTGAAGCGTTTCATGTAACCAATGAATGAAATGTCGTCCTCCTTCTGTTGAACCGACACAGGCATCTAAGGTTCCATTAAGCATATACTCGTCATTCAGGCAGCCAGAAGCTCCTAGTAATCTGATTACGTCCTTGAAAACATGCGGTGTGTACTGTTTACGTCGTGGTCCTGGCGTCATAATCCTTAAAGACTCGATTGAAATTGGTCCGTTCTTTTGCAGGTTTCTTGCCACAGCTAGGCAACTATTCTCATAGTGTAAATGACCTGTCCATGTTCTGCCTGCCTCTCTAATCGCTTCCTCGTCAAAACGTGTCAGTCGCACTTTTCTGTCTTCCCCTTTCGCCACGCAATGAACCAAACCCATCCTGTGTAAGTGTCTTGTGTGGTACCTAATCACAGACTGGCGATTTCTATTGCTGGCCGCTTTGGGGTCAATATCAGCATAGAATTCAGAATAGTGCATGTAATTGCTTTTTGCTATCACTTCGAGGATACGTATCCTCGGAACTGGCTGACTGCCAAGTATTGCTCCGATTGGGTGGGGTTGTTTGGCTGAAAACTCCAATACGTTTGCAGCTATTCTTCTCGCTTCTTCTGCTCTTGCCTTCCTGAGCCTGTATTCAAACTGACCAGCGCGTTCCCTAGAATCAACAAAGGGGTCAACCAGACTAGATATTCTTTCAACGTCTAATGCTATTACTTCATGGCCTGGATTATGGAAATTCCACTCTTCGCAAATATAATCACTAGGTCTCCAGTTTTCATCAAGCAAATAGAGGAAGGCTGCGTTTCTTTCATTCTTTAGAACCTGTTGAACGTCGTCGCTGATTTCCATTCAAGTTTTTCAATCCTTTCGCTTCTTCTTCTGCTTCTTTATCTCTTTTTCAAGCTTTAGCTTGTCCAGAAGCTCTTTGTACCTGTTTCTTATGGTAACTTCGGTAACGCCCGCTACATCAGCCACTTCTCTTTGCGTCCTTTTCTCACCGTTAATTAGAGCAGCAACGTAAAGCGCGGCAGCTGCTATTCCTGTAGGTCCGCGACCTGAAGTAAGCTCTACAGCTTGAGCCCTTTCAATAATCTCAACGCTCTTGCTCTGCGTTTCTGCATCAAGCTTCAAAGAAGATGCAAAGCGTGCGATGTAGTCAGAAGGGTTCGAAGGCAGAATCTTAATACCTAGCTCTCTGGTAATGAAGCGGTAAGTTCTACCAATTTCCTTCTTCTCAATGCCTGAGGCATCGGATAATTCATCAAGTGTTCTGGGAACGTCATGCCTTCTACACGCTGCATACAATGCACCAGCAACAACAGATTCCATCGACCTGCCCCTAACAAGTCCCTTTTGTACTGCAAGAGTGTAGATCCTTGAAGCTTCTTCCTCAACCATTCCAGGCAATTTAAGGTAAGATGAAACTCTCTTTAATTCAGCCAAAGCAAGCTTAAGGTTCCTTTCAATTGCAGTTGAGATTCTCTGCTGCCATTTCCTCAATCTAAAGAACTTGTTCTTGCTCTTGCCAGAAAGTGCATAAATATCCGCTTTCCTTCCAACGTCAGTTCCGAGGCCTTGGTCGAACTGGGTATATGACATTGGAGCGCCGGTTCTGCGCTTTCTTGCCGCAGCATCGGAGTCCATCTCCCGCCATTCGCGGTCGAAGTCCACCATCTTCTCTTCAACAACAAGACCGCAGTCTTTACAGATGACCTCTCCTTTTTCCTTATTCCAGAAAAGATTGATACCCCCGCATTCAGGGCACTTGCGAACGTAGTTCATGACTGCTACCCCCCACTTGAGTGCGCAAATCTTAAAAAGAGGAGCGGGAATTCTTTTATAAGGTTTTCGGTTTTTTTGCTCTCGCTTTTAAATGATTGCGCAAGCCATTTAAAGAAATCATAGGCAGGAGATTCCCACAATATTTATAAACGGCTTTCCTGGCAGTTAAGGTATGCGCGCCCAGGCCTGGAGCATGGATCTTGTTATTGCTGTACTTATTTTTACAGCGATAATAGCTGTATTCTTCGCTTTCGTCGGAAAAGGAAAGGATAACGACGCCAAAGGACTGGAGAATGATGCGAGGATGATAGCAGCAAAGCTTGACGCGGATAACGCAGACAGCATTCCCTTGGTAAGCCAAGGAAAGATTGATGCAAAGGTGCTTGCGCAGGTGTACAACATGAGTTATGAAGAACTCAAAGTAAAGTTAGGAACTTCGAGAGATTTCTGTATATATCTTGAAACGGCAGATGGAAGAATACTTCCAGTCCAATTGGATGTAGGTGAGAAGACAAGCATGGGCGACCCCAACCTTACAATAAATGGAGACCCGTGCGGAGCAGGACCATGAACATAATCATATTTATAGTTGGAGTACTGGTCGCGTACCTTGGAATGCTTGTTGGTGTGGGCGTTTCACATTACACGCGAAGAGAGCTGAAGGTAGGAAGACCTTATTTCGTAGGGTTGCAAAGAGCATTGGTTGTCATGTTTTTATTGGTGCCATTGTTGTTCAGTCTTGAGTACGGAATTGTTCTACTCATTGCACTACTACTACTGGCTGCGTTCCTCATAAAAGCAATAGATCACCTTGCATACGTCTTATTTGCAATTCTATTACCTTATTCTTCAGTAAATGTTGTGTTCTTCTGTACGATGGTGTACCTTGCTTTCCTTTTCGGAATACCTTCGGGGTCACTGTATGCAGAGAAGCGCAAGATAGGACTTAAGGCAAATATCTTGAACGCGGCAAGAAAGTATGCGTACTTTCCAATACTCACAATAGTGGTAGGCATACTATTTTCTGCAATCAGCTTCGCGCCTTAGAACCAAAAAGCTTGATAACTGGTACGCTGAGGAACAGCGTTATTAGAAGCCCCAGTACAGTCAGCGAAGGAAATGGGAATCTGCCAGGAACGTACACCCCATACACGTCAGTGCTGGAAATGTATTGAATCCACGAAAACAATACAAGAACAGCACTCACAACACCAGAGAGTGCCCTTCCAAATTCAGAGTTGTAATCTGTGGTTCGCTTTGTGCGAAGAATCAAGAGCACAACGCTGCCAACCAGAAGCGCGTAAACTGCAAATAGAAGGCTGAAGTAAACACTCAATGGGATGACTGGGAAGAATATCACAAACAGCAGGCTTGTTATGCCTGCACTCATCGCGCTAAGCGCCCACATCTTAAGCTGCTTTGCCGAGAAGCTCATCATCCGCGACTTGACCATGCTTCAAGTTCGCGGAACAGCGTTTAAATAATTTGCGGTACCTTTCCTGCGATATGTTTATATAGAAAATGGGCGTCCGTCGACTATGGACCATTTGATGCAAGAACGAATAAGAAAGGTCAAGGATCTCTTAGACAAGGGAATAAACCCTTACCCACATATTTCTCCTGAAAAACAATCAGCAGAAGCAGTGCATAGACAACATGATGGTCTTGAATCTGAGACAAAGACAACAGATGCAGCTTCAGTTTCTGGGCGAATTACAGGGCTTAGGCGAATGGGCAAAGCATCATTTGTACATGTACAGGATAGCACGGGAAAGATGCAGCTCTACTTCACGAAAGACAATCTTCAAGATGCATACGAAAATTTGAAACTCTGTGACCTTGGCGACTTTATCAACGCTAAAGGAACAATTTTCAAAACCAAGACAGGCGAACTAACAATAGATGTTTCTGAGTTCACGATGCTGGCAAAAAGCATACGTCCATTGCCCGAGAAGTACCATGGACTTCAAGACCCGGAACTCAGGTACAGACAAAGATACTTGGATATGATAATGAACCCTGAGGTCAGAATTGTCTTTGAGAAACGCGCGACGATTATTAAGACGATAAGACAGACTCTCGATGCAAAAGGATTCACCGAAGTGGAAACGCCTGTGCTCCAGCCAATTTATGGGGGGGCAAATGCAAAGCCATTCGTGACAAAACACAATGCGCTCAACATGCAGTTATACCTAAGAATAAGCGACGAATTGTACTTGAAGCGTCTTATCGTCGGGGGTTTCGGCGCTGTTTATGAAATAAGCAAGGATTTCCGTAATGAAGGCATAGACAGAACACACAATCCAGAGTTCACGATGTTGGAATGGTATGAAACGCATACAGATTATGAACATGCGATGAACCTGTTCGAGGAAATCTGGGAGAAGGCATGCCTTTCGGTTAATAAAACGACTGAAATATCTTATCAAGGAACAAAACTAAGTCTCAAAAGACCATGGCGACGCGCCAAAATGACCGATCTAGTAAAAGAACATTCTGGTTTAGACGTTCTGAACATGCCAGAAAAAGAATTACTAGAGCACTGCACCAAAAATAAAATTGACCACAAAGGAACGAGTTGGGGAATGCTCGTTCAGGCGATATTTGAACATTATTGTGAAGATAAACTAGTTCAACCTACTTTCGTAATAGATCATCCTATCGAGACTACCCCATTATGCAAACCAGTAAGGTCGGGCGATAAACGATTAGTTGAAAGGTTCGAACCATTCATTATGGGAATGGAGATAGGTAATGCATACACAGAACTCAATGATCCTATTTTGCAGAGAGAATTGTTAGAACGACAGGCAGGCCTCCGCGATAAAGGAGATGAAGAAGCAAATCCTATGGATGAAGATTTTGTCAGGGCTATAGAGCATGGTATGCCACCCACTTCAGGAGTAGGAATAGGTATAGACAGAATGATAATGTTATTAACTGACCAGCTCACAATCAAAGACGTAATAGCATTCCCACTGCAACGACCGGAAGAACAATGACAGAAAAAATTGCAGTTGGACTTACTGAAAAAGTGAAGCTTGTTGGGAAGGAGCAGTCCGAAGAATACATAGCAAGAATAGACACAGGCGCTACAAAAAGCAGTATTGATCTTGCTTTGGCTTCGCGGCTTCAATTAGGACCAATAACCCGCAGCAGAATGATAAAGAGTGCGCATGGAAGCAAGCTTCGTCCGGTGGTTGAAGTTACTATTGAAATTCAAGGTAAACCGATGCGCGCGGAATTTACTCTCGCAGATAGAAGCCATATGAGGTACAGAATCCTCATAGGACAAAACATACTCAGAAACGGGTTTATTATCGATCCGACAAAAAAATGAAGGCTGCCGTAATTAGTCTTGGAAGTGTGTCAAGCAATAAAACAGCCGAGGCTATGCGAGAATACTTTGATGAAGTTGATGAGATTACCCTTCGGGAAGTAGAACTCAATTTTCAGGGAAACCATTCTGAAATAATGCATCAGGGAAAACCACTCAAAGAGTATGACTGCATATATGCCAAGGGAAGTTTCAGGTATGCTGCCTTGCTTAGAAGCATAACTGCAATCAAGTTCCAGGAGTGTTACATGCCCCTGCAACCAAGTGCGTTTACTATCGTGCACGACAAGCTTCTGACTCAGCTTGAATTCCAACAACATGGGGTTAGCATGCCAAAAACATACTTGTCTGCCACGGTTCCAGCAGCCAAGAAAATACTCAAGAAGCTCAAGTATCCAATCGTGATGAAGTTTCCTCAGGGAACTCATGGAAAGGGAGTGATGTTTGCTGATTCTGCTCAGTCAGCAACAACGTTACTTGATGCAATGGATGTACTAAGGCAGCCTGTTTTGGTTCAAGAATTCATTGATACTGGTGGTACGGATATTAGAGCATTTGTTATTGGGGATAAGGTTGTTGCAGCAATGCGTAGAAAAGGAACGAAAACAGATGCACGCGCAAATCTACATCAAGGGGGCAAGGCCGAATTGGTAGAATTGGATCCTGTCACAACTCAAGTAGCAATAAAAGCGGCGAAGGCAGTGGGTGCAGATATTGCAGGTATTGATATTCTGGAGAGTCATAGAGGTCCTGTTGTTCTCGAAGCCAACATAAGTCCAGGAATACAAGGAATCACAAAAGTCACCAAAATTGATGTAGCACAGAAGATAGCGAAGTATTTGTATGATCGTACCAAGGAATCCCGCAGATCAGAACATGACGTCAAAGCAGATAAGATTATGCGAACTTTGCACATCGAAACTGGAAATACGACGCACATTGTTACGAATCTGGATTTCAGGGGCATGTAACACTCCTTGAACTTGATTGCAGTTATGCTTCTAAGCAAGGCAGCATACCTGAAACTTCCCTTGGCATATATGCAGTCATACTCTTTGAGTGGTTTTCC
>JBDRGA010000035.1:0-18166 GCA_043818175.1 Candidatus Woesearchaeota archaeon | reverse complement strand
GGTTTGCATGAGTTAAGGAGAAGTTAAAATACGTTTAAGTGAGCTTCGCACGAATGTCCAGTGGTTCCTTCAAATATAACGAAGAATATCCGAAAAAAGTATAATTATTTTATCTCTCTCGCAGTCATCGTCCACGCGTTCAACTTCAACGGTGTTTTCTTGTATTTCTGTCCTGTTAGAATCTTTAACGCTTTCGCTACAACTAGACTTCCAACGTAATGCGTCGTAACTCCAAGAACTCCTTTCTCTGCCTTGAGCTTTTCGAATGCTGCAGTAATCTTTGATGGTATGGTACTGCTCGCAAGAACAATGCCTTCACTGCCACTGTACACACCAACAACATAAGGTATCTTCTGTTTCTTGCAATGTGCCGCAATCGCAGGAGAGACCTTATCGTAATTTGTACAGTCAATGACTAGGTCCGAATTCACGAGGAATACATGAGATGCAGCAAGGTCTTCATGAAACGTCTTTACCGTTATGTTAGGGTTTATCTTCTCTAGGTGAACCTTAATCTGCTTCGCTTTGAATTTCTGGAGTTCATCATTTGTGTACAATGCTTGTCGTGGAAGGTCTTCCACGTAAACACGCTCCTTGTCGATAATTCTGAGGTTAAGGCCTGCCCTTGTGAGCATTTCAGCCACAACACTACCCAAGCCACCAACACCAACAACGGTTACTGTTTTTCCCTTTAAGGCCTCTGCTGATTTTTCTCCTAGAAACGCATTCTGATAGTCAAGCTTCATTACGGTGAACATCGAGGAACGAGTTTTATAAATGTTGCGTCCTGCCTAGATATAGTATGCTATTTCCTTCGTTTCTTCTTTATTGGTTCAGAAATCCCAGGCGGAGTAACGCTCAAATTCATTGTCTGACTGGCTACTTTTATCCTACCCTTACTTGCAGTAACGAACTCAAGAACTCCCTCCTGTATTTGAGAACGAATTTGCCTTCTCTCTCTTACTGCAACAACATACCTTACGCGCATATCAATCCAGTTGTCCGTTAAAGCTACGAAGACAACCGGCTCGAAGACGTGAGACTGTAAATAGTACTTGTCATCCATCTTCATGATGTTCTGCTTGGCTTGAGCTCCAAAATTGCTGGTTAGCTCGCTCACGAGTAACTTAACTTTATCCCTTGCTATTTTCCAGTCACTGTCGTACGTCAAAGGAATCTTAATCTCATCCCATATAAACACGTGGTCTTTCGTATAGTTCTTCACGTCCACTGAAAGCACTCTTGAATTGGGAATTGACGCGATTCTACCAGTTGCCTGGTCCCCCCCAATCCAATTGCCAATCTCCATCATCGTCGTGTATAATATTCCTATATCAACGACATCACCAACAAATTCGTTTATTTGTACTCTATCTCCAACTCTATAAACTTGAGTAGTGATTATTGTTATGCCGCCTGCAAAGCTCTTGAAAACATCCTGCAAGGCAACGGCAACACCTGCTCCTATTACTCCGAACGACAATGCCAGGGCAGTGCTGTCATGAAACCAGACTCTTAAGACAAGCAACAGACTAATGGCTATGAATAGAACGGAAATTATCTTGTTGGCAGTGTACCTGACTATCTTTTCCTTAACAACTTTGCGAACGCCAGTGCCTATTATTACATTTAATATGCCGTAAACGAGGAAGATGATGAGCACGCTCGAATAAATGTGCTTTGAAGTTGTTCCTGGATAAGCTATAGCAGCCATGAACGCTATTATGACTATAATACCCAATCCAAGAAACGTGAGTATTCTTCGCATGACCATTAACCAGAAAACCCTGTTTAAATATTCTCCGGAACGACAACCATAAAACAGGCAACAGATTTGCTTAAGGAATGAAACCGCTCTGTCCTAAATGTGGTTCTTGGAAACCTCATATGTGCATGAAAGCAGACTGCCCTTACAAGGAGATGCAGTACGGGAAGCCGAAGCAGGTGCCCAAGGAAGAGTTTGCTGGGGCAACACCTAATGTTTTCGTCGGGAAGTACGGTTATCCTAATGTTCATGTTGGTTTTCTGGGCAATGAAGGTGTAACGGAAGAGAACGACGCTCCTTTATTGTGGAAGAAGGAAGCATATTCCATACCTCGCATCGTTAACCTTAGAAGTGCCCTCGTGAACGCCCGCTTCGTCGCGCCAGTTAAAGGAGTATCTTCCAAGATGACTGAGTTGGCACAGGAAGCTTCTATGAGCATCAAACCAGTGGATTATGAAGTTACATTAACCAAGAAACCAATTGCGAAATTGTCTTTAGA
The DNA here is from genome assembly GCA_043818175.1 of Candidatus Woesearchaeota archaeon. Taxonomy (GTDB): domain Archaea; phylum Nanobdellota; class Nanobdellia; order Woesearchaeales; family JBDRGA01; genus JBDRGA01. The sequence continues at coordinate 15,902 of JBDRGA010000035.1, read as the reverse complement.
CCAGTCAGCCATTCCTTACGGGCCAAGCGTTCAACTGAAGAAAACCAGATTCACTGCTAACGTGAAGATTCCTCACTTTGTTGATAAAGCAGTGTCTGACATTGACCTTAAGGCCAGTGCAGGACTTGGAATGCTAACAAAGAAAGGAATGGACGAGCATTATTTGGTGAAGGTACTGTCTTTGGGGAATCTGGGTGTGAAAGTACAGAGAAGAATTGTGCCAACAAGATGGAGCATAACTGCTGTTGACGATACACTTGGGAAGCAGAAGATTAAGGAGATTAAGAATTACCCGCAACACGACTTTGCATTAGGAGAGGGAGAATATTTGGGCAATACGTTCTTCGTACTGTTCTTTCCGCAGGAATGGAGCTACGAGCTAATTGAATCGTACAAGCCACGAGACGGTCCTCTGCATTCTAACATGACTACTGATTACGAGTCTTTTGAGGGAAGAAAAGATTATGTGCACGAGACTGCTGGCGGTTATTATGCTGCAAGACTCTCAATACTTGAGGAGTTATCCAGGAAGAAGAGACAGGCAGGCGTTCTTGCTCTGCGTATTGTTAACGATGAATACTTCATACCATTAGGAGTTTGGGTTGTAAGGGAAGCGGTAAGGAACGCAATGAGAAACATCGTTGTCGTGAAAGACGAAACCGAGTTACTCGCTCTGGTCGAGCAGAGAATGGGATTGCATGGCGTTTCAGCAATGAATGATTACATTGTAAAAAGTATAATGCTTAAAGAAAGAAAACGACAAAAGAGACTTGGAGATTATTAATTGTGTTTCTTCTGAAGATGGGCTTCTGTCTTGCCATCTGAGCCAATTCTCGTCACATCATCCAAGCCGTCTTGGTTGATATCAGCAAGGCAGTATTCGACTCCTCCTACTGATATTTTGTGTCTTTTGAATAATGCCTTGGCCTGCTCTGTTGCATCAGCGATGCCACCAGTCCTCAAGACACTTTCAATATGAGTTCTTGTGCGTGCATTCTCCCTATCCGTCAGGATTCTATTCCTAACACCACCGACAATGACTGCCCCAAGAAACAACAAACCGTACGCAATCACTTTACCATCAAAATCAGCCGATCCTGCATAGACACTGCGATATGAACCGTCTCTGAATGAAGACATCTTCGTTTCACCTACTGAGGCTTGCAAACGCCGCAAGGCGTCAACTTGCCCTTTCTCGCGAACGCTCTTGTAATGCGCTCCCTGTTCTTCAAGTCGACCTTTCTGATCATGAAGCATTCAGGCATGTGGTATTTCTTGCCTTCCTTTGTTCGAACGAATGGCTTAGTGTTCTTCTTTACTGCTTTCCTTGCAACAGTAGTCTTAACTGACTTTGCTGGAATGCTTCGCGCAATCTTCTGCACTACAGCTACCATTTTATCGGCTTCCTTTTCGCGGGCAAGTTCATTGCGTTTGTCCTGCGCGTTCCTCATCATCTTGTCAAGGTTCTCCAGTCTTTCCTGAAGCTTGTCAATATCCTTTTCAAGGTGCACTACAAGATAATCATCAGATGTTCTCTCGAAGCTTGTTCTCGGCTCTGCCTTAAACTTCTCCTTGAAGGTATCAAGACCACCTCTAACTACTGGAATAGGAACAATCTTGGGAGTCCTGCGCTGGATGAATACCGTAAATACAGAGTAGAGCAATGCAACAATACCAACGATAACTGCAATAACCGAATAATCGATGACACGCAAAGCCGCAAATCCAAGGAACAATATGAACGCAAGGAACCATGACCATTCAGGCACGTCCCACATGGTTCTGGCTGCTAAGGCAATCAAAAGCGCAGTAGCTCCTACTAGCAATATTACCATAAGAACTACCATTGTTGTTTCTGGCAACCAGAATAAGAGCACAATCGTTGCGAGAGCTGCGAGCAATAGGCTGCCCATGCCTTGGAGCGTGTTCATAACATTGTTGATTCCTCAAGAGTATATAAAGATTTCGGTATGTAACTATTATACAGTAGTTATTCTCTGAGTGACAAGTTTTATATGGAGGCCAACAGACCATCATGCATGAAGTTTAACAAGAGAGAATTAATTGATATTACAATAGCATGGCTAGGAATCTCTCTGGCATTTTTCTTCCTTCTCAGAGGCCTTGGAACACTGACAGCCGCACTCACTTCTCTTGGAACAGTTGGACTGGGTTTCGTATTCCACGAGTTAGCACATAAGCTCGTTGCCCAGAAATATCACTTCGAAGCGGGCTTCAGAGCGGACTACAAGATGATACTCTTTGCAGTATTCCTTGCTTTTGCGGCAGGATTCGTTTTTGCTGCGCCAGGAGCAGTGGTAACGTACGGCAGACCCTCCACAAAACAGCACGGCCACATAGCAATAGCAGGACCAACAGCCAATATTATTCTAGCAATATTATTCTTCATAGGAACTCTCGTTGTAGGCGGCACGTTCTTCAAGTACGGAATGCTAATCAATGGCTTCCTGGCGTTGTTCAACATGATACCATTCGGTCCATTTGATGGAAGGGCAGCATGGAGATGGAGCAAAGGAGCATCAATAGCAGTAATGGGCCTGGGCATTATCGCGTACCTGGGCGGATTGTTTGCATAACGCATAAATAGTCAAGAGAAAGCACAACGAACATGAAATGCGCATCCTGCGGAAACAACATTGAAGAAACATTTCTCAAGAAGCCAATAGGCACGTACATCAAGGTCAAAGGCAAGAAGAAGATTATCTGCAGTGAATGCCAGAAACTCTCTAAAGAAGAAATCGCCTCAAAACTCTGAATTGTCTAGCCCATACGCCCAACCGAGCTAGTTTGGTCAGGAAGGTGAGCTGCTACTTCTCCAGGTTCGCGCACCGAAGTCAACCTGGACAAAGCATACAGTCTCACAATGTCGTTGACAGCTAAAGTGTACAGTTTTCCTTTTGGAATAGGATGAGAGTCTCGTGTAACCAGCAAATCATAAAAGTGATTAAACGTGTCATCAAGCGCACTTGGACGATTTTCCCACGCGTCGACTACCTGGCCAGAGGGAAGCCCGCGCTCGTCATCACCCCAGGATGCAATCAAGGTATCTCTTGGATGCTTCAACATTGACACAGGATGAAGTTGAGACAGGATAATTTGTCGAGTAACATAAACAGAAATATCATCAACCCCAGTCACCCCAATCTCCGAAGGTGGAAGAACGTACACGCGCTGGTTTACCTTGAGAACTAATCCATCGCCAGTCACAGGAGTAATATGCTGAATCTTGTCCGGAAAGAATTCACTGCAGGAAAACAACGCAGGCGTAAGTTCGTTTTGCATAAGTGCGGTGTACACCTGCTGCATGAACCTTGATTGACCTTCTTCCATGATATTCACACTTAAGAAAAGAGGAAAAGACGCAAATATAATAACCTTTCGAGCAATGCCGGCAAAACTTTAAATACCTGCCAGGAACCTCGACGAGCATGCCTCTGTAGCTCAGTGGTAGAGCGGCTGCCTCGTAACGGTTTCGCCGTCCGGTTTCGTCCGGACCAACCGAAATGGGTTTCGCCCTTTCAGGGCTCAAGCCCATGAAGCGCAATTTCGAGCCAGCAGCAGGTCGAGGGTTCAAGTCCCTCCAGAGGCTTTGAACTATTTATGATGCGTTCATAAGATTCTCAACTATAGCAGACGCCATCAATCCAGCTCTTGAGCACATTGACTAGAGACGACATTTCAAGTGTGCCATGATACCATGCCTGGATTGCAGGAGATGTCTCTGACATCGAAATCAAACCATCACCATCCAAATCATAAGCACCACAAGCAATCGAAGGCACACTAGCAAGAGTCACGACAAGCATAGGACGAGTCTCCACGGGGAACGACTGACTGCTCCTGAAAGGCGCCCAATTACCATCCAACTCCTCCATGATGAACCCACCATTAACAGCACCATCCTCAACCCAAGAACGCACGTGGAAGGTTACATCCCATTCATTCCACGCATCCACAGCAACAGTGATGATTACCGGATCGGCCTTATCACCCACTCCAAGACCTGGAGTTACCCAAGGAACTTCCCCAGCACAACCATCCTGTGCTATATCATTCGTACAACGCCAAGTCAACCCAGGCTTAATCCACGGCTTAAGCACCCTAGAAACCGAAACACGAGTAGGAAAATAACCCCAGGGAGAAGGATGACGCAATCTCAAAACTGCACTCTCAACCGTAGAACCTGGAGGAATGCCTGTAATGTCAAACTGTATAAAATTCTTCACTGTCCAATCTCCGTTCATATTACGAAGTCCATCAGCAGACCATTCCCATTCCCTTGTCACATCAGGATTTAAACCCTGAATCTGCGCGTCAACAGCACCGAAGTATCCATCACTACCCTGCTGAAGAGAGATAGGCAAGCCCGCAGTCCAACAGACACCTGAAGAACGGGGCACGCCATTGCACAAACAACCCATACGAGGCACGGGACCTGCAGTGCATACGCTGCAGACAGCATCTCCATTCGAACAATCATTATCTACGCCGTCCTGACAAACCTCCAACGCGCCAGGATGGGTTGAAGCGACAGAATCATCACAATCCATCTCCCCACAAGCAATAGAAGCAAAACCATCACCATCGAAATCAGGTATACTGCACGCAGGACTGAGAATGAACACTAGAGAAGACCGCATATCCAATGGGACAACACGAACTACATCATAAGAACCTGAAACAACACGAACAGAGAATGGACCATACACAGAAGCAACACCATTCAAAACAGTGCGCTCACGCACACGACCAGAAAACACACCATCAGAACTCGTAAACCCATTGGCAACCAGAACACTTGAAGAATCTCGAATCTCAACACTCGCACCAGAAACAACATTTCCAGAGCCATCAAACACACGCACTAACGCAGTATTCTCGACGGCAAACTCACAAACATTCGGAGACACACACAAAGCAGTATTGAAACGTGCATCGTCCCACGTGCCACCAACAATCTGAGTGTCAACGAGCACATGACCTTGAGAAGGACCCCCGCACGAACCCATGGCAACAGGAGCGAAGGCAGTAGAACCGTAATCGATAATAGTGGTGTTCTCCACCAGTACATTATTGCTCTCGCAATTCGAGCCCTTAAAATTAACACCAACATCCTGCGTCAGTATTATATTATCGCGAAATATGTGTCCCTGGATTTCGGTTATATTATTGGATTCGAAAACAACGCCGTTCGCCTCAGCAGTGCCCTCGGTAAGAGCAATAAACGTATTCCCCTCAACGATGTTATTCAATGGAGGGGTAGTATAGTCAAGCTCGTGGTCGAAGTTCATTGCAGTCGCGCGCTGACCATCATAAGCTCGAGCAATCACAATATTGTTACGGACAATATTATCCTTGCTTTCATACCGTATCCTTATCCCATAAGTACCAGTACAAAACTCGGTGAATGTCTTGCAGGCGTGGTGCGTATCAATATAATTGTCAAAAACAATGTTACCATTGGCCCCTGCATCAAGAAGTATCCCCCTGCCGTCACTAGTATTGATTACGTTCCTAGTAATAGTGACGTTGTCTCCTGAATACAAGGCTATGCCAAATGCATTGTCTCCCCATTCTTTCTGAGAGATATAATTGTCGCTAATGGTTGAGAAATGACCTGCACTAATTCCTATATGGCCAACACCTATCACAATATTGTCATGCGCCCAAGACATTGGGCCAAGCCCAATACCAGGCATATATGCCTGGCGGTTAGTCATCTGCTCGTGAATGCCTGCAAACACTCTTGAATCACGTACTTCCCAACCGTCCTGCCCGAAAATACCCCTCGCATCCGTGACATTCAGTTCAACAGTTACGTTTGAGATTGTCCAGTTGCTTCCATAACCCCTGATTCCATCGCTGTAATGCCCTGCATTCGGACTTTGACGGATAGTGCCATCCTTGATTGTCACACGATGACGTTGGCTCCATCCTGCAACGCCAAAATCATCAAGTCCCCTTGGATCACCATCACTCGCAATACCAAACTGACATATGACTCCACTTACAACTGCATTGTATGTCTCGCATAGAGGTTTGTAGAATGAAGGATTAGTCCCATATGTTATCGTGTGTCCATTAAGATCGAAAGTTATGTTGTCCGCATGAATAAGAAAACAGCTCTCAGCACTCGATACATCATTCTGAAGAACATACGTCCCTCCTGTCTGATTAAGAACACCACAATCAAAGACATCAATCGCAGATGCGATTGGAATGAGAAGAAACGCAAGGAGCACAAAGTACAATTTACTCAACATGCTTGCTTTTCAATGAATGGACTATATAAATCTTAGCCCATCCATCAACACTAAGCAAAAACAAAATTGTTATTCCAACAAACAATGGAGAAAGGACAAAACAGCACTAAGTATAGCAAACACCATCAATCCAACTCTTAAGCACATTCACTAGATAAGACATTCCAATGTTTCCCTGATACCAGTCCTGGATTGCAGGAGCTGCCTCAGACATGTTTATCAGACCATTAGAATCAGAATCATAAGCACCGCAAGCGGTCGAAGGCACACTAGCAAGAGTCACGACAAGCATAGGACGAGTCTCCACGGGGAACGACTGACTGCTCCTAAACGTTTGCCACTGGCCATCGAGCTCCTCTATTACAAAGCCACCATTCACTGATCCGCCTTCAACCCATGAGCGCACCGCAGGCGTCACGTCCCACGCGTTCCAAGCGCCAGGGGTGACTGTGATTACAACCGAATTTGCCTTATCGTTTACACCTATACCTGCAGTTAGCCAAGGAATCTCACCGGCACAGCCATTCTGTCCTACATCATTCGTGCAACGCCAAGTAACACCTGGCTTAGTCCACGACTTAAGAACTCTGGAAACCGAAACTCTGCTTGGCGGGTACCACCCTGCAGAATGACTCAACTTCAAAACGGCGCTCTGTACCGTCGCACCTGGAGGAATACCACTTATATCAAACTTAATAAGCTCCTTCCAAGTCCAATCACCATTCATATTCCTTATCGCAGTCCATTCGCGCGTAGTATCAGGCTCCTGACCCCATATCTCCGCATCAACAGCACCAAAATATCCATCCTTGCCCTGCTGAAGAGAGATAGGCGAGCCTACCACCCAACAGACACCTGAAGAACGGGGCACACCATTGCACAAACAACCCATACGAGGCACAGGACCCGCACTACATACACCACAAACAGCATCTCCACTCGAACAATCATTATCTACGCCATCCTGACAAACCTCCAACGCACCAGGATGAGTCGAAGCAACAGAATCATCACAATCCATCTCCCCACAAGCAATAGAAGCAAAACCATCACCATCTGAATCAGGAACACTACACGCAGGACTCAGCATGAATACCAATGTTGTTCGCATGTCCAAGGAAGCCAAACGAACCATATCATAAGAACCTGAAACAACACGAACAGAGAATGGACCATACACAGAAGCAACACCATTCAAAACAGTACGCTCACGCACACGACCAGAATAAGAACCGGCCGTGGCAGTCATACCGGAAGCGAGAAGAGCACCGACAGAATTCCGAACCTCAACACTAGCCCCAGAAACAGCATTCCCTGAAGCATCAATCACACGCACTATTACAGTATTCTCAACAGCAAACTCACAAAGATTAGGCGAAGCGCACAGCCCACCAAAACGAGCATCATCCCACATGCCACCAACAATCTGTGTGTCAAAAAGAACATGACCTTGAGAAGGACCCCCGCACGAACCCATAGCGACAGGAGCGAAAGCTGGAGAACCGTAATCAATAATAGTAGTATTCTCCACGAGTATGTTATTGCTCTCGCAATTCGAACCATAGAAGTTGACACCAATATCCTGCGTCAGTATGATATTATTGCGAACTATGTTTCCTGGAACTTGAGTAATCGGATTAGCCTCGAAAACTATTCCGTTCGCCTCAGCAGTGCCATCGGTAAGAGCAATAAACGTATTCCCCTCAATGATATTGTTCAAGGGAGCCACATAATCCGGAGAAGACTCATTCTGTTTAGGAGTAAGAATCATGGCCGTCGCGCGCTCTCCATCGTAAGCTCGCGCGATCACAGTATTACCACGAATAACATTATCCTTGCTGGCATACCTTATCCGTATCCCATAAGTACCAGTGCAGGCCTCAGTCGTAGGACGACACACATGATGAACATCAATAGTATTGTTCTCCACAAGCGTCCTGTCAGCGCCAGCATCAAGAAGTATCCCCCTGCCACGCACGGTGTTGATAATATTGTTCCTTATTATTACATCATCAGCACCATACAATCCTATACCAAAAGCATTATCACCCCACTCCTCATTGGAGATATTGTTGCGCTCTATAATTGAATTGCTGCCGGCAGCGATTCCCATATGGGGGACTCCAGATATACTGTTATCGTGAACGAGAGAATAGGAACCGACACTTATCCCAGGGACCCATTGGTGCCTATTGGTAATATCCTCCTCGATATCCGCATCTATCTTCAAGCCATACACGTTCCAGCGTGGATCGCCTTCACCGTGCACGGCAGTCGCATCGGTGCGATTCAAGAGAATCGTGAGATTCGCTACAGTCCAACCAGCACCCCAGCCACGAATAGCGTCGCTGAATCTTCCTGCGTTCTGATGCTGTACAATCCTGCCGTTCTTGATGGTGATTCCATCACGATGTTCCCAGTTCGCTTCAGGAAAATCCCGCGCACCCCTCGGATCCCCATCACTGATTATACCGAACTGACAGATTATTCCATCCATGATAGAATTGTACGTCATGCACTGCGTCTCGTTATCAGGCCCCCAGAAGCGCGTGGGATTCGTAGCATAAGTTATGGTGTGTCCGTTAAGGTCGAACGTTATGTCGTCCGCATGAATCAGGAAACACGAATGGGCGTTCGACACATCATTCTGCAAAACGTACGTCTGTCCTGTCTGGTTTAGAACGCCGCAATCAAAGACATCAATCGCAGATGCGATTGGAATGAGAAGAAACGCAAGGAGCACAAAGTACAATTTACTCAACATGCTTGCTTTTCAATGAATGGACTATATAAATCTTAGTCATACATCATCACAGAACAGGAATCTGAACTTTCATCAACCAGACAATCGAGAGACTAGACATTACCAAAACAGCACTAAGTGTAACAAACCCCATCAATCCAACTCTTAAGCACATTCACTAGATAAGACATTCCAATGTTTCCCTGATACCAGTCCTGGATTGCGGATGAACTTTCAGACATCGAAATAACTCCACTGCTATCAGCATCATAAACACCGCAAGGTGCAACGACAAGAGGCACGAGGTCTATCTCGAGCCTTGGCGGATCTGAAGAACTCGGACATGCGCCATTCCATCCAACATTCTCAACACCCGAGATGCACTGCGAAATACCAGTAGTGGTTTCAACCAGGAACCCATAGTTCGACTCACCAGCATACCAGTCCCTCACCAATTCAGTTACATTCCACGAATTCCAGGATTCTGGAATAATCTGAATTTCTGAGTAGCTACTGTCTCTATCTCCAACACCAAGCCCTGACACAGTCCATGCATCAACAGGAGAACATCCATCACCTTCAGGATCATTCCGACAGTTCCACGTAACATACTCCGGATTCCAACTCTTCAACACTTTGTAGACCTGTACAGGAGCAATACCAGGAAGATTAGTCACATCAGCGTGACTCTGGTACATGAAGAGATTGGCGCTCTGTATTTCCCTTCCCACAGGCAAGGACGAAATGTCAAATCTGACGAGACCCTTCTCAGTCATACCATCCGCCCTGTACCAAACCTCAAAGAATCCAAAAATCGAGTTTGGATGGGGCTGTGAGAGCTGTCGGCTAATTGCGCCCGAATATCCATAATAGCGCTGCTGCAGAACGATATGATCTCCCATGAACGCGCTGCAGAACTCACCCTCCGACTGCCAAATACCCTGACAAAGGCATCCCTCTGCAGGAGCCGGCTCCTCACCGCACACTTGACAGGATAGGTCAGCACCGGAACAATCTTGGTCTATTCCGTCACCGCAAAGTTCCTGCGCACCAGGATAAACACTTGCGCTATTATCATTGCAGTCATTACCACCACAAGCAAGAGTGAAGTACCCATCAACGTCCAAGTCGACACAACCCACTGTGCTTGGTGTGAATGTCGTGGTTTTCTTGTTGTCAACCGTAACCAAAACAGTTTTGTCATAACCAGGGTACTGCGCGCGCACGCTGTGTGGATTCAACTCAGTGACATTATCTACAGAACAGCTAGCTGCATTAGGTGCCGAAACAAACTCATACACAGGGAACGTCAAGCTTCCGTTAGAACCAGTAACTCCTGAGAATTCCTGACTCCCGAAGATGTCCTTGACAGTAATAGTAGCACCAGATACTGGGTTACTTGCCCCGTCAACTACGCGCACAGTAAACGAATACATCACCCTCAAATCAGAACTGTCACGGTAAGCACAGGAATAGATTGCATCACGGAAATCAACACCGTTCAAGATGTTGTCAAAAAATACCGTATTGTAAGCAGGACTTATCAGATAAGCACTTGCGTACCATGCACCACCAGGAATGCGCTCGAAATAATTGTCATGCAAGACCTGATTACTGCCACCAAATTCAAAATCAGCAATGGCGCTCTGACTGTACACTACATTATTGTAAAATTCCGATGTTGAGGCCTGAACAGGGCTGTCGGTACCAAAAGCAGAAAAGGCATAAGCTGGATAACTAGGAGTGCTGCTATATGCATAAATCGTATTGTTGAACACTGCAATATTCGATGAATCTCCTGTTAGGCGAACGGCAACAGCCAACCCATTTTGTGCGGGCTTTGCTCTTGCAATTATTGTATTGTCGAAAGCCCTGCTGTAATTTGAACCGCCACCGTCGCTCTCAAACTGAATACCATACGTCATCATGCTAGTATACTCACCATTACGCCCCTCCTGGACGTCAATTTTGTTTCCTGTGACAGTTGTATTTACTGCATTCACCTGGATACCCCGCCCATTAAGGACAGTTATTGTATTGTTGGCAATCAGCATAAACGGAGAACCGCTTTGGATTCCAAAACCATTGGTGTACCTGTTGTTGAAACTTATATTATTCCTTGCTACAACGAATTTTGGAACGTCGTAAATCTTTCCACCTAGAACGCGCAGACCATACTGCGGACTTCCAATAATAGTGTTGTCAGTTACATTTGCCTCGTGCAGAATGCCACTCTCATGGCTTGCAATGAACATGCCCCCTCCATCCATCTGATGGCGGTTCCTTATTATCTTCCCGTCATTAATAATGGTATTTCCAATGATATTCTGATAGTCACCACGACTCCAAATTCCTATGGCGTTGGCGCCTTGAACGTGAACCTGAACATCCTTAATTGTAACGTAGTTATTCCCGCCGCGAAGAAATATCCCATACGCTTCATATCCATAAGCACCCTGCACAATATTTCCATTCTTTATCGTAAGGTGATTAGAAAATCCACCCCATGCCTGATCGAAAGGATGAAAAATAGTATCGGCGTAATTTGCTTGTCCTATGCCATTGTCAAAAGCAGGTACTATTCTAACTTCATCAAACGTTATATTATATGGATGATAAAGCAATCCAGGACCATTGACTCTTATCTTGATGCGCGCCGTGCGTGCAACAGGAGAAGGAGTTATTGGACATACTGAAAACGCAGAATTACCCCAAGTGGTACCTTCTCCTCCCGTTCCATTCATGAGAGGAGAACACCAAAAGTAATCAGTTCGCAGGATGCCTGCAGGTTCAATAGTTACGCTGTAACTCACATTTGTAAGGTTATTCCAGTCACCTGTTGAATCACGGTAGTCTGGAACATGATGCGTAGCCATAAGTACGAAACCTCTTCCAGCAGGTATAGTTATCAGATCAGAAAGAATGTACTGGTCTGTATTGCCATCGCTATAACCTGCCTCCTTAAAACGCAACGCGTAAGAACCATCACTCACAGTACCATCCCACCAAGGACCAGAAACAAGTTTGGCACTTGGCGCTTGAGAAATATCCCAACCAAGCAAACCATCACCAATGTTCGAGTCGTCCTCAAATCCTAAGTTAAGTTGATTCACCAAGGGACCAGTGCCATAAGTTACAGTATGACCATTCAGGTCAAGAGTTATACCATCAGCCTTGACCTTGAAGCAGGACTCAGTATTTGAGACATCGTTCTGAAGTATGTACGTTTGGCCTGGCTGGTTAAGAGATCCGCATGATGTAATACTAATGGCTGCAGTAGCAAAAGGAATGACAAAAAGAACCAACAACCCTAACGACAGCACTCGCATGACCATAATTTGGCAGACGGGTATATAAATCTTTCAGGCAAAGGCAGTTTGGCAAAAAAGAATAAGACAAAGTATGAGTATGCGACAAATACCATGCACTTCCAAAGCCAAATAGAGTCAAATACGCCCGCCTCAAAGATCTAACAAGATCTCAAGCGGTGTTGTAGTCCGTACTAAAGGAAGCCATCACCCTGCTGAGATGTACTGCAGGTTCAATGACCTGAGAATTTCTGTCAGCAGAATTTGCAATGTAATCAAGTCCGCGAGCCATGACGTTTGCAAAGTACCTACCAACCTCGTTCGTAATGACCGTCATCCTGTCCCCTAGTACGTACGCGCCAATGTATGCTTGCAGATTACCCACCTCGTCTGGAAGAGTCGGACCTGCAAATTCTACAAACCCGTGATTCCTCTCTATCATGCTATTCATCGCCACTCTTGCATTATATAGAACTGGAGTAGTACGTATTCTTGTTCCTTTCTTAGGAACACTCACAAGAATTCTTGGCTTGGACTGTCCTCTTTCAGAATGGTGTGCGATTGGGATGGTCGACTGTTGGGCCCAGTCACAGTTTGCGAGCACCCTGCCCAAATGAATGCTTCCATACATAGGTTCTGCGTAATCAAAGGCACGAACGTGAGAAAGCATTTCCTCAGCTGATGGCATAACTGATGCTGTGGTTTCGAAGGGCATTACTGGATACGTATTCCACTTTGCCAGCTCTGGGTGTTTGAGAGCCATCAACGCAGGAATTATGTATCCTCGTAAACTAAGGTCGCTAAAAGCTGCATTTCTTGCATGCTGGTCCTTGTCAACAGGCCAAAGTTGCATGCCATCTTCACGCGGATTAACTCCTCTGACGTAAGGACCGATAGCTCTTGCCAGTTCGATGAATGGCTGCGCACCCTCAGTTTCGAGATAAGTCAGAGCTTGGTCAACATGTTCATTTGATACGGGCCTTTGCTGACCGTGCACTATTGTGAGAATTCTGTGATATGTTCTATGCAAGAGTTCAGAAAGTGCCTCATCTGAAACTACCATCTGTAAAGCATATTCTGACAATGGTTTCCCTTCCCTGAAAGCAAGCCTCGCGGCGGCGAGTTCCTCCTTGAAATATTTGGTATATATTGAATCCGAATCTGTCAGAGTAACTGCCCCTCTCGTAATTGCCTCAGAAAGCGAAGCTCTGACATGAACAAACGTATTGCTCGCAGCAACACCCAAATCAAAAGCGGTCTGAGTACTCTCTCTTATTCTTTGGCGTGGATTCCTGCCTGTATAAATCTTCAATGCACGGCTGGCCTCATCTGCCGCTTCATTCAATTCGGCGCGAATATTATTCTGAACGTCATACAAAGTGCCACGAAGTCTGCGTTCCAGCGTGACAAAAAGGCGCGAAGGCAGGTTCTGGTGAGGCACTTCAACAGCAAGTCCGTATTTTGGACCTGCAACCAGAGAAGCCATTTGCTCATCATCATTGGCAGTCCATGTTCTTCTGAGCCAATAATCAGTGCCAGGACCACCTGACATGACTGCATTTCCTCTAATTTGCTGGTGTGTAAGACTTGAAACCGTGAAAGCCATTGGCTTTAATTGAATATCCACAGGCGCTTCGCTTTCATCAATAATCCTGAGCAGTCCCGAAACTTCGCCGACAACCTTATGCTCCTTGCGCCAACCCTCAGGATGACCAACAGCAAGATTGCGCTGGTCCAATGGAATTGTAAACTTGGTATCATCCTTAATCCCTATCGCATCAGGATTTTTTATCGCGTAATCCCGGACAGATCTCTTTACTGCATCATATATTGCGAGAATAAGAATCTCCTGCGTCTCTAGGTCTGCGCTTTCCGGATCGGCAAAGAATCTGTCGGGACTCAACGAACCTGCCCAGGAAGCGGGCTGCCTCTCCCACTCTTCAGAACTTCTTATTGCACGTCTTAACGCAGTCAATACTCGTTCAGCAGGCGTATTAGCACTTATCGTTTCTACCCACTCAGGAAAATCACGTGCTCCGTGCATTGGATTGTTAGGATGAATATTGGTCTCCATGCCAAGAATAGGAACCCTCGAATGCAGACCTCGGAACCGCATCGCATTGAGATATGGCGTATTCAACTCATTCAACGCACCCGTATTTTCCACGATAATTGCCCAGGCAGTTCCATTGTTCAGTGCAACTTCAGCTTCTTCGACGGTTTTGTAAAGCACCAAATCAGAAGATCCGCGCAAGGGAGGAAGATCATCCTCAATGCGATCCTCCAGTTTTGCACCCCCATTCAAACGCAATAAGCGTTTTTCAAGCCTGGTAAATCTATCTCGAACACTCGTTCTGGAGACGAGGCCAGAAGGTTCAATGTACGCTATGTGTGGTATTTGCTCCTGCATGTTCAAGTGGTATCCATTCTCGCATGAGGTCGTTGGTATGTCATTCTATTCAGTGCGTGAATCGTCCTTGCCAATCCTCGCAAATGTTCGGAAAGTCTGATCTCGGAGCGATTGCTCTTTTCAACGTCAATCACATCAGTTATTGCCGCAAACAAACTCAAGCGGTGGTCTGCAACCAGAACTGCAGAATTAACGTCCTTGGTGTAATGTGCCTTCATGGCAGCAAGGTACACATCTCGTGCCTGCGAGATTACGGACGCTGCTCCGGGAAGATTTGAAGGGGAAACACCAGGCAATAATTGAGCGGCGTACTTTAACTCGTCTGCAACTCTTTCAAGGTTTTCAGTTGATTCCCATATGTGCACAAGATCCTCTGAAGTGTGTACACTCTCAATCATCATAGGATTTGCTATCTGATACTTTATTGCCCTAAGTGCAAGGAATGTCAACCGGTTTACATCTACATCCCTCAAAGTTATACCTTCAGAAATATCCTTTAAAGTTGCAGGGTCTCCTTTCTTTGCGGCTTCGATTATATCCAAGTACATTGACCTTACAATATTATCCATCTTTCGCAGAAGGCTCTCAATACTTATTTCACGCATGTTCAGATAATCTCTCGCAATAATCCTTGAAGGGGTCTGCTCATGAATTTCTAGCGCTATCATATTGTGTATTATTGAGCGTACATATGCAGCATTTTGCGCCAGCGATTTCCCCGTAATATTCAAAACCCGCACATTATTGATGTATGCACTGCAAATTAAACGCTTGACCGCGTTCAAAGGCACTTTGTCAAGGTCAATATTTGTCTCAGAGAGCACAGCACTGGCTTCTGAAGGTGTTGCAAGTAGAGCAAGCTGGTTCCCGTTGGGTTGTACCTGTATAAGACTTCCTTTCACAAGCTTATTGTGCTCAATCCACTGCTTCGGCAGGCTTACAATGAACGAATTTTTTCCAAATTTTATCAGCTTCCTGTATTCCACCAAAACCACCCCCAACATATATACACTATATGATATATGGAATATCCATATATATTTAATGCTGTGTTGCATAATTATGGGTCTTTGATGACTATTACGTAGGCTCTTTTGCCGATGTATTTTTTCTGTGCGTCTACTTTCGCGGAGTTTCCGAATGATGTGATGACGCGT
>JBDRGA010000034.1:0-26601 GCA_043818175.1 Candidatus Woesearchaeota archaeon | reverse complement strand
TGGTTGGTATGCATCCTGGAGACGAAAAACGGATTACTCTTCAGCCAGAGGATGCTTTTGGTGCTATTTATGCAAAGAAATTTGGCAATCTCACGTATATCAAGAGGTTCAACGTCACTACAAAGTATCCTTTGTTCATTAATGCTCCCAACGCCACGCAGGGCAAAGTGTTTACTTACCTCAACAACCCATTCACATATGTTGTAACAGATAGTATTGCACTAATAGAGAATGTGTCTCTCAACCAGACTATTGGTGTTCCTGACACTTTGTGGAAGGGTCGCGTTGTGAACGTTACTGCTGAATATGTTTTTGTGTATGCCTTGGCACCAGATGGTGCAATCGTAGAAACTACTTTAGGAAACATAAGCATTCAAAGAAACGAGACAACAATCACGACTATAATTCTTAAGAATATTGGCGAACCGATGATACTTAACAAGGCAGTCGGTCACGTTTATGGCTTTGATGGAGATACCATGATTGTAAATCTGAACCACCCATTCGCAGGCCAACCCATAGTAGCAGACATCAAGCTCGTGAGCATTAACTGAGTTTCTTGAGTTCTTCCTGGAACGTCTCAACGTCCTGAAAGTCCTTATAGACGCTTGCAAAGCGTATGTACGCCACTTTGTCAAGTTTCTTGAGTTGTCTCATCACAAGCTCACCTACCTGTCTTGATTTCACTTCTGCCTTTCCAAGACGTTTCAATGTCATCTCTATGTTTGCGACTGCTTCTTCTATTTTGGCGGCAGGCACTGGCCGTTTCTCACATGCTTTCTGCATTCCATTCCTGAGCTTGTCTCTGCTGAATCGCTCTCTTGTACCATCTTTCTTTATGACTATTAACGGGCGTTCTTCGAGACGTTCATACGTTGAGAATCTTCTGGTGCACTTGAGGCATTCTCGTCTTCTTCTGATGCTGATGCCTTGTTCCGCGTCTCTCTTGTCAACTACTTTGCTCTCGGGATTCGCGCAGAAGGGGCAATGCATGGTTGAATTTCCTTTGCGTTGCTTATAACGGTTTCGGAGTTCACGCAAACGTATTTAAAGAATGACAGGCTCGCCAAGTCATGACCTGGCGAACAATAAGCAATTCGGAAGACCTAAAAGCCTTTGAGAAGAAGGCAAAAGATGGTCGTGTTAGAATAGAAGCTCGTCTTGGCGATAAAGGATGGGAAGTGTACAAGACATATGTACATGATGGTCATTCTTACCTTACAGGAAGATATCACGTTAAAGAATCAGATCTTAATAGGACTATTCTAAGATTAAAACGTGAGAAACTTCTTTCACCACAGGAAGCAAAAACAGTACAACAAGAATCCTCTGTAGATTTCAGGTTTGAAAGAGCTTACAAGGAAGATTTCATAGAAAAATGGGTTTTCAAGAGCAAGAGCACACATAACTTTCTTGTAGTTCGATATGATGAAAACATTACAGTCGATGTGGTTCTAGATGACAGGTACAAGCCTCTTGAAGGAGAAGTGCTAGAACAGATTCGCAAGACTCTTGGATTTGAAGATCTTGGTGAAGTGAAGTTCACTTTGTACTATTATCATCACCGTTCCGAGCGCCGTGACGAATCAAAGAGGTCATATGGTGTGGTTGTAGGGCGGTTTGAGCTCGACTTTGAGGACGACTAAGGTGTTTCAGGCAAAGCTCGTTTCCAGGACTGATTTAACGTCCTCCGTTTTCTTGTTGAGGTTTCACGCGCCAGGCTTTCAGTGGATTCCAGGACAATTCACGAATTTGTGGATTCCTGTTGAGTTACATGGTACGGTAACAAAAAAGAGGAAGAGCTACACTATTGCTTCTGTTGCAGGAGATGACCATTTTGAGCTTTGTATCAAGGAAGTGGCTGGTGGACTTACCAGCGCGATTCTGTCAAAAGCAGAACCTGGGCAGGTATTCGAGTGCGATGGTCCACTGGGACATTTTACCCTTCACGATTTTTCGAATGAGTTGTTGTTTTTAGGAACAGGCACAGGTGTGAGTCCTTTCAGGACCTTTCTTCAACATCTTGACAAGGAAGGAAGTTCAAGACCTGTAACTTTGGTCTTTGGTGTTCGTTCTGAAAAAGATTTGTTCTTTCATGATGAATTCACAAAGCTTGCTGAAAAACATCCTTGGTTTTCCTACATTCCCACACTTTCCAGGCCTGGAGATTCTTGGACTGGTAAAACAGGATACGTACAAACACATTTGAAAGAACTGGTGAATGACCCTCTCGCAGTTGATGTTTACTTGTGTGGGTTAGTGCCGATGGTAAGTGCCGCGGCAGAGAAGTGCAAGGAAATCGGAATACCAAGAGAGAATGTTGTTAGGGAAGTTTATACCTAGGACCGACATAAGTTTATAAATACGCGTGTGGTGGTTAGTGCATGAATATTCCGTCAAGCGGTCGCAAGAGAGCGCTCTTCATCGTTGACGTGCAGCCCGCATTTCTTGATGGCCGGAATAGCGTCATTGTGTCTAATATTGTTCGTCTAATCAAGAAGGTCAAGTATGATTTGTACGTCGAGGCTGTGTTTTGTGATGCGCCTGGATCAATTTGGGACAGGCAACTGGGCAAAGTGTGTGCGCGAGACGAGCGGACGCACACGGTTGACGAGATCATGGCAGTTCTGGATGGCAGTGCCGTTCATGTCGAGAAGAGCACTAAGTCCATATTCAAAGGCAACGAGGACATCCTCGCGCTTCTGAAAGAAAACGGTATAGAAGAAGTTCATCTCGTTGGCATCGAGAAGAATGACTGTGTCCTCGCGACGGCGTGCGAGTCCTTTGACTTCGGCTTCATTACGTATGTTATCGAGGAGTGCTGTCAGTCGTCGGCGTTTGACGAACTGCATCGGAAGGCTCTTGACATTCTCAGGCGGCAGTGCATTACGAACAATTCAGTTCACGAGAAGATTGAGTTCGTGGATGTCTGATACAGGACACAAAACCAATATAAAGGTCATTACGATATATCCAGTATGACTGCAACGTATGACTCGGATGCCGATGCATTGTACTTGGAGTACTCTGATGCAGAAATAGAGAGAACAGAGAAGCTGGATGACAACACAATTCTTGACTTCGACGGAAATGGGAACATAGTTGGCGTTGAACTTTTGTTTGTGAGTGAGCGGAATCCTTCGCTTGCCAAGAAGCTGGCGAAGGCTTGAATTACACGTTCGAGATTAAACAAGTTCTGAGACTGATTTGATGTCAATCTCTTCCCTTGTAGCTTTCAAATCTTTCAGCGTGAATTCGTGTGTTTCTTCGTCGAAAGTGGCGCAGCAGTCCTTAACAAGAGTTATGTTTAGTCCTCGGTCGTATGATTCTTCTACGGTCATGCGCACGCATAAGTTAGTCAGTATTCCAGAAACGACGACGTTTTCAATGCCATCCAATTCTTCATCAAGCGAGTTGTTCAGGAAAGGGCTGATGATATTCTTTACTATTATAGTGTCGTCCGCGGAGATATCTAGTTGTGACATTAGCTTAACTCCTTCAGTTCCTGGTTTGAATGCTCCTTCACTTTCTGGCTCCTCGTGTCTTGTCCATATGATTTTCCATTTGTTCTTTCTTGCGTGAGCTAGTAGTTTGTTCGTGTTTGCTATTAGTTCGAGCAACTCGCCAACATAGTAATCTGATTCTTTGTCCATCCATTCGTTCTGAAAGTCAATTAGAATTAATGCGGTTGTCATGGTTTAGGTAAATATGAATCATATATTAACGTTATGGCCGTTCAACCATTTGCTGACTTCGTCGATGAGTTTCTTCTCGTCTTGAGGTTTCGCGAAATAGTGATCTGCCTTCTTTATTCCCACGAACTTGTGTTCGCACTTCATTGCTTTTGTAGCAAGGAGGGCTGCACTGACACTTACTGCTTTGTCTTCCAGGCCTATTATTGTGCAGGTTGGTGTTGTGCAGTACTTTGCGTCATCGCTCATGTCCCAATCAAACGTTGAAAGGAAGAAATCATTCTTCAGTTTCCTTTTATTTCCAAAGAAGTCTGTGAATTCAACATAACTCCCTTTCAGTGCTGCTTCTGCTTTCTTGGCCATGCTATGACTCTTTGCCACGAATGGTGGTCCTATCATTACGAGACTTGCTATGCTGTGGTTTCTTGCCAGGCGAAGTCCCATTGCTGCGCCCATGCTATGTCCTATTACGTGTACAGGATACGGTGCTTTGAGTCTTAGGACTGTTAGTGCTGCTTCAGTGTCTTGATAGTGTTTCTGGTATGTTGTGTTTTCGAACTTTCCTTCGCTCTTTCCATATCCTGAAAGGTCGAATCTGAGCACTGCATAATTCTGTTCAAAGAGCTTTTGTGCGAGTTTTGGAAAGAAGTTCGTCTCCTTGTCTGCGCAGAACCCGTGGATGAGCATTACAGCCCCCTTTTGTTTCTTTGGCATGTTTAGAATGCCTGCTAACTTCTCGCCACGGATGTTGGGAAATATGATGTTCATGCTATCTTTTGAGCAGTTGTTATTCATAAACATTCCGCGAAGGCCACCGCAAAAGTTTAAGAATATGTGGAGATTCCTTAGCAGGAAGGTGAGGGAGGAATCAGGATGACTGTATCTGGGTTAGATATCTTGGATAAAATAGGTGAGCGTCTTGGAGCTGGCGCAACGAGTTACGTCCAGTTCGATTTGGATCCTCGTGATTCTCAAAACAAGGTGGCCTATTCCACATTTGCTGAAAATGGAGTCCGACTTCGCTTCAAAGCTCCTTTCGTTCCGTTCAGTTGGCAACTACCAGATGGGACCACTGACTCAATAAATCACGTGACTGGATGGGCTCTTGATAACGGAGTTATGCTCACAGGAATTCCCGCATGGTATACTATGGTACCTGACCGACGAATAAGTTGGGAGGACAGTGAGTGCGTAGCCCAAGCAGTGCCTGATTTTCTTGACCGAGCATTTGGAAAAGACTCTGGCACATCACAGATGGACCAGAATGCGCTACATAGTTTATTACAAGAACCCGTGATATTGTACAGGAATGGCAGGGGGTCGGGCGACTTCCTCGTTCCAGAGGCACGTGCCAAGGACATGCTCCGTGGCCTTGAGCGGGAAGTGCGATGGCCTGTCAACGGAAAGTTTCCATTGTATTCTGTCGAGATTCACGCGGGGTCGCCAGAACGGCTTTTCGTCGGAGTGAGTTTTCCGAACATTCCAAATGACTACGTCGAGCGTGGATTCAAACTAGATGCCTTGAAACCAGACTCAATCCAAGTGACTCTGCCAGAGATGAGGACTGCGGGGCATAGTGGTGCATTCGCTCAAGCTGAAAACCACCTTAGGATTGTCGATGCAATGCTCAATGGGAGTATTGAAGAAGCATTCCGCGGAGAACAGGAAGCAATAGCAGAACTCCGAGAGCAGTACCTAGCCGTTGCTGCGAAGCGTTGAGGCATCGCGTCAAAACTTTTTTAAACTATTCTTGCATTTTCTGGTTTGAGGTGAGCACGCATTATTTCTGACAGTGAAGCGAAGAGGCTGGAGGGCATAGCTAAGAAGTCGCGTCGTCTAGTCATAGAGATGTGTTCCAAGGCGCAGTCCGGGCATACTGGTGGCTCTTTAGGCGCTGCGGATATCTTCACTGCATTGTACTTCTATCACTTGCATCACAATCCCAAGAAGCCCCAAGACCCTTTGAGAGACCGTTTTGTTCTCAGCTGCGGGCACATCTCTCCAATTCTGTACGCGACCTTGGCGCAAAGAGGTTATTTCAAGAAATCTTGGCTGAAGACGTTCAGGAAGATTAATTCAAAACTTCAAGGTCATCCAAATCATCTCGACACGCAAGGTGTTGAAACATCATCAGGCAGCCTTGGCCAGGGTCTTAGCATTGCATTGGGCATGGCTCTTGGATTAAGATTACAAAATAACCCCGCAAGAGTTTACGCTTACCTTTCTGACGGAGAGCAGGAAGAAGGAAGCACATGGGAAGCAGTCATGGCCGCAGCACATTTCAAGGTGGATAACCTAACTGCAATTCTTGATTACAATAATATTCAGATTTCTGGTTACAACAAGGACGTGATGAACGTAATGCCACTAAGAGAGAAGTACGAGAGCTTCGGATGGCATGTTCTTGAAGCAGATGGTCATAACATGAAGGCAATCCTTGAAGCGTTGGAAGACGCCAAAACAATCAAAGAAAAACCAACAGTCATCATTGCATACACGACAATGGGCAAGGGCGTTCCGTTCATGGAAAACAAGTATGAATGGCATGGCAAGGCTCCTTCAAAGGAAGAAGCAAAGCAGGCATTGAAGGTGTTGAAATGATTAAGGTCAAAGTGCGAAGACATAAGGAAGTCGCTTCAAGTGTTCTCGTAAACGAGTTGCCGCCCGTTCCCGTTGCAGAGATATCTTTGCAGGGCGCTCAGAAAGGAACTACACCTGTAAGTAATATGATCTCTTCATTCGTTCTCGCCGACCGTTCAAAGAAAGAGGCAACTCGTGCAGCATTTGGTTCTGCTTTGTTGGAACTCATGAACGTAAACAACAACATCGTTGTGCTTTGTGCAGATTTGGAAGAGAGTCTTAACGTTACAGAGATTCACAAAAAATATCCTGCAAGATTCTTCGAGATGGGTGTTGCAGAACAGAACATGGTCACTACGGCAGTTGGCTTGAGCACTACAGGTCTTGTTCCCTGGGCAACAACATTTGGCGCGTTTGTTCCTTTCAGAACATTGGACCAGATTAGGATTAACTTGGGTTATGGAAAAGCAAACGTGAAGTTGGCAAGCAGTCATTGTGGTTTGCTTACTGGCGAGGACGGGGCAACGCATCAACCTCTTGAAGACATAGCAGTACTGCGTCCCATTCCCAACATGACCGTGGTGGTGCCTTGTGACGCAACCGAAACAAAAAAGGCAGTAATCGTATTGTCAAATCTTGTTGGTCCTTCTTACCTTCGTCTTTCCAGGGCTAAGACACTAGTTCTCACAACTGCTGATGCTCCTTTCGAGATTGGAAAGGCATTGCAGCTCAAGGATGGTTCCGATGTTACGTTAATTGCTTGCGGTTCGATGGTTTCAAAGGCACTGGAAGCATCTGAATCATTGGAAAAAGAAGGTGTTAATGCAAGGGTACTTAACATTCATACAATTAAGCCGCTGGACATTCTTGCCATAATCAAGGCAGCCAGGGAAACTGGATGTATTGTCGTAGCTGAAGAACACCAGCTTCACGGGGGTCTGGGAGGCGCTGTTGCAGAAACTCTATCCACGAAATTCCCAGTGCCGATGGAACAGGTTGCCGTGAAGGACAGTTTTGGAGAGTCAGGCGAGGGGGAAGCGCTGATGGTGAAATATGGTCTTACACCTCAGGCAATCTTAGAAGCAGCCCGCAGAGCCATTAAAAGGAAGAACAAGGAGTTCTAGAAACCGTTATATACGCATGCAGAGTCCCTTCTACTATGCCTCCTTTGGAGATTATAATGGATGGACATAGACTTGAGGAAAAATTTCCTGTTGATGTAACTTTAGAGATAAGATCAAATCCTTTCCATCTCAGTATTCATGCTCCTGACGGGTCTGTCCTCGAGTATGGCACAGAAAGGTCCCTATCAGAGATTAAGATTCCAGAACTGTTCAGGCTTTGGGGAGCGGACATTATGGTCAGAGATGGGGTTATTTATTTTCGGAATGAACCAATCGTGAAGTATTTCAAAGAACACGGCGTGGAATTGTGATTAATAAAGTTCCTGAGAATTCTAAACACTTATAAAACTCTGAATCTTCTCACTTTCCATGAAAGCATGGGTCTGCAATTATTGTCACGCGAAGCTCAAGGAAGAGAAGAAGCCTGACCGCTGTCAATTATGTGGTAGGTTGAACAGGAATAATTTTACCGAGATAGATGTTGACGAGCCTTCAAAACGTGAACAGGAGTACAGCAAGAAATACCAGGAAGTCATGGACAAGCTTGAAGAGTACACTGAAGGCACGGACCCTATTCCTAGCAAGTTCGCGATTGGTGAATGCTGTGGCGTTGGTGAGCGCGAACACAAGCACAAGCGTTAAATAGGATGTTTCGCTCTCGGTTACATGAAGGCCTGGGTGTGCAATTACTGTCATGCGAAGAATGTTTCTGAAGAGAAACCTAAGGCCTGCCAGTTATGCTATAGGATTAATCGTAATAATTTCTATGAGATAGATATTGATGAGCCCTCAAAGCTTGAGAAGGAATACTCTAAGATTTATGATGACGTGCTGAAGAAGATGGAAGAATACAGCGAAGGCTGCGAACCCGAGACGAGGATTGGGGAGGAATAATGCCCTAATCCAGTACACTGGATCTATAATGTGTTTGCATATCTCTCAGCAAGGCAGCTTGCTCGTAGTTCTCCCTAGATATCTCAGATGACAATGCTGAGTCTATTTGTGTGAGAACATGAGCTCTTTGCTTGAATGGTCTGTGTCTGATCTCTTCAGTTATCAGTTCCAGCTGTCCCATGTCTTCAGCATCCTTTCTGCTTGTGCTGAATGCAGTCATGTACAGTGCTCCAAGCCGCGAAGTCCTCCACGTCTTAAGCTGGTCTGCGGTGTGAACCTTAACTATTGTCATGCTCCAAACTCTCCAAATACTTCTCCACCTCAATCGCTGCCTGACATCCGGAGCCTGCTGCCGTTATGGCCTGCCTGTACCTCCTGTCCTGGACGTCTCCCGCAGCAAAGAGCCCTGGGATGTTGGTGTGCATTTGAGGACTTGCCTTGATGTATCCTAATTCATCCAAATCAACGAATCCTTTCAAGAAGCTCGTATTTGGTACGTGGCCTATTGCCAAGAAAACACCGTCTGTTTTGAAGTCGGTTATCTTGCCAGTCTTCGTATTTTTCAGTTTCACGCCAGTAAGTCCTGAGTCGTCTCCCATGAATTCTTCGATTGTGGCATTGGCTATCCATTCTATCTTAGGGTTCTTCTTTGCTTTCTCAAGCATGAATGTCGAAGCCCTGAACTCTTCGCTTCTATGGACTATGGTTACTTTATTGGCGAACTTGGTAAGGAATGTGCTTTCTTCCATTGCCGAATCCCCTCCGCCTATCACAACGATTTCCTTTCCTTTGTAGAAGAATCCGTCGCATGTAGCGCAGGAATGCACTCCTTTTCCCTTGAATTTCAGCTCAGAAGGTATGCCTAACCATCTTGCGGAAGCTCCTGAAGCAACGATTACAGTCTTTGCTTCGAGTTTGCTTCCATCTTCCATCTCAAGCAAGAAGTGCTCGGGCTTTGTTATCTTCACGACTTTTCCCGTAACGTATTTTGCTCCGAAGTTCTCTGCCTGCTTCTTTGCCTGTTCTACCAGTCCAGGGCCATTGACTCCTTCAGGGTATCCTGGGAAGTTCTCTACTGTTGTGGTTAGGGTTAACTGACCTCCCACTTCTGGGCCTCCTATCACGACTGGTTTCAAATTTGCTCTCGCGTTGTAGATTGCTGCCGTATGGCCTGATATTCCTGATCCTATGATTATGACGTTTTCCATGGCTTTAGGTAAGGGGAAGCGTTTAATTATGTTTCGTACAAGTGCGGAGAAGGGTCTCTGGTGTCACAACTCTCACTGGAAGCAGCGGTGTTAAGTCAAGAATGTCTTTGTCATATGTGACCAAGTATTTCACCATTCCTCGAATTGCAGTCTCTATTATCATGTCATCGTCGGGGTCACGGCAGCGAGTTGGTATGTTTTGTGGAAGAGACACACTTTCGCTCAGGCCTAAAATAACTTTGAGGATTTCTTCTTGTTGGACATCTGGAAGACGTAAATGTGCATATCCAAGAACCCGTTTCAGTTATTTCAGTTGGGCACTTGAAGTCACTAAAACGAAATGCCCATCTTTGATTTTTTCTAAGACTTTGGCAGAAGGGCCTTTGCTGATTGTCCATTTGACGATAACGTTAGTGTCGAGCGTGATTTTCGTGTCCATTTTACTGCTTCATCTGCCATATCTTCGGTAACTCCAATCCTTCTAAAGTGCTTGTGAAGCTTTTCCGTAAGCTCTTCAAACTCCTTTTTCAAGGCCTCGTTGTTTATTCGCTTGAACGCGATACCTTCTTCCATCTGCACTGCTATGAACCTGTCTCCAGGCTCAAACCCTGCTGCTTCTCGTATGCTTCCTGGCACTACCAACTGTCCTTTTGGGCTCATCTTCACAATGTCCATAGAAGTGTTAAACTGTTCAACTATTTAACGTTTTCTTTTCAATATTGAAAATAATGACAAATGCGTAAGATATCTACTTTCCCCACTCTTCCGAAACACTTATAAAAGTGAGAATGATTCCTACTTTTATGCACAAGTCCAGACAGAGGGATGTTGTATTGCAGTTTGTTGAGAACTCGCACGAACATCCCTCGGCAGAAGAAGTGTTCCTTGGCGTTAAGAGAAAGATGCCAGAGATAGCGAGAGGTACTATATACCGAAACTTAAACCAGCTTCAGAAAGTTGGAAAGGTTCAGGCATTGCGCGTTGCAAACACGACAAGGTTTGACAATGCTTCAAAGCATGCGCACCTTGTTTGCATAAACTGCCATAAAATAATGGACGTTCAGATGCCTGAAATTAAGGTACCAAGGCACGCTGATTTCACAATTCAGAACGTAAAACTGGACTTCAACGGTCTGTGCAAAGAATGCTACGAGGTAAACAAAAATGGGATGTTGTGATACGTACGAAATGTTGCAGGTAGGAAACAAAGCTCCTGAATTCGAGGAAGAAGCATACATTGCGGGAGATGTCAAGAAAATCTCCTTGAGCGATTACAAAGGAAAGTGGGTTGTGCTGTTCTTCTATCCTGAGGACTTCACGTTTGTGTGTCCTACTGAAATCAGAGGATTTGCGAAAATGGAAGACCAGTTCAAAAAGAAGAACGCAGTTGTTATTGGTGCGTCAACTGACTCAGTGCACAGCCATAAAGCATGGTTTGAACGGGATTTGAAGGAAGTAAATTTCCCTGTGCTTGCTGACACGACTCACAGACTTTCAGCTGACTATGGCGTGCTCATCGCAGAAAAAGGAATTGCGTTAAGGGGAACGTTCATCATTGACCCGGATGGCGTTCTGAGGTATCAGGTTGTTTCTGACCTCAACGTGGGAAGAAGCGTGGATGAAACCCTTAGAGTTCTAGAAGCCCTTCAAACTGGTGGATTGTGCCCTGTCGAATGGCACGCGGGAGAGAAGACACTGGGTTGATTTCTTATTTCTTTTTCTCTAATTTCTTTTGTTTCTCGGATTGGTCTAGATAATTTTCGCTGGAGACCACGCTCTTTCCGAGCTTTTTCTCAATATTTTTTCTTGCTGAACCTGCCACGTCACCTCCATCTTTTGCATCTTTCTTCAAACGCGGGAATGCTCTGGAGTCACGCTCTCTGGTGAATCTGGTTGTGGCTGCTTCTCCAAGCATGGTAAAGATGAGTTCTAAGTCATCCATGTGATCTCTCAAATTTTCTCGCTTCAGGCCCTTGAGTTCTTTATATTCATCAATGGTCTTACCAAAACTGGCTTTGCTGATTTCATTGGTTAATATTGCATATTCTCTGTCCTCTTTGACTCCTCGCTTACTCCACTCTCCAGTAAGCTCCTCTCTGACTGCGATGCCTCTGACTCTCTTCTCAATCCAGTCATCAGAGTAGCCTTTTGCTCTGAAGATTTCCTTCATCCTTGCCTGTGCGAGTTCGGGGTTCTGGATTTCTTCGACGCGCTCGTATCCTACCTGGGCCAGCCAGAGCTTGAATGGCTCGGCTTTGGGTGAAGGTATTGATTGGATGATTCTAAACATGGTTTCAGTATCTGCACAGTCTGTTTCCCTGCGTTTTCCGTCCTCAGCGGTCAATTTCAACCGGTGACATTTTGTCACCACTTGACTCCCCTCACCATTGAGTCTTTGGCTGAGCTTGTTCCAATACTTCCTTGACGTCTGGAAATCAGCATAATCAAGTAGCACTGCAACGACATCCACAACAGAAAAGTGCCACTTTCCTTCATGCCAAACCCTTCTTATCTTCCTGTCCTGGAAGACCACCAGCGCATCTTTCTCCGAGGCCATGCTTCAGGAGAGTGGTTCTGGCTTATATTGGTTGTGTGCGCTTGTCCTGTGATTTCTTGCGGGAATCTTGAAATGTTTTCAGACGCTTTGTGCCCTATTGAATGGCATACAGGCGATAAGACACTGGGTTGATTTCCTTTAGTCATTTCTTTTCTTCTTGTACTCCTCTCCATAACCACTAGCTTTAAATATATTCTTCCAATATTGACGATAGGTGATACTATGGCAGTCAAGAAGGCCGTAAACACGGCGACTTCAGCAAAATCAGCAACGATGCCTGTCAAGGCACAGGGAGAGAGTTCCATGCTCGCTCTATGGGCGTTTATAGTCGGAATTGTCGCCGTCGTACTATTCTGGGTTCCCTATCTGAACATTCTCCTTATGATAGGAGCAATTGTTCTTGGGATTGTCGCAATCGTTGATGCAAAGAGAACCAAGCCCCGAAACAGGTGGATGGCGATTACAGGCCTCATCCTGGGTATAGTATCAATACTGATACCAATCCTTGCAGCTATTGGTGCGCTCGTATACTTTGGTTCACTGGCTCCCAAGCACTACATCCCGTAGTCTTGCCAACGACTTGGGGATGATTACTTATTGCACAACCCTTTTATACTTTATTTCTTATTCTTTCTCATGAAACGCGATTTCAGGTGGGGAATCTGGTTCTGGGCTGGTGCTGGAGTTTACAGCTTCATTAACATGCTCATGAATTACGGAGGAATAGCTCAGAGCAAGGTCCTGAACTACAATTACATCATATTTGCTGTTGCAGTCATCGGTTTCATTCTGAACTTCATTCTGTTTAAGCGCGGGAAGAAGAAGTAGGTGCGAGTATGCGTTCAGGGTTTAGGATTCTTTAATGCGCGGTCTCGTTCTGCATTTTGTCGCGATATTTCTTCAGCAATCTGCTCCAGTTTGTCGCCAACGTCAAGTCGCCCTACAAGTTCGTTCATTACTTCAGCAAAGGTGGGTGCTTCGTACACTTCGTGGCACGATGCACAGCGTGGCTCATATGTTACTGCGAGCAGTTTCGCTAAGCTACTGTCCTGAACGATGTTTGTCGGAGAGTCTGCTGGTGCGGGCCTGCCTAGCATAAGTCGCTGAGTGTGAGTTGATGGTTTTCCATCAACAGCGCAAATGCCTGTCAAATTCGGGCGGTAATCGCTTATAACAAGTAGATCGCCCATCTCATTGTAAGTTTCTCCGGTAAACGTGCGATCCAGACCAGCCACTAGGACCATCATGTCAATGCTGCGCATATACTGAACTGCTTTAACAAGACCGTTTCTAAAGAACTGTGCTTCGTCTAGAATACTCAATTTATGACCCTTGAGATAGTCTATCATGCGCATAGGGTCTTTGTCTGGAATTGCTATGAAGTCGATTGTGCCTGTGATGTCTCTAACTTGCTGCGGCCTAGTGTCGCTTGCGGGCTTGAAGGCGATGATGCCTCCTTCCTTGACTGGGTGACTGTGCTTCAGTTTGTTGGTCCTGGCCTCGAGCATTGTTGTTTTCTGGCTATACATGCCTGCGGCATACGTTTCCACTTGACCAGGGGTGAATGTAGAATCAAAGATGCTTACCATTGAATCTTAAGGAGTTCGCTGTCGTATTTATCCTTTGCTATTCAGCAGTGGAGATATTGCAGCCTTCACTTTCTCGTATATACGTCTGTGGCCCTCTCTATTCGGGTGCAGGCCGTCGTCTAGGTAATTTGTGTATTCGCGTGATTTCCATTCGTCAAACAACGGAATAAAGATGCAGTTAGTTTCTTTGGCTATTGTTCTGAGCAGTTTGCTGTATTCGAGAATATCGCTGTTCTTGTACGAAACATCAGGTGCAAAACTGCAGGGATTTGTTTTAGATTCATCCACGGGCGTAACATCCAGAATAAGTACGTGCTGTGTTGTTTGTTTTGCATGTTCAATCATTTTTTTCATGTTTGAAATTGATTCATTCTTGTTTACCCAGTTTCCTTCTTTTCCATCAATTCTTGCTGCATCGTTGATTCCAACTGCAAAGATAACAATGGAGTCAACGTGCTCATCTGTATGCGCTTGCAGTACTGGTTGTATGAATTTTAGTATGTGTGAGCTGTTCTTTCCCCCGGCAGAAATATTAATGAGAGTGTCCAGATACGCTGAATTGGAGATATGATTCTGCACTAAGTCGTTCTTGATTCTGTCAGCCCAGCCAGGATCCGCCCACGAGCCATTCGATATGCTGTCTCCAAATACAAATATGTCAGTCATGGTTTCAGTACTGGTTTGAGTTCCTCATTTATTCGTTCGAATATGTGCTTATGTCCCTCGCTGTTTGGGTGCAATCCGTCTTCTAAGTATAGTTCGTAGTTCTCATTTACCCAGTCTTCCGCTATTGATATGTACTGAACATTAAGTTCTTTACATATTGAAGCAATAATCTTGTCGTGTGCCAAAATGTCTTGGTTATTCCATGAGATTTGGTAGTGAAGAAATGGGTTTGTTCTCGATTCATCGGCAAGGGTTGGACCAATTATGATTACTATGTCTGAGAGCTTCTTTGCTTCTGTAATTAAACTTTTCAGGGTTGTTTTGAATTTGGCATCGCTCGTAACCAGTTTCCCATCAACTCGCCTTGAATCATTCAATCCAACTTTCAACATTATGATGTTCTGGTCCTTGTTGGAAACCCTGACTTTTGCTTCGGGGGTCATTCTTTTCTTTAATGCCAAGACATCTTCATTGGAGTGGCCTAGGTTGTAGATGATGTATTTTTCACCTCGGGATGTAGTTTCTAAATCATGTTGATATCGTAGGCGAGTAATCCAGCCTCCTTTAACGTCCCACGCGCCGTATTCGACGCTGTCTCCGAAGATAAGGAGTTTCTTCATGTGATTCAGAATAAGTTATTCCTTAATAAGATTTGCCGAAATTATTGTGTTGTGTCCACTGCGATGCTATTGAAAGAATTTCATGTTTTCTGAGCAAACGCATTTAAACATGCGGGGCATAGCAACATTATGAAATCAAAGTCTCAGGGCGACCCAAGCGAGAAATGGATGTTCGATTTATTAGGGTGGGATCCTGAATGGCAACCAAGGAAGAGATAGGTTGTCCCTTCGTTAAACATTCTTAGAGATTCATGCCTCGTAATCCTCATACACGTCCTTATACTTTTCGGCTAGCTCAGGGTATTTCTTCTTCAATTCAGTTAGAATTTCCTCTGCAGGCTCGAAAGGATAGTCTGCTTCATTTCTTGCTTGATACAAGTCCATCTCAAGCGACTCGACATCTGTATTTTCCACGTAATGTTTTGGACAGTACCTGTGCCCCAAATCTTCAATCGTTCCAGGTCTTGGGCAGAGTTCGCAGGATTTCATTGTTCTTGTTATTTTTCTCCTGCATAAAAGATTTCCGGAAATCTGCCCGAAATCAATATAAACATTCTAATCTTTACAGGCCGCGTGACGTCGGCGGTTAAGCTGAGGGAAGACACGGTTGAGCGTCTTGCGGCAATGAAAAGCAGTTCAGAAGAAACGTTTGACTCGGTTATAGAGAGACTCATAGAGAACCGTGAAGATTTCCTCATCAGGATTCAGCGCCAGAAGATGCGGGAGTTGTGGGACAATGAAGCCGACGAAGCATGGGAAAACGTTTAGGTTTGGAGATGTAGTTCTCACACGAATGAAATTTGTTGAGACTGATTCTTACAAGAGACGACCAGCCCTGGTTCTTTACCAGGAACACAGGAATCTTGTTGTGGCAGGAATTACTTCCAACCTGCTTATGGAGGGCATATCTCTCACAAGAGAAGAGGGGTTTCAGTTTGACAGTGTGCTTAAATTGAACTACATAATGACTGTAGTTTCAACGAGTGCTCTGCAGATTTTCAGGCTTTCAATGGGAAAACAGGAGTTTGTCAGAGATGCAATAGTTTCACGGCTTATCGTGGCAGAGTAGTCATATGTACTTCAACTTCTTCAGTTCTTTCAGAATGGCATCGAACATCAGATCATAACCGTTTGCGTTAGGGTGTATTCCGTCAACGTAAACAGAGTTCATGTCCTTGCCTTTGAGGATGTCGCGTGGGTCGAGGAATTTCACTTTATGTTTCTTGCAAAGAATCTCCAAACCTCGGTTGTGCGATTCAACGTGTTCTTCGTATTCTTTGTCAACTTTGCTGTTATTGCAAGAAACACAAGGAGGATTCAGCCCTAAAAATAGTATTTTTATCTTGCTGCTTCCCAAAAACTCAAACAATCTTTCGTACGCGCGCATTCTCGCTCCCTTTCCTATCTCGAATTCCCGTTCCCCTTCATTGTTGAACATGCTCCTGCTGTCACCGTGGGCGCCTTGAATTATCACGATATCGGGATTTCTGTATATTACTTCGCTGAAGAACCTGTGCAGCAGGTCTTTGCTGGTCTCCATACCTACGCCCAGATTGTAGACACGCATCTCGCCCACTTTCTTGTTCTTCGTTAGTTCGCGGTGCAACCTTCCAGCCCAGCCGCCAAGGCCCATTTCGTCGCCTTCTCCTTCTACTATGCTATCCCCAATGCAGACAATTGTTGTCATATTGCTTGTGAAGAAAGAGTTGCTATTAAATGTTGTGGGCTATTTGACGCAACACTTTTAAGCCAGATTGTTTACTTTGCAAGATGCTCAACGCAAACATCGGGCCTGCGTATTCTGAAATCGTTTCTGCAAAAAAGAATGCTGAAGATGCTGTAAGAACGCACTTCAAATTAGGCAAGAATTCATTCGTGCTTGCAGCCCTTGGTGCCACTGGCGCTCTTGACTTGGTCGTTTCTTATGTGGAAGCTACATCAAAAAACAAGAAAGCGCTCGTGCCTCTTCCTGAATATCATCGTGCTCTTGGCAGATTGAAGTGTAATCTGAATGTGTCGCATGTTCGTGGAGATAACTCTTCAATAGTTGCAAGTATGAAACAACTTAATCCCGCAATAATGTACCTTAGCTATCCAAACAATCCAACAGGAAACCTGTACGAACTGAACAAGATAGTAAAGAATTTGCCTGTCAGCACGCTTCTTGTTATTGATACGACTTTGTTTGGAATGCACGACAAACGACTTCTTCTGCCAACTGAAACTGCACCCTCAATTCTTCGTATGGCTGGAAAGAAGAACGTTGTGATTGTTGGCTCTTTGTCCAAGACGCACGGTCCCAATGCTGTTGCTCTGCGTTTTGGATGGATATTAACAAACAATGGGAAGATTCACGATGATTTATTCGCCAGAAGTCTAATGTATCCTCCAGTAAGCACTCTTCGCAAAGGAACACTGCTTCTTAAGAAAACTCATGATGTATTGACTGTTTCTCGTGCTCTTAAATCTCACAGAATTCTTCAAACTACATTTCCTTCAGGTCCAGTAGAATATGTGAAGGGCGACACCATGATTCCGTATTGCATGCTGCGTGTGGAAGATAAGTCTCTTCGGAAAGTGATTACTGCACTTTCAAAGGCGGACATAATTGTTGCAAAGGGTGCTCAGGTTGGCATACCTGATAATTATTTGCGTATTGAAGCGGCCGAGCCAAAAGTGGTCAAGCAAATAGCGCGGATCATTGCCTCTGCAGCTTGGTCGTGATTTCGGCTTATTTCTGAGAATATTGATTCATGTCGAAAGACTTAAATATCTATACACACTTATGTGTATAAGAAATGGGATTCGAGCTTACAAAGAAGGATATCATCGCGATGAACGAGCAGTTTGAAGATGGCAGCATAGTTAACGAAGCAAGCCTCGACTTCGCGCTCTCGTATGCAAATCGCACTGAGAATTGGATTAAAGCGCTGGCTTGGATTTTCAGGGCAATCCTTATTGACCACGTATTCGAAGAAGGTAACAAGCGCACGGCAATGTTGGTAATCAAGGCTTACGCAGAGTATCGTGGTCATGGTGTTGACAACGAATTGATATTGAAACTGATTAAACGCACGCTCCTGAAGAACATTACAAGCATTCGAACCATAGAGGAGGGACTTAAAGATGTCATCAACTAAACTACTGAAGATAGCAAAGAGAATCGCGATTGAAGAAAAACCTGCTTTCGACGTTCTCATGGATTTCGAGAAGACAAAAGAGATGCATTCCAAGACCCGACTGAACTTCACAATAGACAAGGCTCTGGCTGCGAAATTTCGCCGTTATTGTAGAGCGAATGGGTACAGCATGAGTGCGAAGATTGAGGATGCGATGAAGACCATGACTGGAAGGAAAAACCTTAAATGAACGTTATACTTTGCTGATTCATGGACTTCCTCTCAGAGGCAAAGCAGCAGGCATTAATTGAGATAGAGAAGTACGGCAGTCCTCCTTTGATTCTATTCGAGCTTGCTAACAAGAAGGCAGAAGAACTTGGAAAGAAACTTGGCGCAGACATGGAAGTTCTCATGGCAGGTATGTATTTGATGGATTTGAAGCTTGGAGAAGCTCTCAAGGCAGGTAAGTTGAAAGAGCACACCGCGTGGAGTGCAAAGGCAGCAGAGACGATTCTTGACCAGCATGGCATTAAAGGAGAAAAGCGAGACAAAATAATGAACTGCATTCTTGCGCATCACAAAGCAATTCCCTTCTCATGCAAGGAAGCAGAACTCTGTGTTAACGCAGACTGTTACAAGTTCCTGCATCCAAGAGGATTCTTCGCGTTCTTGGTGGAGCTAGGTGAACGAAGCACTCCTTTCGACAAGGCGTTAGAGTACGCTGAGCAGAAATTAGATGAGAAAATCGAGCATGTTTCAATGAAGGAATGCAAAGAAGAGCTTGAGCCATATTACAAAGAGCTGAAGAAGATGATTTCTGATTCAAGAATTGCGTAATTGTACGGATGAATCTTAATATTGTTAGTTACGCACTCACGCCGTGCGCATCTCAGTCAAGGCAGTTGAGCGTCGTGCCGGTTCTGGGTTCATCACTGTTCATCACATAACAGGAGAATCTGGGAAGTTTCTTAATTCTTTGGCCTATTCTCCTATTTTTCCCGCATCAGAACAGCCCTTACTGGCGTGCCCTCAGCACCGGGTATCATCAAAGGGAATGCAGATAGCGTGTAGTCTCCAGGTTTAATCTCCTTAAGTACGCATCCCAGAAGTATTGCACAGTTTGCTCGGAATAGTGCTTTGTATGCGTTGTTTTCCTTGTCTCTTTCCAAAGTCCATGCATCAAGCCCAAGAAGAATCGTTTCTTTCTCTCCAAGGAATTCTGCTGCTTCTTTGCTCATGCTCGCGAACTCTTTGTCGTAGTTCTTGTTTCCTTTGGTTGAGTTTCGCGTTTTGAGAATGATTCTTTCTCCTTTCTTTACGTCTTTCAGATGTGCTGGCATTATTGTTCCCTGCACTGAAGTCAGGTCAAGCACTCGGCAAGGACCGTAGCACGCTTCAATTGGAATGCTCGTAACATCCCTTCCCTGTTTCATAACATGTTTTGGTGCTGCAAAGTGAGTTCCAGAATGCAAGTACAATGCCAAACGACTCTCAGATCTTTTATCTCCTTTCTCTATATCTTTGAGTCTGTGCAACCCTGGCGCAAGGTCTGACCTGTTTCTGTACATCACCATGTTCTTGTCTAGTGACTGGGTGATGTCAAAGAACTTCATATCGTCGTGTAATGCAACGCTGTTTATATACGTTGTGGCCTTTCCTTCCAGTGCAGCCCGATGCTTGCTTTAGAGTAGTCCATGACTTAGAGTGTAGGAATTGTGCTTTTAAGGATGTCGTTGAAGTGTGTCTGCCGATACTTTTTTATCAGGACCCTCGCTCCCAAAGCGATGGACTGGAAGAAAAAAGGAAGACTCTGGATTGCTGATCTGGATGATACGGTGGCTCCGTGTCACAAGCATTACATCGGCGCCAGAAGATAACTGGGAGTGTACTTCAGGGCTCACGCAATAAGCCATGGGATTCCTCCAGGGGAGCTTCCATCCATTCTTGAGATTGCAAGAATGGTTGAGGTGAGAGATGCTAACAACCATGTTCTGGGAAAGTGGAGCCCGATGAGGCTGCCCATTAGCAGTATGCAGACATTCAGAAAGCTATGCAATGACTATAACGTTGAATATGACTCCGTGAATCTGGAGCACGCTTACACAATCGGTGAAAGGCCGTTCAAAGAAGAGGTAATCGCCAAATCAGGGCTTCTGCCAGGTGCACGCGAGACCTTGGACTTTCTGGTCTCGAAGGGAGATGAATGCCATTTGGCAACCAAGGGAGAGGATGAAGTACAGTCGATGAAGCTCAGGGTTCTGGGTGTCTATGACGAGCCATGGTTCAGGAATGGACGTGGACATCGCATTGATATTGTGGATGTGAAGGATGCTGCGTTGTACAGGAGAATTGCTCAAGGATACAAACCCGAAAACGTGTGGGTTGTAGGGGACAGCATGGCAAGCGAAGTGTTGCCCGGTCTTGAAGCGGGCTTCAATGTGATACACATAGAGGGTATGCCGATACCTCTTTTCAACAAGCCTAAATTCATGCCGGATCCTAACACGTACATTCAGATGAAGTCCATTGGAGAAATCAAGGACAAGTACGATGCGCTTATCAACGGGGGCGGCAGGAGTATCATCAAACCTTGAGAACAATCAGGTTAGTGTTTCCCATCCCCTTCTTCTCAACCACGCCCCTTTCCACGAGTTTCGCGAGAATCCTATGCACCTTAACTTTATGATAGCCGGACAATGCAACTAAGTGCGTCTGGTCCAGCTTTCCATTGTTGTCAAGAAGTAATCTAATCACAGTCCTTTCTTCTGCAGGTAAAAGTTTCAACGCAGCTTCAATGGCCATTCCTGTTTTTCTCTGCTGGAATATGATAACAAGAGCACTG
Organism: Candidatus Woesearchaeota archaeon; assembly: GCA_043818175.1. Lineage (GTDB taxonomy): Archaea > Nanobdellota > Nanobdellia > Woesearchaeales > JBDRGA01 > JBDRGA01. The sequence continues at coordinate 5,710 of JBDRGA010000034.1, read as the reverse complement.
CCCACGAGCAAACTCAAGAACGCAATTGCATAAACGATGAAGGGAAGCGCACCTTCTGATGTTTCAGCAAGATAACCATTCACCAAAGAGAAAGCTATGCCTAACAAGAACACCAATCCCAGTCCTACGGCTAATCTCTTCGGGCTTATCTCCATTTATTCCAGCTCCTTCTTCAAACGTTTGTACTCTTTCTCGGTTATCTCGCCCAAGGCGAGCCTTCTCTTCAGTATCTGCTCTGGTGTTTCATTCTGCATTCCTTTTCCTTTAAGCAGCCACCACAGCACGAGAAAGAACAAAATCAGAATAACTATCTGGAAAAGCCAGCCATATCCATAAAGTCCATGTCCCATTCCTTGAATCATTGGCATTACCTCGCGAATGAAAAGAAGTTAAAAAAGATTTAGTTTAACATAGGGCAGTTGCCTTGCTGGCCAGCCATCTTGAATCCATGGCCTTTCCCAGCTCCTGGCATTCCTTGTCTCATGCCTTGTCCATTGTGCATTCTCTGACCAGCTTCAATACCGTTCTCTTCTCGGTATTGTTCCATTTCAGCATGTCTTTCTTGCATTGCAATAAACTGCTCTTCTCTGTCTACCATCGGCATGTAATTCACACCATCAGCATCTCTCTTAGATACAAGGTCAGCATAACTGCCCTCTTCCATAATCTGCTCCATTGTGTCGTGGTGTGCCTGCCACTGCGTGTCGCTTAATGCTCCGTTGCCTTGGGTTCTTCCCAGTCCGCCAAACGCGAATACTGTTCCGACCAATCCTACAACGAGCAACATTCCTACGATGAAAATCTTGTTCATTTTGGTTGCCTCCTGGCTTTCGCCATACAGTTACATAAGCTGTAACAGGGGTTATATGTTTCTGTAACGACAGAGTCATAAATGGTAACGGAATTCCATTTATATGGATGAGTTCGAAACGGTTCGTACGCCCAGCGGGATGCTTATAGCAGTCAATACTGCTGCGTTATATACCCTAAACCTGTCGCCAATACATCCCTTTGCAGGTATGAATGGAATACCACAACGGCCCACCGTTTGGGTAGAATATCTCGTGCAGAGAGAACATTCAAGGCACAGCGTCTTCGCAACGGACGCAGGTATCAAGGAGTATACACACATAGACATCCGTCCTGGTATGCAGGTCGTAGAGGTAGGTCCAGGACTGGGTGCATTCAGCCCTTGGCTTGCAAAGAATGCAAAACGCTTCCGTATCCCACCTCCCATCGCAATCGACTGCATGGACTACGTGGTCGTTGAGGCACTGCTTGAACGAGCCCTCGCTCAAGAACTCGCTGATCCTGTCCGTGCCCACGCCGAGGGAATTCGCGAGCGCATGAAGATACTCAGGAGTCCTGCAGTACGGCTTTATTCGATGCTTCTCGGTTTTGCGACAAAGCTTGAAGAGCTAGCAGGGAAGGCGGATATTGTAGTAGACATCAACGGCGCAATTTCGTACGCGGAACTCGAGGTGCCAGGCGTGGTTGCCGCCAGTGGCAGGGGCGTGGACAACGTCAGAGAACTAGAGAATATGCTGCTCAAGCCAGGTGGTCACCTGCATACTCAAGATGATAAGTGACTTGGGATATGATTATGCATCAGTCAACAATCTCTTCAACAACGGAAACTCAGGGTACTCCTGCTTCAATTTTATCGTCCCGAAATGCCCCTGGCCATGACACAGAATACAAGTTCCACCTAGCTTCGAGAAAAGATATCGCCCTTCTTCTTCACCAGCACCGTAAGGATCGTCATCTGAATTGATGAAGTAGAATTCCTTCGCATTCTTCTTTATTTTCTCCCAATCATATGAACTCTTCAAGGTAGGGTGTGACGTTTCGTTTCCTATTGGTCTCGCGAACCCGGCAACGAGGATTACTTTCGCGATTGGTTCAGACAAGCCCTCAACGACCTCGAGCACTGCTGCGCAGGATGCGCTGGTTCCCACTAGAACACTTTCTGACGTGAACTTGAAATTCTCCTTGATGAAAGGCACCCATTCTTCTCTTCGAGCAGCGCGTGTATTGGGAAGCTGTGGCCTCCACACCTTGTATCCTTGGTCAGTCAGTACCTTGTCTGCATAGCCATACCAGAACATATCTGGGCTGCAGTTTCTCCCGTGAAATATGGCTGCGGTCTTCATGGGCTAAAGAGTTGGATGAAATATTTAAGATGTTCCAAAAATAGCGTTATCTCACGACATCGGTCGTATCATAATCCCGTGCTTCTCTGTCGTGAGGACCGCACTGGTTCCTTCCTTGATGCCCAGTTCGTTCGCTGTTTCGCGCGGGATACGCACTGCGAGGCTGTTCCCCCACTTGTTGAAGCGCACTTCCCGCGAACGACGAAGCTTCCTGTATTTTCCAGCGAGGTCGCGCATCTGCTCCATGTCAAGCAACTCTTCCCCGCACTTCATGCACTTTAGCATTTCGTATTCTATGCCATCCTCAGGAAAAGAGTCCTTTTGTTTCTTCATTAATCCGTTGCATTGTGGGCATTTCATTCTAGTTTCCCCTTTCAATGGTCTTGATGATTAGTTTATCTTGTCTTATTGTCCCTATCAGTATTATGCTTCCCTTGCTTGTCTTGTGGACAATCCTTATCCCGTCCTTGCCCAAGCATTCTCTCTTTCCATTATGGAGTGCGCGAAGCGCCTGCTCGGGATATGCGATGTCTCTTCTCTTTGCTCTCTTTATCGCGTGATTGCTGAAGTAAACCGTTCTTCCTTCGCTATCGCAGTATCTACATGGATATACTTGTTTATATATTTTTTGCTTCGGATGCATGCTGTGCTTAGAGATTCTTCTTTCTTGATGTGCGTTTCCTAGAGGAAGTTGAAAATCTTTCAAGAACAGTCACTGGCCAACCAGCCCTTCAAATATATAAATGACAAAGCAATTTCCATACCATGCAGTACTCCCACTCCCGTCTTTCAACGTTCGAGCAGTGCAAGTTCAAATTCAAGCTGAAGTACATTGACAAGGCTGAAGGCGAGATAGAAAACACGGTAGAAGCGTTCATGGGCTCGAGAGTTCACGACGCTCTTGAGAAATTGTACAAGGAACTGAAAGTCGAGAAACTGAATTCATTGAATGATCTTCTGGCACATTTTAATCTGGAATGGGATAAGCACTGGACGGAAAACATCAAGATAGTGCGTCCTGAATTTGATGTGGTGCATTATAGAAAACTCGGAGCGAGATGTATCCGGGACTACTATGAACGGTTCAAGCCCTTCGATGGTGCCAGAACTATTGGCTGTGAGATTCGTGTTTTGATTGAAACGAATGACAGAACTATTCAGGGTTTCATAGATCGTTTAGATTGTCAGGGAACACATTATTTCATTCACGACTACAAGACAGGACAGCACCTGCCCACTCAGAAAGAGCTTGACGAAGACAGACAACTTGCGTTGTATTCCATTGCCGTAAAAGAAATGTATCCTGATGCAGAGCAGATTACTCTCGTGTGGCATTATCTTGCGTTTGATAAATCGTTGACGAGCACGAGGACAGCAGAGCAGTTGGAACAATTAAAGGCGAACGTGCTTGAACTCATACAGGAAGTAGAACACACAACAGAATTCCCACCAATGGCTTCAAAATTGTGTGATTGGTGTGAATACAGGGGCCAATGTCCTGCGTGGAAACACGAAGTATCTGTTGAACAAATGCCTCCTGAAGAATTTCACAAGGATGCGGGCGTGCAGTTGGTCGATGAATACGTACGATTGCAAATTGAATCTTCAGAAAAGCAAAAGGAACTTGATGTCGTTAAAGAGAAACTGTTGAAGTACGCAGACCAATTTGGCGTTGATGCCGTTGTTGGTAGTGATTCAAAAGCTAAGATTTGGCGTGCAAAATCTCCCAAATTTCCCGGAGCGTCAGACCCGGACAGAGCAGAGTTCGAGAAAATACTTCAAGCGCTTGGAATTCTGGACGAAGTGAAGCGTGTTGACTCTTTCTACCTAAGTAATTTGGTGAGGCAGGGCAAGTTAAATCCAATTGTACGAGATGCGCTCATCAAGAAATACCCCTTGCAGGACATCTCGAGGGTTTACGTTAGCAAACGTTGAAAGATTTTCAAGTTCCCAGCATGAATCCCGATGGAAGGAAATGCTTATATGTGCTCACATACATACTCAGGTACAGGAACTGGAAGACAATCACGAAGGAAAAATAATATGAAAAAATACGCGCTATACGACAAGGAAAACGACATATTCTGCGTTCACTTAGGTTTCAATACTGACGAAGAGTTTGGAGGAAACCTTGGTGCGATTCCTGTTATCTTTGACGTATCAACAAAAGGCAGAATCGTTGGCATTGAAGTGCTTGACGCTTCAGTATTCTTTGCAAAGTATGGTATTTCGAAAGAAATGTTGTCAAGCATGGAAGACGCAAATATCACGTTCTCAAGAAATGATGCAAACGTTTCAATGCAATTAACACTGCAATTGAAATCCGAAAAGGTCTCAGTTACTGAGTTTGCCGTCCCGTTGAAATCTGTTGTTGCTTAATTGTACTTTATGCGCAAGGTTTTATAATTGAAACGAACTTCCCAGCTCCATGGAAAAGGTACACTTCCAGAACGAGAAAGGGCACAAGCTTGCAGGCGCGTTCTACGAGTCTTCAGGTGCGCCTGGTGTCGTCATTGCACCGGGATTTACTTCAAACAAAGATAAGCCCCACTTCACGAGCCTTGCAAGCGCTTTGCATGCTTCGGGATTTGCAGTTCTTGCATATGACTCAGCTGGCTGCGGAGAAAGTGGGAAAGGAATAATACCAATTTCGATGGAAGAGCAGGCAGGAGATCTCAGGTCTGCGCGAATTTACATGACTAGGAGAGGACATTCCAGGCAGGGTATCGTGGGTGCGAGCATTGGTGCAACCTATGCAATACTGACATTTGATCAGCACGTTGGTGCGATGGTCTTCTGGGGCCCTGCCTTGATTCCACAAATACCAAAGAGCGTCAGCCCTGAAACGTTGGAACTAATGCGAAGTGGAAAGAACGGCATCTTCACAAGAGAGGATGGAGACTACCTCTTGGCGCCTCAATACTTCGAGGAGAGAAGGACTCTTGACCTCAAGGATAAGATAAACAAGGTTGATTGCCCTGTGCTGATTATTCACGGCATTAAGGACGAGCACCAACCAATCGCAGATAGTATGCGTGCAGCAGAAGTCATGCCTCGTGGGACTTTGGAGGCAATTGCAGATGCACATCATTTCAGCACCAAGAATTTGGCGGATATCGTCATTCCACACACTGTCTCATTCTTGAAGAAATACTTGCACTAAGCACGCTTAATTACCATTCCGCTCAAGTACATGAACGGAGTGTCGAGCATAGCGATGATTACCTTGAGTATCCATATTCCCAGAATGAGCTCGATAAGACCAGGAAGAACGCCATAGAATGCTATTACCACCACAATAACAGTGTCGATAAATTGCGAGACAATTGTGCTCGCGTTGTTCCTAAGCCATAAATGCTTTCCCTTTGTCCTTCTCTTCCACGCGTGGAATGCCCACACGTCATGAAACTGGCTTATGAAGTACGCTACAAGTGATGCAAGAACCAATCTGGGTGTGAAGCTGAATACAGTAATTAGCGCGTCATGCATGCTCTGGCTGAAAGGAAGAACCTGTGTGCGCATCATCATCTGCGACACCACCAGAAGCATTACTTGAG
>JBDRGA010000033.1:0-32351 GCA_043818175.1 Candidatus Woesearchaeota archaeon | reverse complement strand
TGCTCGGCGGTATACCCAACCTGAAGGTCGGAGTATTGCGCTCCTCGCTCTGGACGGCGAACTTTCGGAATTGAAAATCTCACCACACGCGAGATTTTCAATAAGCGTATAACTGAGAGACCCCCGTGTTTTGCGAGATATAGTTAAGTAATTAGTGAAATATTGAAATTATACTTATAATAATACTACTGAATTATCACAATCTACTAAATTACTTAACAATAAAGCAACATAAGTCATACAAGCATCATACATAAAGTACACAACTACCTAAAATCACTACATTTATATAATAGTGCAACCACGTTTTGTCATACACAGCGATTACAGCGACATGAGTAAGAGTCAACAAGAGATTGAGGTCGTAAATATCCGTCTTCCAGACGAGATTCTCTCCCGCCTTGATGCATTGGTCAAAGGCAAAATATTTTCTTCAAGAAGCGAAGCAGTCAGGGCATTCTGCAGGGAATATGTTGAGGAGGCGCACCGATGAACGATATAGTGAGCGTGCGCATGCCAAAAGGGCTCGTGCATCAGCTGAAAGAATTATCCTCCGAAAAACATTATCTCGACCTTTCTGAACTCATTCGCACTATAGTCAGACAAAAGGCTCAGCAATATGGGTCTCCGTATGCTGAAGACGTAAGAAGAATCATCACCGACCTTGAGAAAGAACTGCAGAGCAGGTCCCACGTACAGGAGAAGCAAGCGCTTGTCAACAGCCTGAGAAGAATGATAGAGGATTTCAGACAATGAAAACAGAACGCATACTGGGAATTGTGGGATTGATGGTCCTGCTTCTTGCGTCTCAGGTTTCTGCAGTAACTACACTCATCTCGCCATCAGACAATGCTGTTACTAATTCAAAGAGTTTCACCTTCAATACCGATTTAACGAACGCGACATGTTCGCTAATGATTGATGGACAGCCCAGTGGCACAACAAATCCTCAGCAAGGAGTATCAACGAGCATAAACACGAACGTGCAAGATGGACAACATGCATGGACAGTAAGCTGCATCGCTACCAACGTAACTGAGTCACCAAACGCAAGACAGGTTACCATTGACACGACAATTCCTGCAGTAACAGCAATATCTCCCGCGCCAGGAACAACAGTTCCGGCAGGAACAGTATCTTTCCAGGTCTCAGCCATTGACGCATTGAGCCCTGCATTGTCTTGCGTGCTTCTTGCCGATGGCGTTGAGTCTGCCTCGAAAACAGGAACAGGGAATATCACGATGAGCATTTCAATGCTAAACGCGGGCACGCATTCATGGCAAGTAAGATGCACAGACAGAGCAGGCAATTCCGGGTCGTCATCAATAAGAAATATCGTGGTGCAGGCACCCCCATTCCTGAACCTGCAGCTTGACCAGGCCGAATACTCGCTGGGCAGTGCTCCAAAACTTACTATAAGTGCAAAGAAGGGTGCTGATGTGCAATTGTACCTGTTCAGTTCTGACCAGGCATACCAGGATTTCATACAACAAGCGAGTGGATTCTGCTATGATTGCGAAGTTCTCACTCCAATAGTTGACGGCACATATCCCGTAACTAGAACATTGTCTGCAAGAAAGAAAGCAGGGACGCAGTGGGTTTACGCTACTACTGAAGATGACTCGATAAAGAAGGCGCTAAGTTTCACAGTAAACAACAACATAGCACTATCTGTTGAAGGACACACATCAATAGAGGCAGGATCAGACACAACACTAACGGCAATAGCAACAGGAGGCATTCAACCATTGAACTACTCGTGGAAACTCCACAACAATACAATATTGAAAGGCAATAAGATAGACCTGAAAAAACTCAGCGCAGGAAGCTACATTGAAAAAATTACTGTAACTGATAACGCAGGAAACCAGTTGTCAAAAGACATAACTGTCAAGGTAGAAAAGACGTACACACTTACCTTAACTGTAAAACGACAGGATACTGGTGCAGTGATTGGTGACGCGGCAATCAGCTATGGAAATAACGAGGCAAAAACCAGTTCTTCTGGCATTGCAACCATAAAAGCACCAGCAGGAACGTGGAAACTCTTCGTCAGCAAAACAGGATTCCAATCAATGCTGGAAGATGTAAAGATAGACAAGAACATGAGTTACGAGGTACGCCTTGAGCTCTCCCAAACAGAACAACAGAAATCTATTGTTCTCCTCACGCCATCAACTGGAGCGTCACTTCAACCAGGAACAATTAACTTTGCGTACAGAACAGATGGTTACACTAACGCGCAGAACTGTTCTGTTATGCTGAGCAATGGTGACAATTGGTTCCAGGCAATTGACAACAGGATGGCGCAGCCAGGGAAGGAGCAGACCGTATCAACTATCCTTTCTACAGGCACATACCGTTGGAATGTTATCTGTGGCTCGACAACCAGTGACACGAGAACCATTACAGTCAGCAATGCCAGCACAACTTTGGCCGCTGCCACAAATGCAGTCAGTTCAACAGAGGATCAGCAAACAGACCCGTTGAAGGATGAACTCGAAAAGGCGTATGACACGTACGATTCCTTCAGTGTGGACCAGAAGAAGGCAGCAGATATTCTTGGATTCAAAGACCGGTTGGACTTAGCAATAACTGCAATTCTGCGCGGGGCGCGAGATTCTCATGACGTTGCTTACAGGAGAGACCTTTCAGAAAAAGAGAAAGAGGATGCCCGTCAGAACATCATAAAGGAAATCGAAAATCTCAGGTCAACCGTGCCAATAGATATCGCAGTGGCAAAGCAGAGCCAGTACGTAAGCTTCGTGAAGGACGAAGAGATTATCGCGTTTACAAAAGAAAATCCAGACATTCTTCCCTCAGACCTGTCAAAAAACGACATCCAAAAACTCATCGCATTACAGGGAAGGTTGAGCGTCTCGACCACAGTGATGCACCTTACACTGAAATACGCTGATGGGAAACAGGAAGAAGTGACTCTGGTCCACAAAAAAATAGCCACTAATGAAACTCAAGGCACCAGACTTGTAGAAATAATTCCAAAAGACATAGTCCAGTCCGCATCACGGGTAAAAGTACTCTCAAAGAATTTCCAAGTTTTGAAAGACGACCCCGTATTTGGTTTTGCGCTCGCTGACTCTATAACTTATATGATTCCAGGGACAGTTGAGATTCACAGCATAGAGAACACAGCAACACTACTCCTACCTGTGGAGGGAACCAGTTTTGCGAAGTTCACAGGCGCCGCAACAGGCACAGTGCGTAAACCTGGAATTGATTCAAAAATAATGTTAATCGTACTGGTGTTGCTGCTTGCAGGATTGTATGCTGGTTATTACTTTGATGGATTCACATGGATAAGACAGTTGGCAAGAATACACAGCGCAGACCAGAGCACACACATAGGTGCACTGGTGCAGAACGCACTGGACGCGTTGGCTCAAGACAACTACGACACGGCCATGCTGATTTACAGGGAGATAACGCTTGAATTTGAACGCATGGATCCAACAGAACAAAATAAAGTTTTCGAAGACACAGTATTATTGTGCAACCAACTTGACATGCATTATATCCAGGATGTAATTAAGAGGATAGACCAGGCAGTCAGACAAAACGACATCAACATGTGCAGAGATGAATACCCAAAAATGCAAGGCGCTTTCGAACGTCTTCCTCCAGAACACCAGCGCAATATTCACGGCGAAATCGTGCGAGTCAACAAGCTTATTGCGGAGAGGTCTTCATGAACAACCAGGACAGGCACAAGCACTTGTACCATCTGGGTTTGATACTTCTAGTGCTTTTTGCAATAAACGGATTAGTAATGACTGGAAGGTTCATAGGATACGTCAGCCATACTGCAAATGCTGGAGACATTACAGAACTGGAACTTACTATCCGCGAGGGCACTACAAAATGGGCAGGGCTTTATGGGGCTGCATTTGGTGTGGGCGTAGAAAACATATTCAGCTATGATCTTGAGGGAGGAGATACTGTTGAAGCAAACATATTCTTTGAGTGCTTCCAGCCAGACATAGAACACGAAATTTACGCGAGCATGGTCCCAGAGGTCCAGATTGACTTTCCTTCCTTGCGACCAGCAACCATTTCAGATATTGAAGATTATATAGATTCTTCAGCTGGTGTTTCTCCATTCTCAGGACTTGACAGTGTTGCCAATACTTTCTCGTCAACAGTAACTTTTCACGTAGGAGTACAAATTCTGAACGTTCCTGGCACATATACATACGTAGATACTGGAATCGGCACGGACAAGACAACAACAATATTCAACATTGGCGCACTAAAGGACTCAGATGACAATCTTGTTTTTGTAGCCAAGGCAAACGAAAACCTGACTAAAGGATTCAACAGGCGTTTCTACAACTATCAGATGCTCCTACCAATACACAATAATAGTCAGCAGACGTACTATTTATGGTCCGACCCCACAGATGTATGTCCTGAAGGAGAAGGGGAGAGTTTCAACAAAGGGTATGTATATGGCCACGTCACCTCTGAAACGGGAACACCATTGGAAAGTGTGCTGATAGACATCGCAGGTTTCACAACAGTAACAAACGCAGCAGGGTTTTACAACCTTAGCACTAATGAAGGCACGTGGTACGTCTACGCAATTAAGGTAGATTACAAAGTGTTCCAGGGGAATGTTACTGTTGTACGAGGCAATGGAACAGAATACAACATAGTACTCAGTACAGATGTAGTAAGCGAGAAGAAAGATGTTGGCCCGGGAGAGGATGATCCTGGGGACAGTACAAGCACAGGAACCGATGTTGGCCCGGGCAAGTATCAACAGCCCCCAGTACTCCAAGAACCAAAGAGAATAGAAGGTGAAGATTTCGTAATAACTCCTAGTTACATACGAAGAAAACTAAGGATTGATAATTATTTCCAGGAAGTCATAACCATATTCAGCTTCAAACCTGGAACAACCAACATAAATTACGTGCTTGAAGGTGATATAAAGAAGCTTGTTACACTCGACAAAGACAGATCCAGCATCGCTCCCAACAGCAAGGATACTCTAGTTGCAACACTGTTCGGAAGACCTCCTGTAGGCATGTACAATGGAACGCTTAAGATTATTGGAGACATCACACAGGAAATTCCTGTGGAAATTGAAGTTTTGCCACGCGACCTTATACCTGTTGAAGCGCTGGTGATGACGATTGACGTACAGGACAATAAGCTGAATCCCGGTCAGGACCTGAAATTCCAGGTCGACATGAGAAATATGTTGTCCGATCAAGAGTACCCTGTTAGACTTACATTCATCGTGCAGGACATTGAAGGAAAGAACACAATCTGGACGTACACAACCAACACATTGTTGAAAACCAGTTTCACTATAATCAGAACCGTTAAGCTTCCTTCAGACCTTCCCGTTGGAGACTATGTTATAAGGGTAAACGCAGAATACATGGACCTTACTTCAGGTGTGAGCAGTGGTTTTGAAGTAACAACACCATTCCTGCAATACCAAGTTCTTGGAATTCTGCCAGTTTGGCAGCTTCTCCTTTTGAGCATACTCTTGGCAGGCGGTGTCGGCACAATTTTCGTGGTTAGAAGAAGGATGGATTCAAAGAAGAAGTATCACTTGAAGGTTGAATTCTCTGAACTTCCAGAGGCAGGTTCAAGAAGCGCGTTCGTCGGTAAGATAGCAGAAACAAACAAAAGAGCATACTTCAAACTTGAAAACTTCAAGACACACACAATCGTTGCCGGTTCAACTGGGGGAGGTAAGAGCTTTGCCGCACAGGGAATAATAGAAGAAATGCTGTTGAAGAACGTTGCAGTGATTGTGTTTGACCCTACGGCACAATGGACAGGTATGCTTAGGAAGCTCACAAACAAAGGTATCTTTTCGTTGTTTCCTGGTTTTGACATGAAGCCAAGCGAAGCAAGAGCTTTCAATGGAAACATAAGACAGATTACAGACCCATACGAGAAGATTAGGCTCAAGGACTACATGAAGCCAGGAGAAATCCAGGTGTTTGCCCTTCATAAAATGGACCCGAAGGACATTGACATATTTGTGGCGAACACTGTACGAGAAGTATTCCACGAAAATTTTGACGAAGCACAATTGCTCCGTCTGGCTCTGGTTTACGATGAAGTACACAGATTGCTTCCTAAATTTGGAGGCTCCGGGCTTGGATTCCTACAGATTGAAAGGGCGTGTAGAGAATTCCGTAAGTGGGGAATAGGCGTAGTGCTAATTAGCCAGGTACTGAGTGACTTCATGGGTCAGATTAAGGCAAACATAAACACTGAAGTGCAGTTGAGAACAAGGGATGAAGGTGACCTGGACAGAATAGCCACAAAGTACGGCAAAGACGTACTGCAGAGCCTGGTTAAGGCAAGCGTCGGTACTGGAATGGTTGAAAACCCAGCATACAATAGAGGAAAACCATACTTCATCACGTTCAGACCAATACTCCATAGTGTGGAAAGGCTGAACGACGAAGAACTGGAACAATACAACAAGTACAACGACATGGTAGACGACCTTCAATCACAACTCAAACAGTTGGAAGATGAAGGAATTGACGTGTTCGACCTGAAGCTCGAGTTGAAGCTCGCACTGGACAAGGTGAAGAGCGGAAACTTCAACATGGTTCAGATATACCTTGATGGACTCACACCAAGAGTCAAAGCGCACTGGGACAAACTCGGCAAGCAGCCGAAGAAGTATGCTCGTGAGCGAGTTTCAGAAGAGGATATCAAAGCAGACCTTGCCAAAGCACAAGAGGAAAAAAAGAAGGCAGATGCTCTGACATCAAAGAGCGAACCAGCAAAAGAAGAGAAAAAAGGTCCTCCAGGATTCAAGGATGACGTTTCACCTGACAAGATACTCAACCTGGTAAATGGCATGATTGTCATAAACCTTGCAAGCCTTTACGATGAAATAGCAGCCATGAAAGACCGTGACTTTGAGCACCACGTGCATCCCGGACAGAATGACTTTGCAAAATGGATAAACGAAGCAGTTGGTGACACAGAACTTGGTGCTGTGGTTGCGGGCCTGCTTGACAGGAAAGAAATACTGAATGTTCTTGACTTGAGGAGAAATGCAAAACCACTTCCCAAGCCAAATGCACCTCCTCAACCTGAGGCAGAAAAACCTGAGGAAGCCAAACAGGAAACAGCAAAAGCAAACCCTTCAGACCCCAAACATGAAGCACCAAAACCAGAAGAAGTCAAAACAGAGAAACAAAAGGAAGAAGATACGAATAAAGCGAAGAAGAACGACACAGACCTTGAACAAATAGTTGCTGATCCTGCGCACACATTCAAATTGGAGGATGGGACTGAGCTCCACAGTATCAAAGACCTTAGAGAGTACGTGCCGAAAATGAATGATGACGTATTCAATAAACACATAACTCCAGAAAAGAACGATTTCGCGCAGTGGATACGGGACGTCTTCCACAACAAAGAGCTTGCCGAGAAAGTAAGCAGAGCACATGACAGAGAATCCATGGAGGCAGCGCTTGCATGAGCATTGAAGACAAAGCAGAAGAGTGGGAGAAGAGAATAAAGGATATTAAAGAGAAGATAAGCATCCTAAGAAAAGAAGGCAAGGACCCATTCTTCGCTGCAGACTGCATGACACAGGCGAAGGGACACATACCCATGGCACTGGCAACAGAAAGCAAAGAAGAATTGGAAAAGGTAGAAACACTTTTAAGTTCAGCAGAGCATGAGCTAAAAGAAGAATCTGATTATCAGATTGTTGATGTCCGTAAGGAAATCCAGGAAATGTACGATTCTTGGTTGCGAGATGATGCAAAGAAGAAAGGAGCAATGAAAGCCGAATCAATCAGAGGTGAGAAATAATGCTTTTCCTATTTGGAAAGAAGAAAATGAGTGACGAGGACCGGATTGCTCAGGTGCAGAAGGACCAGCAGGCGGAGCTAGAAGCTCAGTCAGCTGACTCCCAGAAAAAGGATGCAGGGATGGGAGAAGGCAAGCTTGCCATTGAGATAACAAAGATAAATGCACAACTCGAGGGCCAAGTCGAAGTAAGAAAGGCCACCAGTGAACGGTTCTCGAGGATTGGCGAGCAGATTGGAGAGTTAAGGGGTATGATTGTTGATACCCAGAAAACAATAGGCAAGATTGAAGTTGCTGCTACAAAAGCACAGGATCTTGTCGAGAGCGTCCAGCCAGAGAAATTAATGATTGATGTTAGAAAGATGGACGGCAAAGTTGAAGCGTTAAGAGCTCAGATTGAAGCAGGCGAGACAAGAAACAAAGATATTATGGAAGAGATTAAGAAAGTACGTCATCAGATGAATTTCTACAAGGGCGTGGAACAGGTCAGCTCGATGATGGCTGAGATGAAGACGGACCTTCTTGAGATGAAGAAGATGCAGGGCATGATTGAACGTCACAGTGACAAGGTAGAAACCATATTCCTTGACGTATCCAAAAGGTTCTCAGAGTTTGATAAGTTCAATGATGTTGTCAAGGATATGCAGAAGACCTTCGACAAAATCTCAGGCGACTTTGACAAGTTCCGCGTTAAACTGGAGGAGAAAGCAGATAAGAAGCAGTTCACCAAAATTACTGACAGTTTTAACGATTTCGAGAAGCACACGGGAAACGTTCTGAAATTACTTGACGAACGCTCCAAATCGTTTAGGGACCAGCTTGAGAAGGATTTCAAGCATATACAGAAGCAAGTGGAGAAAAAATACGATGTCAAGCTGGAACGCTCTGTTCCTGAAGAAAAGCCAAGTGAAGCTAAGGAATCCATTCTTCCCGTTCCTTCTGAAAAAGAGCCTGAAGCTCCCGTTGCACCTGATAAAAAGGGGTAACCTTTATAAAGCAAGTTCGTCGGTGAACCATTGGGGGTTTCAAGTGAAATATTGTATTCTGTATTATATTAATTCAATAGTCGCACGACACGCCTTTCACTCGAAACATTTAAATACCATTATACCAAAAAAGATATAATATAATCGCAAAGAGATATAACAGTGTACCAAAAACAGTATAGGTGGTAAGGGATCGGAACCAGACTAGAACAGGAAATTCTCAACCTCTACAACGAGGACTTGACTAGCTGGTATAGTATAAACCAGATTAGCAAACAGCTTAATAGAGCTTACCCAAACATAAACAAGAAAGTTAACAGCCTCATAAACGCTGGTATTCTTCTGAAAACTGTCGTTGGCAACACGCATGTTTGCAGTATTAACGCTTCCAGCGACACCGCAATACATACACTGGCACTCAACGACATAAATTCCCGCAATAAATTACTCAAACACAATGTGCAAATTCGCAACACCACATCCATGTTGCAAAAGAATCAGACAAGATACGGAATCAGCACTGCCGTTCTTCATGCATCAACAGTACTAGTTGTGCGTGCAGATAATTCACTTGACTCAACAATCAGAAAAGCTTGTAAGGGTCAATCAGTAGAATTTTGCACTCCCGCAGAATTTCAAAAGAAAGCAATAATGGAGCACACCCTCCTCACCAAAAGAATAATTCTGCTTGGATTTGAAGAATACTACGTCATTCTACGGCAGGTATACGACCAAATACGGTCTGGGAGGTCATTCATCCAATGAACTCCTCGACAAAACTCCCAATACTTCTGCTTGCAATAATATTGGTAATACTTCCCGCAGTGCCCGCCGGCCTCCTCAATATTGACAAGCAGGATTATGCACTGGGTGATGTGGTTTCCATAGTGCTCGACCCCTCTGCATTAACGGGATACAGCCTGCAGATAGCCAACGACAAAAAAATATACTCTTATGCAGGTCAAATGCCTTCCATAGTGAAGTTCCAGACCCAGGAAGAAGGACTGCACGAAGCAAGACTCAAGTTCGACAGCAATGGAACTGTAGCAGAGTCACAACGATTTATTGTTGGCGTACAGCAGCCAAAAAAGCCTGAGGCAATCATCCAAACAGACAGGAACGACTACAATCTTGGACAGACAGTCACTATTACAATTCAGGGAGATATTACCGGCGCCAGCCTAGTCATAATCAAAGATGAACGCAGATTCCAATATCTTGGAGCACTTAAGCAGACAATAGAATACCTTCCAAGGGAAACAGGAGTTTACACCATAGAAGTATCATCAGCTTTAGGCACATATTCTGCTACGTTCACGGTGAGTGAAATCAACTTGAAATTCGAAGAACCAGTACTAACAATAAACAGCCTTGGAATAAAGAAGGTTCCTGAATTCACGTTGTTCAAACAAGGCATAGAGATTCTTCCAGAACAAGTGCGTCCAGGAACAAGATTGCGTGCAAGAATTACTCCCGGCGCGATGACTCTGGACATGCAAAATCTTGCATACACACCAGGCATTTCTGTAAGATATGAGGACATCCCAGGACCAAGTGTAAAACAAGTAGACCAGATGCGTACATCGGTAAAGGCCTATGCAATAGACCCCACCAACCTTGATTTCGAGTATGCTGAAGTGAGTGGAATAGCAGTTGGAACAGAACTGTGGAAATGCGCGCAATATGATTTCAATTCGAGAACGTGCTCCGGTCCTTACACGAAAGTTCTTGACCTAATACCTGGAGAACCATACGCATTCATACTAACTCCTGAGGACCCATTATTCTCGGAGACAAGGACTGACGTGAGCTGTTCATGTCAGGACACGCAAACAAACCCGAAAAGCGGAACTGTTGACGCTACATGTACTGTTTTCTGTCCTGTTACGATTGATGTTCCAGCAAGCGCCATTTCCGGATTTCTGAGAAACATGAGTTATTCTGTTTCGATAAGCCTCACAGGAAGTTGCGCTGGAGACGTACCAAGTGGAACGCACACAGGATACTTTGACCACGACCAGACAGTTGCTGGAAACAACAGAGCATTCATTGGCTCGAGCACCGCAACAAGTTCAACAACACCTACATGGACAAACGCAAGTCTCGCCAAATCAGGAAGTTCAGCATTCGACGACGTTTCATGTGATGACTGGTCAAACAGCTGCACATGGTATGTCTACATTACAACAAGAGCCACTTGCGACCCTCCAGGTTCATCGCAGAAAACGTTAACTGCCAACATCAGCTTATCAAGCATGCGCTACACGTGGAATTACACCACTCCAGGCTCATTTTCAGTAGTTCTTAACTCCCCAATCAATGACTTTGTAGAAAGCTCAAGCCCCGTGACATTTGACTACACCCCTGCTGACGCAACATACACAATAACAAACTGCACATTGTACACAAACAAGTCAGGTTCATGGGCGCCAGGGTCATCCAGCACAAGCATTGACAATAACATGAGCAATTACCTGGACGAAACATTCTCATCTGATGGACAATATCTTTGGAATGTCAGATGCGAGAACAGCAACAGCGATATTGCATGGAGTCTCGTTAACAAGACATTCATACTTGACACAACAGGACCGACTGTCCTTCTTGAATCGCCTGCAAACAACAATTTTACCACAGATTCAGTTATCACATTTGAATACAATGTAAGTGACTTAACTGCAATTGAAAACTGTTCCCTCATCATAGATGGCAGTATTGAGAATACTGAGACGAGCATTACAAAAGACACAACTCAGCAATTCGTGCAGGCCTTGAGCAACGGCGTGCATAACTGGAGCGTTCAGTGTTACGACGAAGCTTTCCATCTTGGAACAAGCAGTCCACGGACAATCAACGTATCAGTAGCAAGAATAATATGGACCGATACATGGTACGAAACAAGTGGCAGCAATTGTCCTGGCGCCTGTTCAATAAGTCTCGACAATGCAACAGACGGCACCCCAAATACCCGCGCAATTACCGTGCCTGGGTCCACGCTAATGAATCTTCTGAACGCTACATCCCCATACATTGGAGGAAATGGCGCATTCATTGCAAGCGGCACAACTGTTACGTTCAGAAGCGCGTTCTCGGGAACTAACACAAACTTATACATAACTTGGAAACTATACATCCTCCACGCAGATGACTCTTTGACTTCTATCTGCTCTTATGGAAATGATGGAACAGGAGGCAAGGGTGTGACTTCAATAACCTCAGACACATGTACGCCAGGTTCAAACCATCGGCTTCTGGGTTCTGACAGGCTCAGGCTTGTCATGAACGTTTGGAACAGCCACCCATCTCAGGACAGAAGTATAACACATACATGGGACAGCGCAGACAGCTATGTGAACATAAACAATTTCATTAGTTTGGGAGATTTGAGCGTCGAGCTTGTCAACCCAACTTCAAATATAACAATAGGGCAGGGTGAAACGTACAATCACAAATGCCGAGCCACATGCACTGATGGGACATGTCTAAGCACTACAGTTACAGCACAGTACAACACTTCAAGTACAGCCTGGGCTACTATTTCTAGCTCTGAAAATTTAAAACTGGGCACTGGAGCTTCAAACCCGTACAGTATTGGAAACCTCGTGGGAAGCCAGAACGGCACAATACTCGTGAATGGTAGCGTTGCTAGCACGAACAATATCAGATGTCTTGCAACAAGTACTTACGATTCAGCCATCGGACCTCAATTGTGGACTGTTACAGTGGGAGATTCCGTTGCTCCTTCAGTTTCGCTATTGACGCCTGCAGACGGTGACAGCACAAATAACGGCACAATCAGATTCAGATATACAGTAAGCGATGCATCTGGACTGACTAGTTGTGCGCTTCTCATCAACGGTTCAATAAACCAGACTGACCCAAGCCCTACTAATCCAGGCACAAATAGTTTTGTTGCTAACGATATTGCAGAAGGATTCTTCTTATGGACTGTAAATTGCACAGACACTGGCGGACTGGTAGGTACGGACACACCTCACAATTTAATCGTTGACAGAACCGCACCAACACTAACACCATATTACCCTGAACCTGACGATGTCATTGCCTACGATACAATAACATTCAACTGGACCGTAACGGATGCTGTGAGTTCAAGTCTTCTCTGCGATCTTTATGTTGATGGAAGTCTTAACAAGTCAGATGTTACAAGTCAAAGTGGACAGGTTACTAACTGGACAGTTGGTGGTTTCTCAGTAAGCTCCCACACATATTACGTCAACTGCACAGATGATGCGCTCAACTACAACGCAAGCTCAGTCAGGACATTCAATGTTACTGACACCGCCCCATCAGTAAACCTCATTTGGCCCTCCACAGGATACACCAATCCATTAACATCCATAAACCTCACGTACTACCCAACAGACAACAACGGATTGTCAAATTGTACCTTGATTTTAGACGGCGCAAACAACTTAACAGAACCTGTAATAAATAACAGCGAAAATAACATCTTTGCCCTTACAGGCCTGCAGGAAAAGCTTTACAACTGGACTGTTCGATGTGTGGATACAGGAGGTCTGAATGCTACTGCCGCGCCCGTAAGAACTTTTATAATTGATGCCAGCCCACCAAACACAGAGTCGATTTCTCCCCAGGACACTGCAAACGTAAGCAATGCGGACGTAACCTTCATATGGAACGTCACAGACAATCTTGACCCTAGCCTGATATGTAATCTGACCCTCGATACCTCACGGCTTGTTTCAAAGGCAGTGTCAAATGGTGCACAGGGAAGCCATCCTCAACCTAATGTTCCT
This sequence comes from Candidatus Woesearchaeota archaeon, assembly GCA_043818175.1. Classification (GTDB taxonomy): domain Archaea; phylum Nanobdellota; class Nanobdellia; order Woesearchaeales; family JBDRGA01; genus JBDRGA01. Next base: position 18,760 of record JBDRGA010000033.1, on the reverse strand, counting down.
GATGGAGTGCATGCGTGGAATGTAACGTGTCAGGACAATGGAGGTCTGACAGACACTAGCACAACAAGAACACTGAACGTCAGCGAATATCCCACCATCGCACTAACACTGCCAGCACCAAACGCGTACATCAAGGAGAACTATACGTTCACATATATTCCTTCTGATAATGATGGTTTCGCATCATGCTCCTCGTACCTGGATAATGTTTTCAACGCTTCCAGCGCAGCAATCTCAAATGGCGCCTCTAACAATTTTCCAGTACTGCTGCTGTCTGAAGGAGCACACAAATGGAACGTTACATGCACAGACAACGGCACGTATTCAAATCAGAAATGGTCTCTGACAAGAAGTTTCACAGTTGACAGCCAAGCTCCAAACACTACAGCTCTGTATCCGTTGGAAGGAAACAGGATAAACACCAGCTCTGTACCTTTTAACTGGACAGTAACAGACAACTATGATACTTTACTCACATGTACGCTATACATCGATGGCTCTCAGAATCAGACAGGCATACCCTCACAGGCGGGAAACATAACCACTGTTTCAAAATCATTCAGTAACGGAATCCATAATTGGAGCGTTACTTGTCTTGACGACGCCCTGAACTCCAATTCCACTGCAACGATAATGTTCAATGTTACTGTTCCCCCAACCGTACTTCTAACCAATCCTCCTCCAAACACGTTTGACAAGTACATAGAACAAGCATTGGAATATACACCTCATGGCAATTCCCCGTTAGATAGTTGTGTACTTGTGATAAATGGCGTGGACAATTCCACAGAACCAGCACCCAGTCCAGATGTAACAAATACATTTGTGGTGAATTTGACTAATGAGGGTACATACAACTGGACGGTCAGATGCAATGATACAGGTGGCCTTTCAACAACCGCAACACAAAGAAACATCACAATTGACTTTGGGCTTCCTGGAATAGACACGCACAGTCCTTCTCAGGACGAAGTGCTTGACACAAATCTTGTAACGTACAATTGGACTGTAAGTGATTATTATTCACCCAATGCCACATGCACAGTGTACGTAAATGAGACTCCGAGAGTATTTAATATCAACGCTACTATAGGAATACCGAAAACGGCGCCAGACCAATTACCTGACGGCAACTACGGATATTATGTAAACTGCACAGACACCGCTGGCAATAATAACGTTTCAATAACAAAAAATTTCAGCATAGTGGCTCCTCCAAAAATAACTTTGCTGATTCCAGGCAACCAGTCGTATTCCTCAAACACATCCTATAACGTAACGTATATTCCCACCGATGGCGGCTACGTCATTCCAAGCTGTCAGTTGATACTCAATGGTGTGCCCGGTGCAATAGACAACAGTCCTGATGAAGGAATAACAAACATATTCCCGATCGGGCCTCTAAGTGACGGAGCACATAATTGGACAGTCTCCTGTACTGATCAGGACAGCAACGTGGGAACCGCAGATCCGTTCTACTTCACTGTTGACACAACGGCTCCTGGAGTCTTTCCTCTTCTACCCGGCGTAGACGACGCACTGATTTCTAGTGCTGTTCTCTTCAACTGGACCGTAACGGATAATCTTGACACGAGCTTACTCTGCAACCTCACAGTGGATGGTTCCCTAAACAAGTCATCGTTACCAGTGAATAATGGTTCATATCGCAATGAAACAGTGCTTGGTTTCGGTGATGGAGATCACAACTGGCAGGTCTCATGCTGGGATGACGCTTACAAAACAAACACAACAGCCCTGAGGAATTTCAGTGTTCAAGAGCCCCCATCAATCGCGCTTGCCCTTCCCGCTAATCTCACACGTACGAAAAATGTCACAGTCGCCTTCTACTTCACACCATTTGACAACTCTGGAACAATAGATTCATGTGAGCTTCTAATAGATGGTGTTTCAAACAATACTGTAACTCCCGTAACAGAAGGCAGCCAGAAGAGAATCAATGGAACGGGCATGAACGACGGGACATACTTGTGGACAATCAACTGCACAGATCCAAGCGGCAACGAAGGCACTAACTCTAGCCCACGTATCATATACATTGACCAGCTTGGACCTGCAATCAATCTGACTGTTCCTCAGAACGACACCACATTCAATGGAAACAACATCACGTTCAACTGGACACCTGTAGATTTCAATAATACTTTAGTGAATTGTAACATAACAGCAACCGACTCACCCACAGACCAAACAACAAGTCGGTCTGGATTGAGCAACGTCTCTCAGGGTGTCCGTTTTAACAATATGGCCGACGGCCTGCACTATTGGAATGTCACTTGCGCCGATGACCTTGGGAATATTAATACAAGCATTACCTATTCGTTCATTATTAACCAGCCAGATCTGTTGGTTAATGACAGTAGCATCATATTCAATAATACCAACCCTGACATCAATAATAGTCTGACAATCAGCGCGACGGTGTGGAACATTGGCGGAAACGATGCAACCAATCTACTTGTCTCATTCTGGGATGGATATCCTGGGTTGGGCACACTAATTGGAAATGATACAATTAACGTTACATATAATAGCAGCAATACAGCCAGCGTTACTTGGAATATTAGTGCAGGATATCACACGATATGGGTAGTGGCTGACCCCAATGAAGTAATTGGCGAACTTAACGAGTCGAACAATAACGCGTCAGCCAACATAAGTGTACTTAGCAGTATAATAACTTCGCCGCCAACTCTTACTTTCACAAACGACAACACGCCTCTGATTAACTTCACACTTGCAGATGACACAGGAGGAAGTATATCTTGGAGTATAAGGGTCGACGGTTCGCCAAATGGACAATCGGGAACAGAGACTGACGGCACGGCACACTTATTGAATCTCTCTACCCTCTCGGATGGAAACCGAAGCATCGTTGTGCGTGCTACAGATGGTCTTGGAAGAATCAAGGATAGCACTCCCGTAATCATTCGTGTTGACACTACCGCACCATATCCTTACTTCAATACTGGAAACAAGACATACTTCAATACCCCCACACCAAACATTAATTTCACGATAACCGATGCACAAGACAGTTTGTTGAACTGGACTCTTTACCTGGATGGAGCATCTCACAGAAATGGAACTGCAATTAACGGTTCATGGACCAACACGACAATAGGATCATTGGTCAATGGAACATATGTTTTGCTTCTGGAAGCATGGGACGAAGCAGGTAACTACGTAAACAGCACTCCAATTACAATTTATGTAGACCAGATAGCTCCAAATGTTACTCTTTTCTATCCTAGCGACTTTGCGAACATTACAGGCACTAGGTCAACACAATTGAACTACACAGTTACTGATAACCTTGACCCAATACTGCTCTGTAATCTCACGCTCGACGCTTCAATTGTTGACACGTACAACGTGACGAACGGCTCTATCCGCTCTTACACAGCCACTAATTTGATTGAAGGAATTCACGCGTGGAACGCGACCTGTTTTGATGAAGCAGGCAACAATAATGTCAGTGACACGAGGACATTTGGAATTTACATCGCGCCAACTATATCATTATTGAGTCCCCCGGATATCACCGTAACAAACAACAGCACAGTCCTCTTCACATTCAACGCAAGTGATGAAACAGGACTCCAGAACTGTAGCATCCTATTTGATGGCCAGATAAATGATACAAAAACAAGTGCCGAATTAACCAATAATGGAGTTAGCAACTTCACCGTGTATTTCAGCCAGGGACGTCAGCTTTCATGGGCAATACAATGTTACGATAGCAGCATATTCCAGATGTACGCGATTAATGGCACAAGAAACTTGACTGTGGATATGCTCGCACCATACCCTGTATTCGAGACTCAGAATCAGAGTTGGTTCAACACAGCCACGCCTACCATTTACTTCAACATAACTGACGACTTTGACCAGACATTAAACTACACAATCTTTGTCGATGGATCTCCAGATATTGAAGGTTCCGTGTCAAATGACTTCAGCACTTCTGAAACCCTTTCAGCACTCACCAACGGAACACACTTAGTAATTATTGAGGCATTTGATGATGCCGGAAACTACAGGAACAGCTCCACCTTAACTATATACGTAGATACCGTTGCACCTAATGTAACCCTTCTATATCCAGAAAATAACGCGAACTTGACAACAAGAACAACAGAACTGAACTTTACAGTAACTGATGCCATGTCCGACCCAATGACTTGTAATCTGACCTTGGATGGAAGTGTAATACGAACCAACTTCACAGTCAATAATGATTCCACCTCTAACAAAACAGTTACTGGACTTTCATCTGGAGCACATTATTGGAACGCTACTTGTATAGATCTTGCTGGCAACAAAAGACAAAGTTCAACTTGGACATTCAATGTTGAATCTCCAGATTTGATTGTGCTTAACGTCACGTTCAGCGATAATCTTCCAATAGAAGGACAGAGCATAACTGTCTTTGCCAATGTTTCAAACATGGGGAAACTCGATACATCCAATATCACAGTGCAGTTTTTCAGTGGATATCCTGAGTCGGGGGGAAGTCAGATACTTCCCAACAGAACAATTGATGATCTTAATGTGACCGACTCAATAATTGTCAATGTTACTTACACCACACACATAGGAACCAATCTTATTGTGGTAAGGGTTGACCCTCCAATTGCCAGCAACGGAACTATTCTGGAATCAAACGAATCCAACAATGAATACAACGCAACTTTGCAGGTTGGTCATTACGAGATTGTCGCAGGTCAGGCAAACAGCCAGCTTGAAGTTGCTGATGCGCTTTACGGAGACCTTTTCACATGGAATGTTTCTAATAGCACAGGCTCTAACATCTTCGTTGCTGACACAGACAGCAGCCCTGATTTCCTGTCTCTGAAAGCATTGGGAAGAGATACATCTGACACGTATCACTTAGACGACTTCGCAGACCTGGATACACAACTGAACAGTTCTTCATTCATGGACAGTATCAACAAAACGTGGACATCCTCAGGCCTTCCAATTTTCACACAATCATTCGCAGTATTCGGAACCACATTATCTGATGTGCCCACAGTCAACAGCACGAACACCACTAATTTCAGGACAGGTATTTTATGGGATACTAGCGATGGTGGTGTTGAATATAATGGCACGCAAGACGTGATATTCATCACCCAAATGAATGAAGAACAAACAGGTGGATATGGTACGTATGATTATGAACTGAAAGTACCTGCAACATTGAGAGATTACACAGGTGGCACGAGCACTGTCTCGTTCTACACGGAGATAAAATGAGAAGGGCAATAATAATCTTGATGCTTATTATTACGATTCCACTAGTCATTGCTCTTCCTTCAATCAGCATAAACTCTTCAACATTCAATTTGGGTGACAAAGTAGTACTTTCCATAACAGATATGCAGGATAACATGGAACTTCGAATAATCCACGGGCAAGATACATATCAATATCTTGGCATGATAAACGACTCGATAACATTTGTGCCCAGATCTGTTGGAAATTTTACGGCAGGAATATTCACAGACACTGAAACAGCAATTTCCACCATCAATTTCTCAGTGCATGAATCAGAAAGTGACACTAATGATGCAAGCAAGACTCAAATTCAGAAATTATCAGATGCTAAAACGCAAGACACTCCTGTGACAAGAATAATTCTAGACAACTCGAATCTGCCAATTAAAGCAGGCGTTCATCGACTGAACACTCCCAGATTAAGTGTTGAAGGACAACAGGTTTTGCAGGCGTATTTATTGGAACAGAGTCCAGAACCAGACACAGGAGTGTTTACTGCAAGAGCAAAGGGAAACAAACTATATTCGTGCACAGAATGGGATTCATACCACGAGTTATGCGTTGGCAATTGGCAGTTCGTCAGAAACATTACTCCAGGAGCAGAATACACTGTAGCTCTGCCACTGGAAACTACAGTATACATGGAAACAGGCCTTGCTACGATAAACACAGACAAGTCTGTGTATCATCCTAACGATCCTGTGATTATTTTTGTGGCGGTATTGGATAAAGACGGACACCTCTCAGCCCAGGCTGATGTTACTATATTGGTCACTGCTTCAGATGGAACCATACAGAGGTTTAGCACATTGGGAGGAAGCATAAACTACCTTGAAAGAGGAATATATGGAACAACGTATTCTGGTACATCAATCGAAGGAACATATTCAATTGATGTTTCTGCCTATGGATTCAACGTGAATAGCAGCCTGAGTTCAGATTTCCTGGTGCAATCAAGCTATCCATTCGAAATTCAGCGCTCAAGCCCAATGACTACTGACCCCTGGCGTGAAAACTTCACAACCGAAATTACGGTAACGCGACTCGCAGGGTATGGACCATTCAACCTGACAGAAACCATTCCTTCAGACCTGCTGGTGATTGATGCCAATGAAGGCATCATCTCTGAAGATGGTACAAAAATAACGTGGACAGGACTCGAATCAGGCAGGCGTGTTTCTTACACGGCAAGATCTCCATTGAGGACACCTGAGTTGATTTATCTTGGTCCTGTTAAAATAACATATGACTCTGAAGAATACATTGAACCAAGACAATGGCTTCTCGCCGTTGACCCGATTGAAACATTGAATCCTATTGTGCACGCTAACACCGTCGCAGCCGGTTCAGCCCTTACGTCAGCACAAGTCGGCTACATAAGCACGGATGACACTAATTATGTCTCCATCTCAAAAAATCAACAATTGACAGCCAAGTTGTCCAGCACCAGCCAATCCATCGAATCCGTCAATGACATTGACTGTAAGTTAGTATATCGTTCGGACTCAATAAGCCCGGCGGGTACGTTTCAGGTGAGGGATAGTCTGGGTGGTAATATTCTGGGCAGTGCTACCGTGCCTCAAAGCGTGGGTGTAGATACTACAGTTTATGCAAACAATGTACATTTATCTGCACAATTCCAGATAACTGACGTACCCAACTTGATACTCTATGTAATAAACAACGATGGAGGAGGTCCAGACTTAATATACATAGATGACCTGGAATGCACTATAGATTATACTGAAGTTGACATTGTCGCACCCACCGTTACTCTTAACACACCAATAACGGGAGCTTGGAAGACAGCTAGTTCTGTTACTTTTTACTACACACCAAATGACAACAGAGTCATTGCGTCCTGTAGATTGGTGCTCGATGGAGCTCTTAATGCTTTCAACAGTACACCTATAACAAAAGGAGTGCAAAATAGCATAACATCAACGTTAACAGATGGCACACACACATGGACTGTAAATTGCACAGACACCACAGGAAATGTAGGCACTGGCTCGCCAACCAGAACGGTGTACGTCGATACAGTTTACCCCACAACTCCCAGTTTGCAAAGGCCATTAAACAACACGTTCAGCTCAAACCTTAATCCGACATTCAACTGGTCTATTGTTACCGAGACCAACTTCGGAAATTACACATTGCAAACTGATACTGACCCTGCCTTCGGTTCGCCAGACAAAACACAGGTTATATCAAGCAGAACAACTAATACATACACCTTCGGGACCATTCTCACAAGCAACACAGTGCACTATTGGCGTGTCATCGCGAAGGACCTCGCAGGTCAAACTTCAACAAGCCAGACGTACACGTACACAACAGATACTATAAATCCTGCAGCATTCTCTCTTCTCACACCAGCTACATCAACTATAAGTACCTCGCTAACACCCACATTGGACTGGCAGGATTCATCAGATACAAACTTCCATAATTATACCATCCAGTTCGACGACAGTCCATTGTTCACAAGCATCGACCACACTTATTCAGTTGTGGGTCCCGCAAGTTCGTCAACATATACTATTGGAGGAGGAGAATTACTGGGCGCGGACAAAATATGGAATTGGAGAGTAATTGCCTACGATAAAGCAGGACGCCTGAAATACTCTTCGCAGAACTTTACGTACACAACAGATAATACAGGTCCAACAATCGACCTTCAAAAACCAGATGATGGCATCACCAACACGACAACAAACACCATCGTCTTCACATACAATACAACAGACATACTTTCAGGCGTTAGTCAATGTCAGCTTATCGTGAATGGTTCAGTCAAACAGACAGACCCAATAATTGCTGAGACGATACCCCAGGAATTCAGCGAGTTCCTTTCAAACGGATATTACGAATGGTGGATATCCTGCACGGACACACCCGGAAACACTTTAGCCAGTGCACATAGATTTATCACGGTTTCTGTTACAGTTGACACTAGCCCGCCAAACATTGTCCTTAACAGGCCCTTGCCTGCGGCGTTCGTCAACACCTCTTCTCTAACGTTAAATTATACTGTGCAGGATGCGACAGGCATTGAAAACTGTTCACTCACCCGAGATGGTGCTGCGAACGGCACGGATACGGCTGTAGAGAACAACATGGACAATTTCTTCGTACGCACATTTACCATAGGATATCATACTTGGAAAGTTTCCTGCTACGACAACAGTACAGATCATAATTTTGCCCAGACAAGCACGCGAAATTTCACAGTTGACGTAACTCCTCCCGCAGCTTTCTCACTGACAAATCCAACCAATGGAAAGATTCTATCAAGCGCATCAATTGCCTTGAACTGGACAACAACAGCAGATACAAACTTCAAAAACTATACAATTGTAATAGATGATAACTCAGATTTCTCCAGCCCAATGTATACATATTACGTCACAAGCATAAGTCAGCTATACTATACAACAGGTAGTCTTTCAGATGGAACATATTATTGGAGAGTTACGGCTTACGACAAAGCACTCAACTCTTACACTACAACTTCAAGGTCTTTTACTGTTGATACAGTAAAACCTGCATTCTCCAATATCAACGCGAATCCATCAAGCGGCGTAACGTTCTCACCCAGTCAAACATACAAGTTCAACACCACAATATACGACCTTCATTTTGACAAAGGAAGGTTTGAGAACAATTTAACGCACGCACTTGGAAACAATACTCCGACAACAACCACGCCTCTCGGCGGCAATTACTATTACCTAGAATATTCTATTTCGGGGCTTTCTGCTGGCAACTATGTGTACAGATGGTATGCAAACGACACGGCACAAAACCTGAACAAGACATCCCAATACGCTTATAGCATAGCGAAGGCAGCAGGCGACGTTGACTTGTATGTTGATGGAACAAGAGCAAGCAAGTCAGTGAACGAATCAAAAATAGTAAACCTCACGGCAAGGATGACAACACCAACCACTGGAACAGTGACGATAAGAAAAGATGGAACAATTCTGGTAACGGGCGCAACTCCACGTACATCAATGTACAACTTCTCAGTTCCTGGCTATTACAACATATCTGCAAGCTATGCAGGAAACACGAATTACACAGCATCAACTGAGACATGGTTTGTCACTGTAAACGACACCAAGAATCCTCAAGTGAATCTCATAAGCCCAGCAAATCAGTCAACTGAAATCTTGGACAGCGTTGCCTTCAAGTACAATGTAAGTGATTCAAATACTATAGCTAACTGTTCACTCTACATAAACGGAACATACAACGACACACATACTTCCCCTTCAAAGGACACAACATATACATTCACGAAATCATTGGCAGATGGAAACTACGCGTGGTACGTTTCTTGCATTGATGGTGCGTACAGAACAGGCAACAGCAAAACGAGATTCTTAACGGTCAACAACCCCACGTACAACAGGGTCCTTCTTCCTAAAGCGTGTTCGGACAGTGATGGTTGTACTGTAAGCAATATTAATACGAGCAATAATGGTTATGATTCGCATGGAACGTTGCTTAAAACACCTGTAAGAGACAATTTCGTTTACGTGAATGTTTCCACAACAAGCATCCCCCTCGGAGCAACAATTAACATTCTTAATGTGACGTGGGAAAAATACCAAACCACAAGCGAGGGTTCGTTCAGCATACAATGGCAGAATGGAACTATATGGCAGACCATCTGCTCAAGGGCATTCGTAAGCTCAACAACCGTAGCTCCTGATGATGTATACTGTAATTTCGCTTCCTATCCCACAAGAATTCAGATTAATGCAGGATTGAGATTAAGAGCAAATTTCTACTATACGGGAACTGCGAACAGTATTCCATTCGGGTCTGATTTTGTTGCAGTGAGACTTCAATACACAGAAGACCGTTCACCACCCTTAGTAATTCTCGATTATCCCGAGTCAGGGGCACAGGTCGGAGCAGGCAGTTTCAACTTCAACTACACACCCAGTGATGTGAATCTTGAAAATTGTACTCTATATGGTGATTTTAGCGGTTCGTGGGCTACCAACATAACTGATATCAACCCAACAAATGCTGTTGAGAACACTATCGGACCTGTCCTGATAGGTCCTGGGTTCTTCACCTGGAACGTGATGTGTGTAGACATAGCAGAAAACATTGGCTGGCACGACCATAACCACACGTTGAACATAACACCGCCTGACCTGGTTGTAACCTCAGGCAATATTGCGTTTTCTCCGGAATCACCAATAGAGGATGATAATGTAGTTGGTTCAGCAAACGTATTCAATGAAGGACTATCTGAAGCTGAATTCTTTGTTGTTAGGTTCTTCAATGGCAGTATTCTTCCAGCCAATCAAATTGGCACTGACCAGACAATCACAAATCTGGCATACGGAAGCAACAAGACAGTGAATGTCTCGTTCACGGGAAGAATAGGGCCTCAAAACATATTTGTTCAGGTTGACAGTCTTGACAACATTACTGAATCTTACGAGGATAATAACGAAGCTAATTCCACACTCCACGTTACTGCCTACCAGACCGTTCTGGGTAACGTGACAAACAACATAATACTGGATTCTAACAATAACGATACTTTAATCAACTTTTTCAAGGACACGGGCTTAACTGGAACTGTGTATTTTGCAGATCATGGTTCTGACGTGAACTTTATCACATTACAGGCTCTTGGAAGAAACATTAATGGTATTAGTACAACTAATGATTTCTCAGATCTAGACACATTATTGGGAATGTCTGGGTTCAATGATTCAATAACAAAGACTTGGACCAACTCAGGTACACCAAAGGCAACTGACACTTTCAACATATACGGTGAAACAATACTAAATGTTCCAATAATATCAAGTTCACAAGGCAGTTCCTTTGTTACAGGTATACTGTGGGACATGGATGATGATGATTCATTTGACACCGAATTCACAATAGGCGATAAAGAAGATATAGTGTTCGTGACCAAAGTAAGCCAGAATACAACAAGTATGTACGGAACATACGACTACGAAGCTAAGGTTCCTGCACTTATTAGACAATACAAAGGCCCAGGTACCATGCTTGACATTTATGTTGAACTGCGGTGAACATAAGATATATAAATGCAGAACCAGCAGGTACATGGGAGGGAAGAATGCTTGACTCATTGAAATCGAGGCTAAAAAAGCCGCAGGAAACGCAGGAAAGGTCTCAGAGCATGAAGCTTCCTGAGCCCGCAAGCGAGGTTCTTGAAAGGCAACATAGTGTTCCCGTTCCAAAGATGCAATTCCCCACTCTTCCGCAACCAAGTCCCGTTGTTCGTGCAAGGCCCGTTCACGAAGAACCATCACAGGACGAGATAAAATCGTTTGAAGCAGCTTTTTCGCATATTGGAGGTTCTGAAAAACAGGTAGTCCTTGACAACAACGAACCAAAAGGCTTCCAATACGGTTTCTTTCACGAGACAGAGGCAGCATTACAGGAGCATGGACACACAGGACTTGACGCTCAGGCAATCGTGAGCAAGATGAAGCAATTCCATTACTCCAAAGATGATGGAAAGCCGTTCTACTTTCGTATTGGAGATATTCATGATGCTGTTGCGACTCAGATGTCTGAACTTAAGGACCTTGAGGCAGAGTGGATTTCGGCGAAGGACAGGATGGAGGAGGCGGAGCAGGCAATCATTGAAAAGGAGCAGAGTATTGCAGCTAAGATAACTGATGTGCAAAAACTCCTCAAGCAGGCCAAAATGGCTGAACGCCTCGAAATCTCCGCTCCAGAGGAAAAAGCATTCGTTCTGCATACAAACGCGCGCATAAGATCTCTACTTGAGCTTCTTGTTGCCCTGCGCACAATGAGTGACGCTACTTTTTCTTTCCATGTGACTGAGTCAAGGAATGATTTTGCTACATGGATTCGCACAGTTATACAGGATGAAGACGTTGCTTCTAAAGTACAGATTGCAATGTCCAGGGAAGCAATGATTGACGTTCTTACATCCATATAGATTTACTTTTCTCGTCTATTCAATCTGAATTTATCCCATCCTTCACCGAAACCTTTATATACGAGTATACGTATTTGTATACCAAACTGGTATGGTGTGTACTCGTATACCATTCCAAACAGACGAAAAAACGAAAGGTGAATGCCATGAACAACAACGCACGAATCTTCGCCCTGCTCGTCGTCGCCAGCGCCGCGCTCGCGGTCATGGCAGCGCTCGTTGCAGCAGCGAACACAGACCCATTACCCCCAACGACTCTTAACAGGCTTTCAGATGCGCGCCTGAACACATCTTACTACGCAAGTCAAAGTGAAGAAGCTGAAGCTGGAAACGTCACCGAACTCCAAATTGTGGGTACGGGCGTAACCAAGTTCTGGCAGGGCTACTTCGGAAACGTAACCGGTACAATAACCTTGGATGACGCTGACGACAACACTATGTACGACTGGTCTGATGCAGAACCCCAGGGAGAAATCTACGCGAGCCTCGCATCCGCGATAACCTGGGCAGACATCGACTGCTGGGATCAAACGCAGGCAGGCGGCACAAACCTCACAATTGAAGAGTCAAGATATGGAATGGCCTCAAACGGAGTTGACGGTATTGACGAAACGTTCAACATAACAACTCATCCAGAGCTTGTTGTTGGAACGTACAACGTCACGCAGAACACATGCTGGACAACCCACACATACATCAATGGCGCGTACCAGACAACTTACTTCTACGAAGTACTGCTGACTGACACTGTGAGCATGATTTACACGACAATAATAGAAAACGACAACATAGATGCTGAAGTCGAGAATACCACAGACATCATTGGCTTTGATGGCTTTGCGCACGACTTCCAGATGTTAGTGGCCGAAGATGGCTCTATGGGAGACGACACCAGCACGACGTATTACTTCTGGGTTGAATTAAGCTAAGACCTGGAAATTCAATTTTTTATTACATTTTTTATTACATCAACCAATAACAACAAGAACAACAACAAAACCGCCGACCCCAAACAAAATGGCAACCACCCAACGAATTATCATCTCTGCACTTATCATTCTGTTCGCAGCGTCGCTTATCAGAATGTCAAGTGCGGAGCCAGGCGGTCCCGATCTAACGTACATTGGCAACAGCAGCCTCGATACTTCAACCCCTGCAAACAGAACAGATTCTGGAGGCGCAATCCACACCATATCAATCTCCGCAATACTCCAGGACCAGATGTGGAAGGCATACGTAGGAAACATAACTGGCCTCCTTACATTGGATGACGCAAACGGGTACACTATTTATGATTGGACACTTGCAGCTCCCACAGGGGAAGTATACATTACACGTGACAGTTCAGTGTCCTGGGGATCTATAAATTGCAGCAACGCGACACATATACTCACAGAACAGAGCAGTTTCCTTATGCAACCAACTGCCGTCGACAACATTAACAAGACATTCAACGAGACTATTCATGCCAGTTTCCTTGTGGGCACGCTCAACATGACAGAAAGCAGTTGCCAGACAGCATATACGTACGTCAACGATTCGAAGCAAACAGGAGACTTATCAAATCCATTCCAAGAAGTACTCCTTTCAGATGGCTCTAACCTCATATATACCACAATAATAGAAGCAGACGAGATGGGTTACGATCCAGGACAGACATACGATTTCCAGGCAATCGTAGCTGAAAACGCGAGTTCCACAGCACCCGACGCTACTTACTTCTTCTTTGTCGAGCTCGGATAGGACTCAACATTATTTTTCTTATCTTCAGTCTGCATCGTACTGGCTCAATATCCTGCTAGTATACTCTTCTATTTTCGTCCAGCCAAGTAATCCTACAAATACCCCAATACCCTTGCTTTGTAGGATATTTATCCCACAAATACCACCACATTTATATATGACCATCCCACAAATACCATTGTGAGCGGGTCGTGAGCAAGCAGTACGTTCTGGAACTGACTGAAATAACATACGCACACGACTCCAACGGGTTCTCCACCACATACAACACAGATGATTTCTCCGAGCCCACGTACAGTGATTTAAAGACGAGAAAATCCACTTCAGAAATTCCAATAGACATTTTTTCTACAAAACTCGCACCCCTACAAGCACTCTGTCTGCACCTGCAGAGCCAGAACTTCAGCAACAGACAAATTGGAATTCTCCTTAATCGCGATCCCAGAACAATCCACGACGCCCTTAGCGAAGCTATCAAAGCAGACCCCGAATCAAAATACCAAGTTACAAACAAAACATCTTCTGGTTTGCAGGTTCCACTCATCATTTTCCATAACAGAAAACTAAGCATTCTTGAGCACGTTATTTCTCATCTTAGAAGCCATGGAATGCGAAACATCGACATTGCCAAATTGCTTGTTCTAGACCCAAGAACCACAAATACGTGCTGGCACCGTGCAAAAAAGAAGAGGGGTGGCATGCAATGAAGACAACCACCCTCATTCTATTGGCCGTTCTCTTTGTGGGCATGGCATTTGCAGCTCCTCAGGGTCCAACCATAACGTACAACAGCACTGAAACTCCAACTGCAGCAGAAGCTGCCAGCATAACAACCGCAGGCGGCAGTTTCACAACACTCCTTCTGAACGGTTCGACACAGACTGGAAGATGGAAGGCCTACGTTGGTAACATAACAGGCAAATTCACGTTGGACGACGCCTCAGGATATAGCATTTACGACTGGGAACTTGCAACGATAACTGGAGAAGTGTACGCTTCCAGAAATGGCAGCGTCAGCTTCAGTAGCGTAGCCTGCTCCACCCCTGCCGAAATGGTGCAAGAGGACACAGATTTGAATCCAGGAACACCAAGAGAAGACAGCATAAACAGAACATTCAACCAAACGGTACACCGAAGTTTCCTCGTAGGCACTACAAACATAACTGCAAGCGACTGCCCATCAATAGCCACTTACGTTAACGGAGCGCCGCAGGCACCAACAGAAAACGCGGATTTCCAGGAAGTGCTTATCACAGCAGGCTCAAGCATAGTATACACCTCTCTGCTCGAGGATGATCAGTCAGGATACAATAACGACCAGTTTGACTTCCAGATGATTGTGGCAGAGAGCGAGCTCGCCGGACCTTCACCGTATTACTTCTGGGTTGAACTTGGTTGATGACGTGAACTTGCCATATTTCACTGATTAATTATTTTTTGAATTACTTTATGTAGATAGATAAGTAGTTACAGTAGTATAGAAAAGTATTTAAATAAGTACCTTCAGGCATGATTCTAAGATACAAAAGCGTATACTAGCGACGGCTTGTGGTCGTGGAGACCCAGGCACAGAGACGACACTGACAACATGGACCAAGAGACCCTATTTACAGGGAGCAAGTGGGATATTCTGAAGAGCCTCGGCTCGAATCCTAAATCACCAATAGAATTGGCCCAGGAATCAAAAACGTCAGTTGCGAACATTTCTCAACAATTACGACTTCTGGAGATGGCCGGCATCGTTACATCAGAACGAATATCTAATCGGGATAGAGGCCAGCCACGCATAAAATACAGAATCGCAAACGAAAGGGCATATGTCATTGGAGCAGGGACGAGCTTCGTTGAAAAGGGCTGGATGAACCTGGACCCTTTCAGACAATGCATGCTTGGCTGCTGGCTAATGGCTCCTGCAACAACAGTAAAGGCCATTGAAGAGTACATCATAGAAATAAGACGTCACATTCCAAACATTTCACTTATTCTAATCGACAAAAAGGACATTGCAGGAAACAGTCTGATTATCGCCACTGATGACGCGGGCACAAAACAGACCTTGACTGCTAAAGCAGGCAAGGGAATCACTCTCACAATAAAGACTGCCAAAGAGGCATCGAAGCTTCACGCAGCAGATTACAGCATCATTCACGATCCTTCCAGCATATTCAGCGGGAAAGGAGGAAAATAACAAGCACACTACACGGAGGAAACCAAAATGAAAGGGTCAGAGAGAAACGGATTTATAGTAATGACAGTGGCGATACTGGTTGTCGCGGCTTTGGCAGCAGGGATTGCGAGCGCAGACCCATTGTCGCCCCAGACACTAACAGAAAGTCCGGGTCAAACAAGGGATACGAATTTGCCCTCCCAATCATTAAATGCCCAGGCAGGCAACGTCACAGCAGTAAACATACATGGACTGTCCGTAACTGATGTATGGCAGGGATACTTCGGAAACATCACAGGCACAATAACATTGGATGATGCCAGCAACAACACATTCTACAATTGGTCTACAGCAAGTCCAACTGGAGAAATATTCGCAAGCAGAGCAGCATCACCAACCTGGGCAACTGTTGAATGCGCGAATGTAACTCATGTAACTGCAGAAGAGGCGGCACTCACAATAGGAGACCTCAAATCTGATGGAATCAATGAGACGTTCACCAAGACAACTCATGATGCATTCAGCATTGGTGAGACTGACTTCATTGCAGACGATTGCAGCTATACAACGAATGCATATGGCAGCTCAGGATCACAGGACGCTGTCTGGGATGAAGTATTGCTCTATGACACCACAAGCGCCACCACCGTATTCGCAACGATAATTGGTCAGGACAGCACAGCATTCAACGGAGGCACATCTGACTTCGAGATGCTCATCCCAACCGACACAACACTAACAACGACTCAGTACTACTTTTTCGTACAACTGAGCTAAGGAGGAAAAAAGAAAGACAACCACGACATTTTTTTTCCTTTTTTGTCAATGAAGGAGGAACACATGAAACACAACAACACCACAACCGGCATAAGCCTTAGCATCCTAGTTGTGGTGCTCGCCGGCGCCCTCGCGGCACTCGCGGGCGCCACGCCGCAGGGACCCGACATCACATATATTGGAAATTCCTCCGCGGACAACAGTGTTCCGGCGAACAGATCTGATGCGGGAGCAGCAATCCATACTATAACTATGAATCTCGACCAGCAGGATGCAAACTGGAAGGGTTACATAGGAAACATCACTGGAACCCTCACATTGGATGATGCAAATGACGACACAATATACAATTGGGCATTCGCTAGCATGACCGGCGAAATTTTCATAACCCGAAGTTCCTCTACCACTTTCTCAGGCATGAAATGTGCCAATGGAACCACAATTGGAACAGAGCAGACTTCAATGGGATTCAGCTCAACAGATATAGACAACATTAACAACACATTCGACCAGGCCCAACATGCAAGTTTCCTTGTAGGAACAACGAACATAACACAGAGCTCATGCCAAGCACTATATACATACGTTGATGATGCATCTCAGGGTGCCGGAACAAGCAATGATTTCACCAGCGTGCTTCTGCAAGATGACGCATCAAATCTTATTTATACAACGATAATTGCAGACGACAGCGACGGATACCAAAGCAATGATAATTCGTTCGACTTCCAGACAATCGTAGCACAGAACAAATCAACGACAACCCCCACCCAGTACTTTTTCTGGGTAGAACTTGGTTGAACAAACATGAAAACTGAATTCCAGACAGGAACATTGATACTGGTGCTGGGCATCGTTCTTTGCCTTGCACTGTTAAGCGCATTACTGCCTGGAATAGTCAGCTCATACGACCCTGAAAATGTCACCACACTGGTCAACATAACAAATTCTGCACCATTTATAACGCGAGTGACAATAGATGAAAATGTGGGAGCATTCGCAACGCTTACACTATCACAAGGAGGGACACGCCAAATACTCTGCAATGTAACCGTAACAGACTATAATAGCGTCGCTGACATCGCAAACGTCAACGCCACGTTTTTCCACAGCTCTGTGACTGTTACAGACCCTAATGATAACAACAACCACTACACCAACGACACCTGCAGCCAGGTAGCCGATGATGGTCTGAACACAGCAAACTATACCTGCATTTTTGATGTGTTTTATTATGCAAACAATGGAACATGGACTTGCAACGCAAGTACAATTGACCAACAAGCATTCACAGGCTCTCTTTCAAATACGTCTACAATTGACCCACTCTATGCAATAAACGTAACACCCACCATAGATTATGGAAACATGGCTGTAGGAGACATAAGCAACAACGAAACTCTTAACATCACCAATTTTGGCAACAGAGACATCAACATAACCGTCCTCGGGTATGGCGAGGCCGAATTGGACGATTTGAGCATGGTTTGTGATTACGGAAACATAAGCATCGGGAATCAGCACTTCTCACTGACACCAGTGGACTTTGGGTCGAAACAAGTACTTGCAACTACTGCAACTCAGGTGACTGCACTCACAGTGATTCAGCAGACCAATGATTCAATGGCAGTAACAAACACCACGTACTGGCAATTGGAGATTCCTTTGGACGAAAATCCAGCAGGACAATGCAACGGTACAGTTGTAGTGGAGGCAATAGCACCATGACTTACGAAGAATATATTGCGGAATTGGCGTTTGAATGCATAAAGCGCCAGCCCCTATCCAACTAGATA
>JBDRGA010000032.1:0-2582 GCA_043818175.1 Candidatus Woesearchaeota archaeon | reverse complement strand
ACTCCTGCAAACCTTCTATCTTGACACGTCAATTTGGATGGATATTCGCGAAAACAGGGGTGGCTATGAAGGTGAGCCTCTTGGCGATTATGGCTTGAAATTGTTGATGAACATTCTTGCCGGCGGTGATTCCATCGCAGTATCGGAACTGCTTTTTGTGAAATTACAAAGCAAGTATTCTAACGATGAGATAACTAGTCTGTTCGCTCCTTTTGAGAAGATTCTAAATAGAATACACATCGACAGGCATCAAAGAGAATGGGCTCAAGAACTGGCCATGGTTCGAAACGTTCCAAGAGGTGATGTTCTCCATGCAATTCTTGCAAGGGATAACAATCTAATCCTAGTGACTCGGGACAGGCATTTCAAACTGCTTGATGATATAGCGAGACACTTTAAACCCGAGGAACTCGTTTGAGTCTTCTGCTTATCTCTTCGAACGCTTCTTCTCTGTGGCGCTCGTATTCCTCTTCAGTTGTCTTTGTCTTTGCAGCTCCTCGCAAATGGGCTATGCTGCGCATTGCTTCCTTCAGCTTTGCCTCGTCGACTTTCTCTCTCAGGGCATTCCTTATGAACTCAGTCCTGCTCTGGTACGCGCCGGCCTTGACGACATCATCGATCTCCTTGAGGAACCTGCTGTCCAGCTTCATCGTTATCATCTCAGTGCTCATATACGGTGTATATCTGTTGTATATATAATTGTTGTGGTTCGAGATTGCTATATATTGCTGAGCGTCAGAAAAG
Organism: Candidatus Woesearchaeota archaeon; assembly: GCA_043818175.1. Classification (GTDB taxonomy): domain Archaea; phylum Nanobdellota; class Nanobdellia; order Woesearchaeales; family JBDRGA01; genus JBDRGA01. The sequence continues at coordinate 1,838 of JBDRGA010000032.1, read as the reverse complement.
GATAGGTAGCCCCACCCGGACGTGATATAATTTGGGCATCTGAGAGGACTCGATGATTTTTGTTATCTTACTGGTTTGGTCCGAATTTTGCTTTGTATTCTCCCATTTGCTCATCTGGTCTGAAGGCATCAAAGGTTACTGTCATGAATCTGTCAGACATCATAGCTTCTAGTGTGTCTCCAGCTGCTTTTGGTGTTTCTAGTATTGCGTTTGCGAGTCTGTAGTAGTCTGTACCAAAACTTGGTTTTGCTGATACGTAAGCGGATAATGCATCTGAAGATGCGTCTCTGAACGTATTAACACCCTTATCAGTAAGTGCAAATGTGGTCACTCCATGATAACTTACTATCTTCTCTTCAAACTGTCCTTCTGAATGAAGGTTATTGAATTCCAATGTTTGCAAAATCATGAAAGCAATATCTCCAAGAGATGGCATGGCTAAAGGCATTTGCAATTGGTAATTCATAGCTCTTCTCAAGCCGTTATTGAATGTGGTGTCTGAGTTATCTAGCCGGAATGGTACAAGTGATGCATCTATGTATTCTTTGTATTCACTTGCTAACAATGGATGATTATGATAGATAATGACATGGGCATTGTCCCTCATGACTTGTGTTGTAAGAACTTCGTCGAACTCTGCTGCTCGGAAGGGATTTCCATCATCATATCTGCCGTTGAAACTGGATTTGGCCAATTCAACCCATACTTGTTTTTCAGGCAAGTATGCCCATCCCTCCTCGTCTCTGTCTTTGAGTATTTCTTTTTGGATGTCTTCAATGCCTTGTGCTTCGCTTGCGTGAGTTATTGTGCGAAAATCTGGAGATATGTTTAGTGTAACATGTGGCGTTTCTTTTACGGGCAGGTTCGCAAAAAAGTTCTTGTCTTCGCTAGCACAGGAAATTGCAGAGATAAGTGCTAATCCTGCCATGAACGTTCTCTTTTTCATAAGTGTGGAAGTCTTTATATTTTTAAATAGGTTTGGTAATTAAGAGTCTATTTTCGAGCCATGGCGGGACTTCAACTCGTATTACATCCTCCAAGATTTATATATAAAGTAGCCCCACCCGGACTCTCACCCATACAACTCTTTCCTAAACCTCTTCAAGAACTCCTCGAAGTCCTCCTGCTTTATGTTCAGCCCACAGCTTTTATCATGGCCTCCGCCGGAAGCGTCAAGCCCTTCTATTGCTGCTAGCATTGGGATTCTTATGTCCCTAGAACCGCCTCTAACGCTGCAGAAATACCTTTCCAGATATGGTTTTGCTACCACCAGTTCCTTCGTGGGGTGATTGTACATTACTTCGTTGGCAAGTTCAGATGCAATTGCCAAATCAGGTTGTAGAACGTAAACATAAAGTTGGTCGCTTGAAACTTCAAGTGATTGCAGTATCTTCTGGTATTGTGCGTTCAGCTTATCGAAACGCCTATGGATGAATCTTCCTCTTGCGCTGCTTTGTTCAAGAATCTCATAAGGTGATTCAACTCTAGTTAGTATCTTTATGCTTTGCATGGCGTCCTGTGCCGTGCCTTTCATGTTGAATTGTATTATCGTGCTCAATTTTCCAATTGGCGTTTCGAACTTTTGCTTCGCAGGATCCTTTATCTTTAAGTCAGTGAGGTTAGGATATTCTTTGGACAATAACAAGCTCATCTCTTTCATGTACATCCAGTCATATGCTATACCCACCATTGCAAGCCACACTTCTCTTTTTACAACTTGATACGCCCAGTACGAAGTAGGCCATGGAGGCATTTCTTCCAACAATGGATTTATTACGGTCAATCTAGGTGAAGAAACCTGCTCTGTTTGGGCATGGTGGTCAATCCAGATTACTTCC